>JBBQMC010000059.1:0-12926 GCA_038328565.1 Candidatus Limnocylindria bacterium
CGTCTGCGGGCTCGAGGGCGCGGACCTCATCTGCCTGCCGACGAACTGGCCGATCGGCGTCGCCTTCCACCCGGACCTGTTCGCGCCGGCGCGCGCGGCCGAGAACCATTGCTACCTCCTCGCCGCCGACCGCGTCGGCACCGAGCGCGGCACAACGTTCATGGGACGCTCGGTCTTCGTCGATCCCGACGGCGAGCGGCTGGCGGTCGCGTCCGACACCGACGAGGAGCTCCTCCTCGGTGAGGTCGACGTGGAGCGTGCGCGACAGACGCACGTCCGGCGCCGTCCCGGCGAGCACGAGTGGGACACCATCGCGGACCGACGGCCGGGGCTCTATGCGCGGCTCGGCGAGCCGGGCGTCGATCGCCTCCACCCGCCGGTGCCCGGCGTGTTGACCGACCTCGAGGGCTAGCGCCGGCGGGTCAGTCGATCAGGTCGCGGACGGCGATATCGACGCCGGCCCGGAGCTCGCGTTCGAGCTGGTCGTAGGACTCGGCCACCCGCATCCCGACCGACTCGTAGAGGCGGGTGGCGCCGGTGAGCGAGCTCGCGTCGACGCCGAGCGCCACGGTCGGCTGGCCGCGCTCCCAGAAGGCAGCGAAGGACCGATGCAGCAGCGCCCGCGCCAGGCCGAGGCGCCGGTATGGCCGCCGCACCGACAGGCTGCCGACCCAGCCGGTGTTCGGGATGGTCGAGCAGAGCGAGGTGCCGCACACCTCGTCGCCGCGAACGGCGAGGAACCACAGGCTCGGGTCGAAGTCGGGCCGCTCGAGACGCCGGCGCCAGTCGTCGTAGTCCATCGGCAGGAAGCCCCAGTGGTCAGCGAAGGCGTCCTGGCCGGCGTCGAACGTCGTGCGCTCGTCGACGCCGCGCCGGAAGCCGCGGATCTCGATGCCCGGTGGCAGCGTGGGCGCCGGCGGCGCCTCCGACATGTCGATTCGCATCCGGAAGTAGCGCCGGCTGACCGCGAACCCGTGGCGCGCCGCGAAGGCGAGCCCGGGCTCCCAGCCCCCCTTCGTGAAGCCCTGCATCGTGATCCTCGCGTCCCCGGCGTCGGCGGCCACGCGCTCGCCGGCGCGCGTCATGGCGCGCGCCATGAGCACGGAGCCAAGCCCCCTCCGGCGCCAGTCGGGATGGACGTAGAGGTTCAGCCGATACTGCACGTCGGCACGGGGAATGAGGTCGGCGAGGCCGGCGAGACTGCCGGCGTCCTCCAGCAGCCACGCGTCGGCGTCGAGGTCGATCGTCGACCATTCGTCGCGAATGTCCTCGGCCTCAAGATCGGCTACCCCGAAGTCGTGCTCATCGGCGAAGTTGACGAGGGCGGTGACCGCCTCGGCGTCCTCGATGCGCGGCGCGCGCAGGCGAAGGCCCAGATGGCTGCCAGAAGGTCGGTCATGGCACGGGATTCCCGCCGGCGGTGGCCGGCTATTCGGAGGCGGCCCACATGATGAGCCCCACGGTGACGACGCCGCCCACGAGGCCCACGAAGGCCGCCGCGCCATCCGGTCCCGACCCGCGGACGGTGGGGGCGACGATGTTGATGACGGCGAGCCCGATCGACATGAAGCCGAGCCAGAGGACGGTGGCGATCGCCGCGATCATCGCGCGCCTGCCGCGATCACGCGTCATTCGAATCCTCCGCTCTCGTGGTGTGGCCCTGGGCGTTGGGGCATCGTAGCAAATCGCCTCACGCGCCGGCCGCCGCGGCCAGGCGGGCCCGCTCCGGGACACGGTGGAAGAGCGACGGGTCGCCGCGTCCATCGAGGACCCGCAGCTTGGCGGCGGCCACGAGGCCGAGCGTCACGTCGGCGGCTCCCCCGACGGCGCGCAGGGTCATGGTGCCGACGTGATCGGCGACGTCGACGACCGAGAATGCCCGCCCCGGCCTCACGTCGTTCTGCTGGAGGAAGGTGAGCAGGCGCGCGTCCTCCTCCGCCTCCTCGGTGACGCGGAGAATCGTGACCTCGGTGCCGGTCGCTGCCTCGCTGAGCGGCAGCCCGGCGGGGCGCGCCGGGGTTACGCCGCCACGCGGGATCGGGTTGCCGTGCGGGCAGGTCGGCGGCCGGCCGAGCAGGTCGTCGATCTTGTCGGTCACCCGCTCCGACAGCGCGTGCTGGAGGTGATGCGCCTCCTCGTCGGCCTCTGCCCAGCCGAGCCCCACCACCTCGGTCAGGAGCCACTCGGCGAGCGCATGGCGGCGGAACGTGCGCTCGGCCGCGCTGCGTCCATCATCGGTCAGGCGCAGCTGGCGGGATGCCTCGTCGACCGTGAGCATCCCCTCGCGCACGAGCCGGGTCACCATCTCGCTGACGGTCGCGGCGCTCACTCCGAGGCGCTCAGCGAGCCGCGCGGCGATCACCGGCTGCCCCTCGCCGTGCATGTAGCGGATGGTCATGAGGTACTCGGCGGCCGCCTCGGTCGTCTCGCGCGGGTTCGTGGCCATGGACGGATTCTAGTCGCGGGCTGCAGCCCGTAGCTCCACCCGGCGACCGCCCACCTCGACCGTGACGCGCCGCTCCCCGAGGACGCGCCACCCATCGGTCCCCACGCACAGCCCGGTCATGCCGTCGATTCCCAGGAGGTAGCTGCCTGCCGGCGCGCGAAGCGTCGCCAGCCTGCCGAAGCGACCGAAGAACTCGTCGAAGTGCGGCAGCACGATTGCCTCCGGCACCAGCCCGAACCCGGGCTCGTGCCTCGTCATGTTGGGGAACGAGGGGATGTGGGCGCCCATGATCATGGCGCCGGCCGAGCAGCCGGCCACGACCCCGCCGCGCGCGACGACGCGGAGCACCCCCGCCCAGGCCGGCGTGTCGCGCAGGCTCGCCATGAGGTGCGGCGGCTTCCCGCCGGAGAGGTAGACGAGGTCGGCGGCACCGATGACATCGGCGAGCTCCGGCTCCTCGGCCGTGCCGCGGTCGACGACGCGGAGCGCCATCGCGTCCGCACCGAGGCGCCGGAAATGCTCGATCCCGGCGCTCATCCAGCGCGCGATCACCTCCTCGCCCTCCGTCCCGGCCGCGGTCGGCAGGCAGACCACGACCGGCGCGCGGCCTACGCGAGCGGCGGGCGTCAGGGCGAGGAGCGCACGGTCCACCGGCTCCATCGGCGGCAGGTACTCGCCGGCTCCGACGAGGCAGAGGTGGCCGGGGCCGACCTCGGCCGCGACCCGGATCGGCAGCTCGACGTCGTCCGTCATGTGCGGAGTGTGCCGCATGCGTGGCGTCGAGCGCTTGCTCGCTCTTGACCGATCCGGCCGCCGGGCTCGTGATCCAGTGGGCGAGCACCGACTCGGTCGATTCGCTGAAGTCCTACTACGACGGCAAGCTGAGCTCGCTCGGCTACTCGATCGTGCAGTCGACGGACGTCCAGGGCACCCACGGCTGGGTCTTCGGCAGCGAGGGCGGAACCGGCGTCTCGGGCGCACTCACGATCACGCCGGATGCCTCGGGCGGCAGTGGCTCGTTCGTGTCGCTGACGGTCGGCACCACCACCCAGTAGCCCTCGTCGCCCGGAGCGGCTCGCGAGAGACCGCTCTTGGGTTACGTTGAGGTTGCTCTGAGGAGCCTTGCGACGACGGTATGGCACGGCCGCCCGCCGAACCGGCCGTTCCGTCGTCAGCCGGTCCGTTGAGGCAGCCGATCGGCGACGCACGCCGCGCGCAGCGCGCCACGCCGCGGCATCACCGGTCGTACGGCTGCCTGGTGCAACGTCTGGTGCCGCTGCCCAGGGCTACTCCTCGCCCTTGCCGGACTGGTCGCGGATCGTGTTCACCACGTTCGCGTCGGCAAGCGTGGTGACGTCGCCCAGGTTCCGCTGCTCGGCGATGTCGCGCAGGAGCCGCCGCATGATCTTCCCGGACCGCGTCTTGGGCAGGTCCGGGGTGAACATGAGCTGCTTCGGACGCGCGAACCTGCCGATCATGTGCGCGACGTGCTCGCGGAGCTCAGTCGCCAGCTCGTCGCCCGGCTCGTTGCCCGAGCGCAGGATCACATAGCTGAAGATCGCCTGCCCGGTGAGCGGGTCCGAGCGCCCCACGACCGCCGCCTCCGCCACCGCGGGATGCGAGACGAGCGCCGACTCGACCTCGGTGGTGGAGATGCGGTGGCCCGAGACGTTCATCACGTCGTCGACGCGGCCGAGGAGCCAGTAGTAGCCCTCCTCGTCACGTTTGCACCCGTCGCCGGGGAAGTAGCGACCGGGGTAGCGCGACCAGTACGTCTGCTCGTAGCGCTCCGGGTCGCCGTAGATGCCGCGCAGCATCGCCGGCCATGGACGCTCGAGAACGAGGTACCCGCCACGCCCCAGCGGGACCGATGTCCCCGCCTCGTCCACGACGTCGGCGCGCACGCCGGGGAACGGGAAGGTGGCGCTCCCGGGCTTGAGGGTCGTGATGCCGGGCAGCGGCGTGATCATGATCATCCCGGTCTCGGTCTGCCACCACGTGTCGACCACCGGGCAGCGGCCGCCGCCGATCTCCTTCCAGTACCACGCCCACGCCTCCGGGTTGATCGGCTCGCCGACGCTGCCGAGGAGGCGCAGCGACGAGAGGTCGTCGCCGGCGAATGTATCGGCGCCGTACTTCATGAGCGCGCGGATCGCCGTCGGGGCGGTGTAGAGGATCGTGGCGTCATAGTTCGCGACGACCTGGGCCCATCGGTCCTTGTCCGGGAAGTCGATCGCGCCCTCGTAGATGACGCTCGTGGTTCCGTTCGTCAGTGGCCCGTAAACGATGTACGAATGCCCTGTCACCCAGCCGATGTCGGCCATGCACCAGTAGACGTCGGTCTCCGGGTGGATGTCGAAGATGAGCCGATGGGTGGCCGCCACCCCGGCGAGGTAGCCGCCGGTGCTGTGCATGATCCCCTTCGGCTTCGCCGTGGTGCCGGAGGTGTAGAGGAGGTAGAGCAGGTCCTCCGAGTCCATCGGCTCGGGGTCGCTGGTCGTCGGCTGGTCGGCGACGAGGTCGTGGTACCAGTGGTCGCGCGCCCCGTCCCAGGCGACGTCGGCGCCGGTGCGCTTCACGACGATGCAGTGCTGGACCGATGTCGTCCGCCCGATCGCCTCGTCGGCGGCGACCTTGAGTGCGACCGCCGCACCCTTGCGGTAGCCGCCGTCGGCGGTGATGACCACGTTGCAGGACGCGTCCTCGATCCGGTCGGCGAGCGCGTCGGCGGAGAAGCCGCCGAACACGACGCTGTGTGGGGCACCGATCCACGCACAGGCGAGCATTGCGACCGGCAGCTCGGGGATCATCGGCATGTAGATCGCGACCCGGTCGCCCTTCTTCACGCCCAGTGACCGCAGCGCGTTCGTGAAGCGGCACACCTCGTCAAGCAGCTCGCGGTACGTGATCGTGCGACTGTCGCCCGGCTCACCCTCCCAGTGGTACGCGACGCGATCGCCGAGGCCGTTGGCGACGTGCCGATCGAGGCAGTTCGCGCTGACGTTCAGCTTGCCGCCGAGGTACCACTTCGCGTACGGCACGTCCCAGGTGTAGAGCTCCGTCCACGGCTCCATCCAGTCGAGCCGGTTGCCCTCCAACGTCCAGAAGTCGCGGAATCCCTCCTCGGTCGCCGCCCGCTCGACGATGCCCGGGTCCGTGGCGATGGCGTTCGCGGTGAACGCCGCGGACGGTGGAAACGTGCGCTCCTCGCGGAGGAGGTTCTCGATCGCCTCGGGGATCGCCGGCTGCTCGTCGCTCATCTGCGGACGCGCTCCTTCTGTGCTCGTCGGTGAGCCACCGATTCTAGGTCGGCACGACCCTAGGCAATGATGCTGTGCGCACGCTGCGGGTCGGGACGCAGCGCCTCGAGCGTGCGCAGGAAGCCCTCGACGATGGGCGAGGGCTCGACGTCCCGTCGCCGCGCCACGACGATCTGGCGCCGCACCGGGGCCATGTCCGCCACGGCCACCGGGAAGAGGCGGCCGGCGCCGATCTCGGCGGTGACCGACGTCGCCGGCAGGAGCGCGATCCCGAGCCGCTGCTCCACCATCCGCTTCGCGGCGTCGATGTTGTCGACCTCGAGGTAGCCGAGGGGGTCGATGCCTGCCTGGCGGAAGATGCTCGAGGTCAGCTCGTGGTAGCTGCTCGTCCGGTCGAAGAGGATGAGATGCTCCGCGCCAAGGTCGCTCAGGCGGATCTGGCCCGACGAGGCGAACCGGTGCCCGCGATGCACGAGGAGCAGGAGCTGGTCCTCGTAGAGCGGCGTCTGGGCAACCTCGGGATCGGGGATGGGGCGCATGAGGCCCACCGCCACCTCCTCGCGGCGCACCATCTCGAGCACCTCCTCGGAATGGCCGCTGCGGACGGAGAGCTGGACGCCCGGGTGCTCCTCGCGGAACTGCTGGAGGACGGCTGGCAGCACGTAGGTCGAGACCGCCGGCGCCGCGCCGATGGTGAGGCGTCCGGCGGTGCCGGCGGCGACCTCTGCCACCGCGCGCCGACCGCCGTCGACGGCCGCGAGCGCTCGCTCTGCAAACGGAAGGAGCGCGCGGCCGGCATCGGTCAGGCGGCTGCCCGCGCGGCCGCGCGCGAAGAGCGACGCGGCGACGGTGTGCTCGAGCCCCTGGATGCGCGCGGTCACTGCTGGCTGCGAGACGAGGAGCTCTTCCGCCGCACGGCTGAACGTGCCGACCCGTGCGACGGCGAGGAATGCTTCGAGCTGTGCGAGTTGCAGTCGGTCATCCACTGGTCACCCAAGTATAGATCACGGTGATGGTTGTCATCCAATCAATCGTCTTGACCGATGGACGTCCGCCCGCCACCCTTGGTCCATGATCCAGACACCGACCCCCTCCCCCCGCCCGGCGATCTTGCCGATCACGCCCGATCAGACCGATGCGTGGCTCGCGTGGCGCACCGAGGCACCCGAGCAAGCCATCCTCCTCAGCGTGGCCGAGCTTGCCGAGTGCCACTGCCCGGACCTCTGCAACCGCGATCACGCGAACGAGTAGCGCAGCGATGAGCGTCGCCGAGCGCCCGGCAGCGCCCGTCATCGCGGCGAGCGCCTTCGATCGCGAGGTCGAGGCCACGCGACGCTGGATGGCGGCCGATCGATTCGCCGAGATCATCCGTTTCTACTCGCCGCGGAACGTGGTGGAGCAGCGCGGCACGATCGTCACCGACCACCCGGTGGCACGCGTCGCCGCCGACCGGCTCTACGCCCGGTTGCGGGAGCTGTTCGCCGACGGGCGGTCCGTCACGACGTACGGGCCGTACAGCCCCGGCCAGGCGGTGGCCATGAAGCGTGCCGGGATCGAGGCGATCTATCTCGGCGGCTGGGCGACATCCGCGAAGGGATCGGCCACCGAGGACCCCGGGCCTGATCTCGCCAGCTACCCGCTGAGCCAGGTGCCCGACGAGGCGGCCGGCCTCGTGCGCGCGCTCCTCTCCGCCGACCGCAACCAGCGCTTCGCACGCTCGAGGATGAGCGAGGCGGAACGCGCGGCCAGCCCGGAGATCGACTTCAGCCCGCTGATCATCGCCGACGCCGACACCGGGCATGGGGGCGATGCCCACGTCCGCAACCTGATCCGGCGCTTCGTGGAGGCGGGCGTCCCCGGCTATCACATCGAGGACCAGAAGCCGGGGGCCAAGAAGTGCGGCCACCAGGGTGGCAAGGTGCTCGTCCCGTGCGACGAGCAGATCAAGCGCCTCAACGCCGCACGCCTCCAGCTCGACATCATGAACGTCGCCGGGATCATCGTGGCACGCACCGATGCGGAGGCCGCCAGCCTCCTCGACGGGGGCGGCGACGAGCGTGACCAGCCCTTCATCCTGGGCGTGACGCGGCCGGACGTGCCGTCATACAAGTCCGCATACCTGGCACTCATGCGGCGCCTCCAGCGCGCCGGCGTCGACGACCTCAACGGCCACCGCATCTACGCGCTCTCGGCGGCCGAGACGGCGGCCGCCGACGCCTGGCTCGAAACGGCCGGGCTGGCCACGATCGTCGACGATGCGGGTGGCGCACACGCGGCGACCGGCGGCGCGTCGCCCGAGGACGCGCTCGACCGCGTGGCGGACCAGTTCCTCGAGACCTGGGAGCGCGCTGCGGGTCTGAAGACCTACGGGCAGGCGGTCGCCGAGGCGATGGCGTTCCGCGGCGACGAGGGCATCGAGCTCGAGATGACCGCCGCCGAGTGGGAGAGCTTCGCCACTGGCGCGTCCTGGGTCGATGCGCGGGCGCGAGCGCGGCATATGGGGCTCAGCGTCGCGTGGGACCCTGATCTGGCCAAGACGCCCGAGGGGTACTACCAGGTCGCCGGCGGGATCGACTACGCGATCGCCAAGTCACTGGCCGTGGCGCCCTTCGCCGATTTGCTGTGGATGGAGACGAAGACCGCCGATCTCGCCGATGCCCGACGCTTCGCCGAAGCGATCCACGCCGTGCATCCGGACAAGATGCTGGCCTACAACCTCTCGCCATCCTTCAACTGGGATACGACCGGCATGAGCGACGATGAGATGCGCGCGTTCCCGATCGAGCTCGGCCGGCTGGGCTTCGTCTTCAACTTCATCACCTACGGTGGCCACCAGATCGACGGCCTCGCCGCGGAGGAGTTCGCCACCGCGCTTCGCGACGACGGGATGCTCGCCCTCGCCCGGCTCCAGCGCACGCTGCGTCTCCTCGAGTCGCCGTATCGGACGCCGCAGACGCTGGTGGGCGGCCCGCGCGCGGATGCGGCGCTCATGGCCGCATCGGGGCAGACGGCGACCACGAAGGCGATGGGCGTCGGCTCCACCCAGAAGCAGCACCTGGTGCAGACCGAGGTGCCGACGCGGCTGCTGGCCGGCTGGCTCGAGCGCTGGGCCGCGCATCACGGCCTCGACGGTGCGCTCCAGGTGGGCCTTCGCCCCTATACGGCCGGTTCCGAGGTGCTCGAGCTGGCCGTCAGTGACGCGAACGGGGATCGGCTGGCGAACGTCGTGTTCGCGACCATCGCCGACCGGCGGGGGCGGACGATCCTCTCGATCCGCGACCAGAACACGTTCGATCCGGCGCTGCGCCGCAAGCGGCTCATGACCCTCATGCACCTCTACCTCGTGCATCGGTACCGAGCGGCAGCGGTCCACTACCTGACCCCGACTGCCGACAACCACCGCCAGACGGAGCGGATGGCCGCGACCGGCATCTTCGCCGCGGTCCACGACGAGGTGGGCGACATCATCGTGGCAGACGTCGACCTGACCCTCGTCCGGGAGCTGGTGGCGAGCGGCGACGCATTGGCCGCGCTGATCGACGCCGGCTAGGCGGGCACCGCGGGCTTGGTCCCGGTGTCGCGCGGCACGGCCCGCACCAGCAGGGCCGCGACGAGGTACGACCCGGCCATGACGATGAACGCCGGCGGATAGCCCCAGCGGGCCACGATCTGGCCGATGACGAAGGCCCATGCCGCCCCGATGCCAAAGGCGGCGGTGAAGTACACGCTGAAGGCGACGTCCCGCATCGGTCCATTGGCGCGATCGGCGAGATAGGCCTGGAGGACGGGCGACTCGCTGAAGACCGCTGTGCCGAACGGGATGAGGAGCGGCACGAGCAGGACGAGATTCGCGCCGGCGGCGAGGAAGGCGAGGATCCCCGCCGCGGACACGAGGTAGTAGCCGACGAGGACGCGCTGGCGCCCAAATCGGTCCGACAGCCAGCCAGCGAGGAGCGGCCCCACCACCGAGCCGACCAGGAGGATGAGGTAGAGCAGGCTCGTCGTGGCGCTGTCGATACCCAGCGGGCCCGTCAGGTAGAGGAGCATGAACGGGGCGACGATGTCGAGCCCGCGGCCGCCGGCCGCCGCGAGCGAGGCGAGCAGGATGAAGCGCAGGTCGCGGCACCCGAGCACGGTGCGGAGCTGGTGGCGGACGCTCCCACCCGAGCGCGCAGCCTCGCGGTACGACCGGTGGTCCTCGTGCACGAACAGGCCGATGAGGAGGCCGATCACGAGCGCCGGCACGCCGAAGATCGCGATCGTGCGCTGCCAGCCGATCGTCGCGAGGAGGCCGGCGCCGAGGAGCCCGGAACCGGCAAGCAGGGGGACGAGGATCGTGCCGAGGTTGCCGCCGGCGATGTGGGCGCTGATCGCGAAGCCGCGCCGCTCGGGCGGGAAGGCATCGGACAGGAACGCGTTGCCGACCGGGTGCTGCGGGCTCGCGCCGATGCGCGAGGCGCTGATCCCGGTGAGCAGCGTGCCGATCGACGCCGCCGTGCCCGCGAACAGGAGGCTGGCGCCGAAGAGGAGCTGGCCACCGGCGAGGAGCAGCGGCCGCGCAACGTAGCGAGTCAGGAAGCCATACGCGACCTGCATGAGGCCGCCGACCGCGGTGGTGATGGCGATGAATGTCCCGATGTCCGCCGCGTTCAGGCCGAACTCGCGCACCACGATCGGGTAGACGAGCGGCATGAGTGCCGAGAGCGCGTGGATCACCGCGTGAGCGGTCGCCAGCAGGACGAGCGCGAGCATCGGCCGCCGGATGCCCACGTGCGGAGTACGATCAGCCACGATGCCGGCCACTCCCCCGGGCACGCGCGCGGATGACCTCGAGGCGCGCCTCGTGGCCACGATCGCTCCTGTCTTCCGTCACCTCCTGTCGCACGCCCGTCGGCGCCCGGCGTGGAGGTCGCTCACGTACCAGCAGTACAACGTGCTGCGCATCATCGACGGCGAGGAACCGATGCCGCAGGCCGAGATCGCACGCCGCCTGCTCGTCTCCGCCCCGGTCGTGACCCGCCTCGCGGCGACGCTCGTCGACACCGGCTACGTGGAGCGCGGCACCGATCCCGACGACCGCCGCACGGTGCGCCTCTCGCTGACCCTCAAGGGCCGACGCAAGGTGCGGGCGATGCGGCGCGACCTGCTCGCGGCCGCGTCGGATCTGCTGGCCCCGCTGCCCGGACCGCGTCGCGCCGCGCTCGGCAGCGCCCTCGATGAGCTCCAGGTGCTGCTCCCGAACCGGAAACCCGGCATCCGGTAGGGGCAATCGCGCGCCGTGGCCGGTAGCCGCGGTCGCGCGCCCGGTGGCCGCGCGCCAGGTCATGTGTGCGTGGGGCGCACGGTATCGGTCCCGGTGTCGCGCGCCAGGGTCATGTGTGCGTGGGGCGCACGTTATACCGTCGAAAGGCGCCTGATCCGCGTCAGTTCACGCTCAGCGGCGAGGTCAACGCGGCGCTCCGAGCGCCGAATGCCGGCTTAACGTGCGTGGGGCGCACATCTGACCCTATTCGTCGCCACGCACGCGCCGAACGTGCGTGGCACGCAAATCTGGCACGTAGCAAGGGCAGCCCCAGCCCGCTACGCCCCCGCGGCCGCGGCCGGCCGAGCGGCGGAATCGTCGTCGGGTTGCGCGACGGGGCGCAGAGCGGCCGCCCTGGCCTGGGCCGGGAGGCGGACGCCGAGCTGCCAGGCGACGAGGAGCACGAAGATGCTCGACAAGAGCGCCCCAAGGAGGAAGCCGGCCGGCGCGCCCCAGAGCTCGGCCACCGCCCCGGCGAAGAAGCCGCCGATCGGTGCGCTGCCGGCGAAGACCATGACGTAGAGGCTCATCACCCGGCCGCGGAGCTCGTTGCTCACCGTGTTCTGGATCATCACGTTGATCGTGTTGACCATCAGCATCGAGGCGAAGCCGAGCAGGAGGATCACTACGTAGGCCGGGATCGGGTTGCGGATGAGGCCGAACAGCACCTCGAGCACGACGAAGCCGGTGCCGCCGAAGATGATGAGCCGCAGCAGGGGCCGCCGCGAGCCCATGAAGGCCAGCGTCAGCGACCCGGCGAGCGAGCCCACGCCCATGGCGGCGAACAGCGCGCCGTACCCATCCGCCTCGAGGCCGAGCGTGTTCTTGGCGTAGAGCGGCAGCAATGTCTGGAAGTTCATGGCGAACGTCGCCATCCCGCCGAGCAGCACGAGCGGCCAGAGCACGTTCGGCGTGCGCAGCGCGTAGCGCATCCCCTCGCCCAGGCTGGACCGGACCGATGCGAACTGCTCCGGCCGAGCCACGCGGTGCAGCGCCGACGGCACGATCATCCACAGGCCGACGAGCACGGCCAGGAAGCTCACCGCGTTGAGCCCGAAGTTGAAGGCGGGTCCCCACAGGGCGAGCGTCACGCCGGCGACCGCCGGGCCAACCACGCGCGCCGCGTTGAACGACGCGGAGTTGAGCGCGATGGCGTTGATGAGGTCCTTCGACGGCACGAGCTCGGCGGCGAACGCCTGGCGGACCGGCATGTCGACCGCGCTGACGAGGCCGCGGAAGACGGCGAGCGCCATGATGAGCGGGATCGTGATGTTGCCGCTCAGGGTGAGCGTGAAGAGGATGCCCGCCTCGATCATGGCGCCGATCTGGGTCGCGATGAGCGCCTTGCGCTTGTCGATCCGATCCGCGAGCACGCCACCGAGGGGCGCCAGCACGGTCGCCGGCGCGAACTGCAGGGCCAGCACGATGCCGAGCTGGAGCGGCGACCCGCCGAGCAGCAGGACGAGCCATGGCAGGCTGACCGACTGCATCCAGGTGCCGACCAGGCTGACCACCTGACCGATGAAGTAGAGCCGGTAGTTGCGGTGGCTCATCGCCGCGAAGCCGCGACGGAATCCACCGCCCGGGGCGGCCGGCATGGGTGCGCCCTCGTCGGGCCGGCCCATGACGCGCAGTGGCGGCCGCGCGGCGGCGAGCAGGCGATGGGGCAACGTGGCGAAGGTCATCGTTAGCAATGCTAACAAAGCCGGGCCGAGTTGCCAAGCCCCCGGCCCTTGCCGAGCCGGGGCGGGTCGGCGAGAATCGCCCTCGTCCTGATGCCATCTGCCCGACGCCGATCCCTGCTGCGACCGCTCCTCGGGGGACTCCTCGCCCTTGCCGTGCTCGCCGCACCCGCCCTCGGCTTCGTGCCGGCGGTGAACCCGTCGCGCTACGACGGCACCGACCCGATCCCGCCGCA
>JBBQMC010000060.1:0-12902 GCA_038328565.1 Candidatus Limnocylindria bacterium
GGCTCCAATAAGGGCTCCCCCACCCCTGCGGAGGCAAGCGAAAGGCCCGATCCGAGCGTGGATCGGGCCAGAAATGGCGAGTTTGGTACCGCATACCGGATTCGAACCGGTGATCTCCGCCTTGAGAGGGCGGTGTCCTGGGCCTCTAGACGAATGCGGCCCGACGTCCACCGGCGCGCGGCGAACGGCCCGGAGTATACCAAGGCCCTCCGCGGAGCCTCAACCGCCCGCGGGGTTATTGCAGTGGCAGGGACCGCTGCAGAGCGCGCGTGCCGGTCACGCGCCTGTGCCACGTCCCGGAGATATCGGCCACGATGCCGGCCACCAGCCGCCCGACGAGGCCGATTCGTGGCCGCCTGATCCGCAGGCTGGCGATTCGGCAACGATCTGGTTACTTCGTGGCTGAAAGCTCCCACGGGTGGCACGACGCGTCGCGACGGGCGAGTCTGTCGCGCGCCCCGGCTACGCTCTTGGATCCAGGGAGGAGCCTCGCGGAGGCTGCGTCATCGCACCCCGGCCGGCACGCCGGTGAGCTCCACCTGGCGCGCCAGCATCGCGTGGCGCCGCTCCTCGAGCCAGCCGTAGACGCTCTGCGCGACCTGCGGCCAGGTCCCGCTGCCCATCACGAGCCCGAAGTGGCTCGCGCCGGGCATGAACTCGTAGTCCGCGCCGAGCAGGTCGGCGGTGCGGTGCGCCTCGGCGGGGTGGATGACGTCGTCGAGGCCGGCACCGATCACCAGCGAGGGCGCCGAGATGCGCGAGGTGTCGACGTTGACGCCGGCCATCCGCTCGCGGCGTGCGCTCCCCGACTCGCGCGCCCCGTCGAGGAGCTCCTGCATCTTCGACAGCTCGTCATCGGTCATGTCGGGCATCCATTCGCGGAGCTGCGCCTGCGGCGCGATCCAGCCCCACCACCGCGCGTCGTAGACCGGTGGCACGTCGCGCAGCTCATGCTCGTCCGGCTGCCGCGGCAGCGCGCCGGCGGGCGGCGACGGGGCGAGGAGGACGAGGCCGAGCACCGGGTTGCGCTCCGCGTAGAGCATCGCGGCCAATGCGCCGATGCCCCAGCCGATGAGCACTACCGGCCGCCCGACATGGCGCACCGCCACGCCGACGTCATCGGCGTAGTCGCGCATCGACGTCTCGGACAGCTCGGCGTTGTCGGAGGTGAAGTGGCCGCGCAGGTTCAGCGCGTGCGCCTCCCACCCGCGCTCGGCGAGGTGGGCGGCGAAGTTCGACCACAGCCACGACCCGGTCAGCGCCCCGTGGACGAGGACGAGGGGCGGCTTCCGCGAGCGCCGCTCGGGCTGGGTCGTCTCGACGTGGATCCCCTCCGGGTCGATGAACGCCTCGTCGCGCTTGATCGCCTGCACCATCGGGCTGCTGTCTCTCCTCAGGAGTCGTCGGCGCCGCCAAGCGGATGGAAGACCATCCCGGTCAGCAGCTTGGGGTAGAAGTAGGTCGATTTCTGGGGCATCACGTCGCCGGCATTCGCCACCGCGGCAAGCTGGTCGAGCTGGGTCGGGCGGACGAGGATCGCGGCACGGACCTCGCGGCGCCGGACGCGGTCGAGGGCGTCGCCCGCGTCCCTAGTGTAGGCGAGCCGCTCCCCGCCGGCCACATCCGCGGCCGAGATCCCGAGCCGGTCGGCGAGGATCGCGGCGTGCAGCAGCGACAGGTCGAGGCGTCGCACCGCGGTGCTCGACCGCTCCCCCGCCATCCGCTCCGCGGCAGCATCCGCGTCGACGCTCAGCAGCCACGCGCCCTCGTCGGAGACGAGGCCGAAGGCCGCCACCGGAGACGTCGTCACGGCATCCGCAAGCCCATCGATCGCCATCGGTGTCGCGTGCAGCTCCGCGTCCGAGCCGTCGACGAGGGCGCGCAGCCCGACAGGGTCGGCATCGGTCAGGAGGCGATGCGTGGCGCGGATCTCGAGATCCTCGAGCTCGGCGTTCACGAGCACGCACATGATCCAGTCCGCCTCGAGCGCGCCGGGAGGCGCATCGGTCAGACGTGGGTCGGTGCGCACCTCCGCCTGGTAGGCGAGCGCCGTCTCGTAGCGGTGGTGGCCGTCGGCGATGAACAGCGTGTGACGCGACAGGAAGTTCGTCATCCGCTCGTCGGGCTCGATGGCCGCGACCGTGTGGAGCAGCCCGTCACCGTCGCGGGCACGCCACTCGTCGCTCCAGGCACGGCTCATGACGTGCCGATACCGCTCGCTGCGGTCGAAGTAGCAGACGAGGATCGGCGACAGCTGGGTGCGCGTGGCGTGGAGCAGGGCCAGTCGATCCGCCTTCGGGCCGGGCATCGTGTGCTCGTGTGGCCGGATCCCCGCCCCCCAGGGCTGCAGGAGGACGCGGCCGACCACCCCGTGCACGAGCGGCGCATCCGGCGCGTCGGTCCGGGCATGCGCGTAGTAGTAAAAGCGCGGCTTCGGCTCGCGCGCTAGCGTCCCGTCCGCGGTCCAGGCGGCAAGCGTCGCCGCCGCCGCGGCATGCGGGTCGGTGCCGTCCGCGAGCTCCAGCCGCACCGCGTTGTGCGGGCCGTGCGCCTCGAGCGCCCGCCGTTGGCTCTCCGAGATGACGTCGTACGGCGGGCACGCGAGATCGGTCAGGTCGGCCAGGCGCCCGGGATGGATCTCAGGGTCGTCCGCCATCCGCACGCGCTCGGGAATCGTGCTGCCACCGAAGCGGTCGAGGGCATAGCCGAGCCCGCGAA
The DNA here is from genome assembly GCA_038328565.1 of Candidatus Limnocylindria bacterium. Classification (GTDB taxonomy): domain Bacteria; phylum Chloroflexota; class Limnocylindria; order QHBO01; family QHBO01; genus JAICQM01. The sequence goes on from JBBQMC010000060.1 coordinate 2,719, forward strand.
GGGGGCGCACGAGGGGCATGCGCGCGAGTGTACCGGCTTGGCGCGAGGGAGCTGCCGAGGGCCACCCGCCCCTGGTCGCGAGGTGCTCAGCCCACCGCGCGCATCAAGCGCGGGAAGCCCTTGCCGGGCTGAGGTTCGCCGCGCGCCGGTATCGTCGCGCTCCGGTATATACGTAAATACGCGCGTGCTACCGCGTCGGCCCCGTCAGGTCAGCGCGCGCGCCGCCGCGGCGCGCACCTCAAGCCGTGCGTCCCGCGCCGCTCGCGCGAGCAGCTCCCCATGCTCGTCGGCGGCGCCAGCGTTCACGAGGGCGTGGATCGCATTCCGCAGGAGCCGATGGCGCCCCGCCCGGACGAGCGGCGACGTTCCCACCCCACGCGCGAACGCACGCCCGCCGAGCGGCAGCAGCCACGCGATGAGCGGGACCAGCGGCACGCGCAGCGGACCGGTGTCGACCGCCTCGGCGTTCACCGGGCACACCTCCTGGCAGACGTCGCAACCGAAGATCCAGGAGCCGATGGCCGACGCCTCCCACGCGTCCAGCGGCCCGGGATGCTCGATCGTCAGGTAGCTGATGCAGCGCCGCGCGTCGATCGTCTGGGGCGCCACGATCGCGCCCGTCGGGCAACCGTCGAGGCAGCGTGTGCATGCGCCACAGCTCGAGCGCACCGGCAGGTCCGCGGGCAGCTCGTCGTGGACGAGGAGCGCGCCGAGCAGGACCCACGAGCCGGCGGGCAGGTGGGTCAGCAGGTTCGCGTTCTTGCCGATCCAGCCGAGGCCCGCGCGCGCCGCGAACGCTCGTTCCGCGAGCGGCCGATCGTCCACGTAGCTCGTCTCCCCCACCCCCAGGCCGGCGGATCGGAGCGCGGCCGCGAGCGCGGTGATGCGGTCGCGCAGGCTGGCGTGGTAGTCGGTGCCGAGGGCGTAGCGCGCGACGAGGCCCGCCGGCTCCGCGGGTGCGCTGGCCAGCACCTCGGCGAGCACCCGCGCCAGGTGGCCCGGATCCGGGTCCCAGGCCGCCCGCTCGGGTCCCACGTACGGCGCCGCGACCACGACCACCGACGCGGCGCGTGGATCGTGGCGCGCCGGATCCGTGGCGGTTGCCGGGCGCTCCCCGCCCATCCAGTCCATGCGCGCCATGCGACCGGTGGCGACCGCGTCCTCCATGCGTGCCCGCACCTCGGGGAGCGGCTCCGCGGGCGCCACCCCGACCAGCTCGAGGCCTGCCTCTCCGGCGAGCCGGGCGATCTCGGCGCGGGCGAGCATCACCGCTCGCGGTCGGCGCCGCTGCGGCGGAGGACGAAGTCGGGCGGCTCGCCGCTGGCGGGCGGCGGCGTCGGGACGGTGCGCGCCACGATCGGCAGCTGGACGCGGAAGATCGTGCCGTGCCCGGCCTGGCGGTTCGCCTCGGCCCAGATCCGGCCGCCGTGCGCCTCGACGATGGCGCGGCTGATGTAGAGCCCCAGCCCCAGGCCGCCGAAACGGCGCTTCGACGAGTCCGCATCGGCCTGGAAGAAGCGGTCGAAGACGAGATGGAGCTGGTTCTCCGGGATGCCGAGCCCCGTGTCGGCGACGGCGACGTGCGCATGCTCGGTGTCGCGCCAGGCACGGAGCGTGACCGGGCCAGCGTCCGGCGAGTACTTCACCGCGTTGTCGGCGAGATTCGTCAGCACCTGGCCGATCCGGTCGCGATCGGCGGTGATCGGCAACGTCGCCGGCACCTCCACCCGCACCTCGCGGTCGCGGTGCTCGCGCTCGATCCGCTCCCCGACCGCGCGCACCTCGGCGGCCAGGTCGATCCGGTCCGGCTCGATGCTCACGCCGCCGCGCTTGTCGATCCGGCTCACGTCGAGCAGGTCGTCGACGAGGCGCCGCATGCGCGCCACCTGCGAGCGAATGACGCGCAGATGGGCGAGCTCCTTGGCCGCGCTGCCGGCATCGCGGAGGCGCCCCTCCAGGAGCTGGCTGTAGCCCTGGATGCTTGTCAGCGGTGTCCGGAGCTCGTGGCTCACGATCGAGAGGAAATCGTCCTTGATCCGCTGCGCCTGCCGCTCGCGCGCCACCTGCCGCTGGAGGTCGGACCACAGCGCCGCATTGTCGAGCGCCGGCCCCGCACGCTCGACGATGGCCTCCGCCAGCCGGCGATCCGCCTCGACGATCGGGCGCCCCCCCACCGACGCGGCGAGCAGCACGCCGGCCACGCGACCGCGGCTGATGACCGGCACCGCGAGCACGGCGGTGAAGCCGAGGGCGTTGACCCCGTCCGGGTCACCCGGGAACGAGGGCGGCGGCTCGTGGTCGCTGCCGGCGAGGATGGATGTCGCGGTGGCGGCGGCGCCGCCGGCGATCCCCTGCCCGACACGTGCGCGGTGCTCGGTGAGATGGGCGAGCACCCGCGCCCCGAGCTCTGGGTCGTCGCTCTCCACGTGGGCCGGCACAAGCTGCGCGGCAAGCTCCTCGCTCGGGTCGATGCGGAGCAGCGAGACGACGTCGCCGATGAGCGGAGCTGCGCCATGGACGATGGCGCGGGCGGTGGCATCCGGCTCGAGCGAGCGCCCGAAATCGCGCGACAGGCCTGCAAGGATCTCCCGCTCTCGCGCCTGCTCCCGCGCCCGCTCCTCCTCGTCGAGCTGACCGTGCAGCTCCGCGTTCTCCATCGCGCTGGCGAGCACGCCGCGCGCGAGCAGGCCGGCGGCGAGCCCCGCCCCGACGAGGTAGACGACGCGCACGGCAAGCAGCTCCCGCACGAGGCCCTCACCGGACGCGATGCCGATGACCGCCGCGTAGGTGGCCGAGCATACGAGTGCCGCCCACACCGATGCGCCCAGGCCGTAGCGGAACGCGACGCCCAGGATGATGGGCACGTAGAACAGGTACGCGTCGACCGAGGAGGCCGCAGCGTAGACCGCCACCGTCACCGCCGTGAGGTCGAACGCGGTGGCCACGATCCCGACCTCGCGCGCGGGAAAGCGCGAGATTGCGAGCCACAGGGCTCCGTCGTAGAGGACGACGAGCGCGAGCACGGTGAGCAGGACGGGCAGGCCGGGCAGCTGGTCGCGGAAGACGAGGACCACGGCCGCCGCGATGACCACCACGGCGAGCCGGACCCAGATCAGCTGTCGTTCCTGGACGCGGAGCTGGCGGTCCAGGTGTCGGTCGAGATCGGGCAGGCGCGGAGCCTCCGGCTGCATCGGCGGGCCACTATAGCATCGGTCCCTGCGGCCGCCGTACACTCGGCGGGCGGGTGCCCGTGCAACTCGTCGCGCGGGCCGTGCGTCTTCAACGTCGCCACCCGCCGTGCGAGGGGAGATGAGGATCCCGACCCGAGCCATCACCCGCCGCTGGGCCAGCGCCGGCGCGCTGGCGCTGCTGCTCGTCCTCCTCGCCGCCCCGGTGCATGCCGCCTCCCCGATCACGATGTCGGCGCGTGGGCTCCTCGGCGGACGCTTCGAGGCCGGCGAGTGGGCCGCGGTGGCGGTGAGCCTCGCCAACGATGGGCCGCCGGTCTCCGGGCGGCTCGTCGCCGATTCCGCATCCGGCCCGGTCGCGCGCGCGGTGGAGCTCCCAGCCGGCGCGCGCAAGGAGGTCGTCCTCTACCTGCGCCCCGCCGCGTTCGTGCGACAGCTGGAGGTGGCGTTCGAGAGCGATGCCTCCCGCGTCACGGCGACCGTTGAGCTGCGCGCGCTCGACACGAGCGGGGCGACGGTCGCGCTCGTGGGCGACACCGCCGGCGCCCTCCGCGCGCAGCTGGCGGCGCGCGACGCCGCCGACCCGCTCGTACCGTTCGACGTCCCGGTGGGCGACCTGCCGGAGCGCCCGGAGCCACTGCGCGGGGTCGAGGTGATCGTGTGGGCGGGCGACAGCAGCGGCCTCACCGACGGCCAGCGGCAGACGCTCGAACGCTGGGTGGCGACCGGCGGCCAGCTCCTCGTCGTCGGCGGGCCGGATTGGCAGGCACGCGCCGACGGCCTCACGAACCTGCTCCCCATCCGGGCCATCGCCGCGGTGGACGATGCGCCGACATCGGGCCTCACCGCGCTCGCGGGCACGCTCCCCGCCGGCGTCACGACGCTGACCGTCGCCACCGGAACGCCGGTCGACGGGGCCCGGACCCTCATCCCGATGGCGACCGGTGACGAGCGGCCGCTCATTGCCACGGTCGCCCGCGGTGCGGGACGCGTGACCTGGATCGGCGCGGACCTCGCGGCGCCCGCGTTCGCGGGCTGGCAGCCTGGCGGCACGATCTGGGCGCGCCTCGTCGCCGGCAATCCGCTGGGCACGTTCTTTGGGGGCGCCCCGCGGTCGGAGGACATGGCGGTCGGGATGAGCCAGGCGCTCGTCAACCTGCCGGCCCTCGCCGTGCCGCCCGCCGAGCTGCTGCTGGCGCTCATCGTCGCCTACATCCTGCTCATCGGTCCGGTCAGCTACCTCGCCCTGCGCCGCTTCGACCGCCGCGACCTCGCCTGGGTGACGGCGCCGGTCCTCGTCCTCGTCTTCTCGGCCGGCTCGTACGGGATCGGCACGTCGCTGAAGGGAAGCCAGATCATCGTCAACCAGATCAGCGTCATCCGCACCGTCGCCGACGGGACGGTCGCCAGCGCCAGCACGTGGGCCGGCATCTTCAGCCCGTCGCGCGCGACGTACGACCTCTCCGTGCCCGGCGACGCGCTGCTCGCGGGCGTGTCGACCACCGGCGATCCAGCCGGCGTCACCCAGGCCACCGAGCAGGGCGATCCCGCGCACCTTCGCAACCTGTCGGTCAACGTCTTCGGCATGAAGGCGATCCGGGCGGAGACGCTCGTCCCCTACCAGCCATCGCTTCGCGTCTCGTGGCAGTACGTCCAGGGGCGCCTGCGCGGCACGGTGACGAACCTGACCGATGCGCCGGTCGAGGACGTGGCCGTCGTGACCAGCTCATCCGGCGAGATTGTCGGCACCCTGGCGGCCCGGGCCGCGAAGGACTTCGAGCTGGCAGCCGCCGACTTCACCGGCACCTCCCCGAGCGACCAGGTCTATGGCTTCACGCGCGGCGACCCATCGACCGATGCCGGCCGCACGAGCCAGGTGCGACGCCAGGCCCTCGCCGCGCTCGTCGGCTTCGGCGGCCAGATGCCGATGAGCTTCGTGGCGGCCGGCGCGGACCGTGGACCGTTCGTCGTCGGCTGGCATCCGGGCGGACCGATCGACGTGACGGTCGACGGTCAGCAGGTGCAGCGCTACAGCCAGTCGATCGAGATCGTCTCCGGCCGGCCGGCCGTCGACCCATCGGACGTGACGCTCGCGCCCATCGACCTCGTCTCGCGCGTCGTGGCGACCGAGGGCAACGTCAGCCGCGCCGACCCCTTCAGCCTGGTCATCGGGACGGGCAGCGCGATCTTCGAGATCTCGGCGCCGCTCGAGATGGCCGGCATCCGGGTCGATGCGGCGACGATCATCGTCGGCAGCGACCCCGGGACGGTCCTGCTCGACCAGGCCGGCAACGGGGCGTTCATGCCACCGGGCTACACCGTCGACGTCCAGGACGTGATCGACGGCAGCTGGATCCGGCTCGGCACACCGGATGTGACGAGTCATTTCACGGTGCCGGATGCGTCGCGCGTGGTCGGCCCGGGCGGCATGATCCGGGTCCGCGTGACGGGTGACGTGCCGGCGGCCCAGGGTTCCTTCTCCCTCTTCGCCTCGGCGCGCATCCACGGAACGCTCCCATGACCCCGATCATCGAAACCCGTGGCCTGGTCAAGCGCTACGACGACCAGCTGGCCGTGGCCGGCATCGACATGATCGTCGGGCCGGGCGAGATCTTCGGCCTGGTCGGGCCGAACGGCGCCGGCAAGACCACGACGATGAAGATCCTCGCCACGCTCCTCGCCCCTACCGCCGGCGAGGCGCTCGTGTGCGGCATCCCGGTGACCGAGGACCCGATCGAGGTTCGCCGCCGGATCGGCTACATGCCCGACTTCTACGGGGTGTACGACGACCTGCGCGTCTGGGAGTATCTCGACTTCTTCGCGCGGTGCTACCGAGTGCCTGCCGCGCGTCGCGGACCGATCATCGGCGAGCTGCTCGAGATCGTCGGGCTGACCGAGAAGCGCGACGCCTACGTCGAGGCCCTGTCGCGCGGCATGCGGCAGCGCCTCTGCCTCGCCCATACCCTCGTCCACGACCCGCAGCTGCTCATCCTCGACGAGCCGGCATCCGGACTCGATCCCAGGGCGCGGGTCGAGATGCGCGAGATCCTGCGCGAGCTGCGCGGCATGGGGAAGACGATCCTCGTCTCGAGCCACATCCTTCCCGAGCTCGCCGAGTTGTGCACGAGCGTCGGCATCATCGACCGCGGGCGGCTGCTCCGAGCCGGCAGCCTGGCCGAGATCGAGCGCTCGCTCCGCGCCACCGCCCTGCTGCGCATCGACCTGCTCGGTGGCCCGGAGGCGGTCGACGCGGCGATCGAGCGGCTCGGAACCGATCGCCGGGTGATGAGCGTCCAGCGGGCGAGTGCGCCGGAGGGCCGGCCAACCCGTTTGGAGGTCGGCTTCGACGGCGATGCGGGCGAGCAGGCGGCCCTCCTCGCGATCCTGGTGGCGGAGGGCCACCGGGTGAGTGGCTTCGCCCAGGTCACCAGCGACCTCGAGGAGCTGTTCCTCCAGGTCACCGGCCACGATGAAGAGGAGGCGGCATGACGACAGCGGCCACCGCTCCGCCCCCGCGCCGCATGGCCCTCGCCGGCGAATTCGCCGCCTCGGTGCGCACGATCCTCAGCCGCGAGCTCCGCGGCCGGTTCCGCGGCCGGCGCGCGTTCGTCGTCCTGACGCTCTACCTCGCCGCCCTCGCCGTCATCGCGTACGGCGCATACATGGTGCAGGCCCCGCAGGCCCGCGACCTGGCCGGCGGTGCCCCGGTCGATCCCGGCGGCGCGGCCGGCGGCGTGGCCCTCGCGAACGCGTCGGCCAGCATCGGTCAGGCGATCTTCTCGCTCCTCTCGGTCTTCCAGCTCCTGCTCGTTGCCTTCATCGCGCCGGCCTTCACCGCCGGTGCGATCAGCCTCGAGCGCGAGAAGCAGACGCTCGACCTGCTCGTCACGACCCCCATGCGGCCGGGGGCGATCGTCGTCGGCAAGCTCCTCGCCGCGCTTGCCTTCGTGTTCCTCCTGATCGTGGCCGCCATCCCGGTCAGCGCCCTGGTGCTGATGTACGGCGGCGCCGGCATCGACGACATCATCCGACAGCAGGTCATCCTGTTCGTCACCGCGATCGGGTTCGGCGTCATCGGCGTCTTCTTCAGTGCGCTCGTGCGCCGCACCCAGGCAGCGACGGTCCTGACCTACACGACGATGCTCGTGGTCGTGATCGGCACGCTGCTCGTCTGGCGCTTCTGGACGGAGATCGCGACGAACGATCCCGGCAACCAGTTCGCCGAGGTGCGTCGTGCTCCCGAGCAGTTGCTCTGGATCAACCCCGCCGTGGCGATGATCGAGGTCGTGGCGAACACCGAGCTCCAGTACGGCGACTTCACCGCGGCGATGCAGTCGCTGCGCGGCGGAACCGTCGTGAACGTCCCGCCGGCGGCGCCGACCAAGCCGGCCGGGGCCGGCGGGGGCGCCATCGTGGACTGCCCGCCGAACGTTCCGGACTGCCCGCCGACAATCTCCGTCGCCGACACGGTGCAGCCGGAACTGGTGAGCAGCCACTTCCTGCTGCGCTTCGTGGCGACCTTCGCCCTCATCTCGGTCCTGCTCACCGTTGCGGCCATGCGCCTCGTCGTCCCGGCCGGGATGCGCTTCGTGTTCCGCCGGCGGCGGGCCGCCGCTGCCCTGTCGACCGAGGGCAGGCCGAGCCTCGAGGAGATCGACGCGTGACCCGCCGTGCGGCGGAGCGCCAGCTCCTGGCCAATGTCCGGGCGCGGATGGGGACCGATGCCGCCCGGCGCCTGCGACGGCTGCGAGCCCGACTCTGGCTGCGTCGCGCGATCCGCGGCGCCACCGTCACCGCGGCAGCCACCCTCGGCGCGGTCGCGCTGGTCCAGCTTCTCGCCCGCAGCGTCGCCCTGGAGGCGGCCCCGCTCATCGACCTCGCGGTCGCGGCGCTCGCCCTCCTCGCCTGGCTGGCATGGTGCGCCATCCGGCGGCCGACGCTCGATGAGACGGCGCGTCGGTCGGACGACGAGCTCGGCCTGCGCGAGCGGCTCGCGACGTCCGTCGAGCTCACCGCCATGGACGCCCCTGCCGGCCAGGCCGGCGAGCTGGTGGAGCTGCAGCTCTGCGATGCGCGGGCACGCCTCGCGGCCGTCGACGAACGCCGCGCCTTCCGTCCATCGGTGGCGCCGCGGCCCGCCATGCTCGCGGTGGGCGCGCTCGCATTCGTCGCGCTGCTGACGGTATGGCCGAATCCGCAGGACGGCGTCATCGCCGATCGACGCGCGGCCCGCAACGCGGCGCAGGACGTCGCCAATCGCGTCGAGGAGATCGCGAACCGGGCCGAGCGGCCCGGAGAGGCGGACGACCCACGACGCCAGGCGCTCATCGACGAGCTGCGGAACCTCGTGCGTCAGCTGCGAGCCCAGCGCGACGACCGCCAGGCCGCCCTGGCGCGGATCGGGAGCGTCCAGGAGCAGCTGGCGCGGATGGCGGATCAGCAGGCGTCCCAGCGGGATGCGGCGCTCACGCGCCTCGCCCAGCAGATCTCGCAAGCGGCCACCGGCGAGGACGCGAATCCACAGGGCGAGACGGAGCATGCCGCGCGCGACCTCGAGCAGCTTGGCGAGCGGGCGGCAACGATCGACCAGCCGACGGCACGCCAGCGCGCGACCGCGCTCCGCGACGCCGCGGCCGAGGCGACGGCCAGCCACCCGGATCTCGCGCGGGCGCTGTCGGCAGCCGCGGATGCGCTCGAGCAGGCGGCGCGCAGCGGCTCGTCCCAGGACGCACGGCAGGCACAGCAGGCCCTGGATGCCGCGGCGGCGGCGCTGCGAAGCGGCGAGCAGGATCGCCAGCTCCAGCGCGACGTGGCACGGGCTCAGTCCGCGCTCCAGGACGGTTCGCGCCAGGTCGCGCGTGCCGGACAGGCCGCCGCGGGCGCATCGGGCGAGCCGGCTGCGTCGGGCCAACCGGCCGCGAGCGGCCAACCCGGGGGCAGCGGTCAGCCCGGCGCATCCGGCCAACCCGGGTCCTCCGGCCAACCTGGTTCTAGCGGCCAGCCGGGCGGGAGCGGCCAGCCCGAGTCCTCCGGGCAGACTGGCTCAAGCGGGCAGCCGGGCGGAAGCGGCCAGCCGGGCGGCAGCGGCCAGCCGGGTGCCTCGGGACAGCCAGGCGGGCAGCCCGGCGGCCAGCCGGGGGGTCAGCCCGGCGGCCAGCCGGGGGGTCAGCCCGGCGGACAACCAGGCGGTCAGCCCGGCGGGCAGCCCGGTGGTGGCGGCGGAACGACCGTCCACCGGATTCCCGGTGGCGGCTTGCGGACCGGCAGCTTCAACGGTCCCACCCAGGGCAACAAGCCCTTCACCGAGGGCACGGACAGCTTCTACGCGCCGTTCGACCGCTTCGGCCGCCCGGGTGACCCGAGCTATGTCGCCGGACAGGGCGGCGGCGGCGGCCAGGAGAAGCCGGGCAGCCAGACCGGGAGCGGGTTCGACAACGGATCGGTCGTCCCCTATCGGTCCGTCTTCAACTCCTTCCTGAACTTTGCCAACAACCAGCTGGACAACCAGCAGGTCCCGATCACGCTCAAGGACTTCGTGCGCGACTACTTCAGCCGCCTCGAGCCCACGAGCTGACCCATCCGAGCGAGGAGACCGATGACCGATCAGACCGCCCCATCCACGGTTGAGCCCATCAGCCCGGAGCGGTTCGCCGAGCTGGCGCAGACGATCGAGGCGGAGGTGGGACGGTTCATCGTCGGCCAGCACCAGCTCGTCCGCCACACGCTCATCAGCCTGCTCGCCGGATCGCATGCGCTCCTGGAGGGCGTGCCCGGCCTCGGCAAGACGATGCTCGTCCGCACGCTGTCCGAGGTGCTGGAGCTCAACTTCAGCCGCATCCAGTTCACGCCGGACCTCATGCCGGCCGACATCGTGGGCACGAACATCATCGTCGAGGAGGGTGGCGAGCGGCGATTCCGCTTCCAGGCCGGACCGATCTTCAGCAACCTCGTCCTCGCCGACGAGATCAACCGCGCCACGCCGAAGACGCAGAGCGC
>JBBQMC010000061.1:0-12861 GCA_038328565.1 Candidatus Limnocylindria bacterium
TACCAGTTCCTGCTCTACGGCCTCGCCCTCGTGCTCATGATGCTGCTGCGTCCGCAGGGCCTCTTCCCGAACCGGCGGCGGAGACAGGAGCTCCACGAGGATGAGCTGGAGGTGATCGAGATCACGGACCCGGCCGACGCGGCCGGGGGGATGGATAAGTGATCGCGACCGCGACGAACCAGACCGGCGACGACGTCCGGGCAACGGTCCTGCGCGCGCAGGGCCTGACGAAGCACTTCGGCGGCCTGCGGGCGCTCCAGTCCGTCGACCTCGTGATTCCCGACAAGTCGGTGGTCAGCCTCATCGGTCCGAACGGAGCCGGCAAGACGACGTTCTTCAACGTCGTGGCCGGCCTCATCGAGCCGACCGCCGGCTCCGTCGAGATCAACGGTTTCCAGCTGATCGCTCCGCCCGTGCGCGCCTCGCTCGAATCGGTCCTGTGGGTTGGCCCGGCGGTGATCGTCGCCCTCCTCGCGTTCGGCATCTCGAAGGCGACCGGCACCGCGGCCTTCTTCGAGCTCGGCATTCCCATCGCCCTGGCCTTCCTCATCGCCATGCTCCTGCTGGCGATCATCCGTCCCTTCTGGTACCAGCGCCTCCTGACCCGGATGGGGATCTTCAAGAGCGGGCGGCCCAACGACGTCGTGCTCGCCGGGGTTGGGCGCACGTTCCAGAACATCCGGCTCTTCCAGAACATGACCGCCATGGAGAACGTGCTCGTCGGCATGCATACGCGGATGCGCTCGACACCGGTCGACGCCGTCTTCGCCTCGCGGCGCCAGGGCCGCGAGGAAGAGGCGGGTCGCGTCCGCGCCCGTGAGCTGATGGGGCTCGTCGGCCTGCGGAATCGCGACGACGACCTGGCTCGCAACCTCCCGTATGGCGACCAGCGGCGGCTGGAGATCGCGCGCGCGCTGGCCTGCGAGCCGAGGCTCCTGCTCCTCGACGAGCCGACCGCGGGCATGAACCCGAACGAGACCGCCGAGATGACCAGGCTCATCGCGAAGCTCCGGGACGAGCTCGGCATCGCGGTCCTGCTCATCGAGCACGACATGCGGGTCGTCATGGGGATCAGCGACCGGATCACGGTCCTCGACCACGGCGAGCTCATCGCCGAGGGCGAGCCGGCAGCGATCCGCGAAGACCCGAAGGTCGTCGAGGCATACCTCGGGAAGCCCGTCGAATGACCGCCGAGCAGGCCGTCGCCGCCACATCCCCAGAAGAGCAACCGGAGGCACATGCCCTCCTCGCCCTCGACGACGTCCACACCTACTACGGCAACATCCACGCCCTGAAGGGCGTCACCCTCACCGTCAACCGTGGCGAGGTGGTGACGCTGATCGGTTCGAACGGCGCCGGCAAGACGACGACGCTGCGCACCATCTCGGGCCTGCTCCACGCCCGCGAGGGATCCGTGAGGTTCGACGGGGACGAGATCACGCGCACCGATGCCTTCCGGCTGGTGAGCCGGGGCATCGGGCATGCGCCGGAGGGGCGCCGCATCTTCTCGCGCCTGACAGTCACCGAAAACCTCCAGATGGGCGGCTACACCAGGGGTGCGGGCGACATTCGCGAAGACACGGCGCGCGTCTTCGACCTCTTCCCGAGGCTGCGCGAGCGGTCCTCCCAGAAGGGCGGCACGCTGTCGGGCGGCGAGCAGCAGATGCTCGCCATCGGTCGCGCGCTCATGTCGCGCCCGAAGCTGCTGCTCCTCGACGAGCCGTCGCTGGGGCTCTCGCCGATCCTCGTCCAGCAGATCTTCAAGATCATCACCGACATCAACGCGCAGGGCACGACGGTCCTCCTCGTGGAGCAGAACGCGCTGATGGCGCTCAACGTGGCGCAGCGCGGCTACGTGCTCCAGACGGGACGCATCATCCTCGCCGACACGGCGGACGCCCTGACCGCGAATCCCCAGGTGCGCCAGGCGTACCTCGGCGAGATCTGAGCCGGCGGGCTCGGACAGATGTCGGGCGACGCGCGGCCGCCACGCAAAGGTCCGGGCGACTATAAGCCTGACCTGCGTCCGCTCCTGCTCCTCGTCGCGCTCCTCGTGGTGGTGCTGCTGGGCTGGCTCTTCCTCTCGCCGCTGATCCTGCCCGGCGCGAACTGAGGCAGGCGCAGCCGATTCAGCGGCGCGGCCGCGCCCCGAACCCGTTCCCGGCGCCGAACAGGACGAGCGCCACCCCGACCGCCGCGAGCGCGAGGCCGGGTGATTCCTGCGGCAGCGGCAGGAAGCCGACGTGCCACAGCTCCCACCCGCGGTAGAGCAGGGCCGCGGTCGCCGCCAGGCCGAGCAGCAGGTAGACCGCCGGCGCGTCGAGCACGAATCCCCAGCGGCCGCGGATGTAGCCGATGTCGAGCAGCACCAGCGCCGCGATGGCGACCCAGAAGATGACGATGCCCGGCCCCTCCAGCCCGATCCCGGTGGAGGGCGTGATCCGCACGCCGTTGACCGACTCCCCGCCGGCGTGCCACCACGGCAGGAAGCCGGACCCGATCATGGCGAGGCAGCCCAGCAGGATCAGGATCCGGAACCGGCGGTCGCCTCCGTCGGCCATGCGCGCGGGCCGGGGCCTATGCGCCCGGCTCGGTGCCGCCGTAGACGGACGGCTTCAGGACGCCGATGTACGGCAGGTTCCGGTAGCGCTCGTCGTAGTCGAGCCCGTAGCCGATGACGAATCGGTCGGGGATCGTGAAGCCCCGGAAGTCGATCGGTACCTCGGCGAGGCGGCGGGCCGGCTTGTCGAGCAGGCACACGATGCTGATCGAGGCGGGACCCTTGTCGGCGAGATAGCGGAGGAGATAGTTCAGCGTCAGGCCGGTGTCGATGATGTCCTCGACCACGATCACGTGGCGACCCGCGATCGGCTGCGAGAGGTCCTTGATGATCCGCACCTGACCGCTCGTCTCGGTGCCGGCGCCATAGCTGCTCACTTCCATGAGGTCGATGCTGACCGGCATCTCCATCGCGCGCATGAGGTCGGCGAGGAAGACGAGCGAGCCCTTGAGCACGCTGACGAGGACCGGGTCGCGGTCGGCGAAGGCGCCGACGAGCTCGCGGCCGAGCTCCGTCACCCGTTCGCCGATCTGCTCCTCGGAGAGGAGAATTTCGCGGACGTCGTCGTGGATCGAGGCGGTCACCGCGGTGGTCATGCCGCGCCCTGCGTCGCGGTCCCGCCCTCGGACGCGATGGTGCGTGCCCCGTTCGGCGCACGGTTGGCGGCCACGATCTCGGACAGGAACGAGAGGCGGCCGTACTTCACCATGAGGGCCCGGAAGTCACGGGCGTAGAAGAGCTTCACCCGCACCTCGGGGTAGAGCTGCCGCATCCAGCGCAGCTTGCGGTTCTTCTTGCGGACGAGCGACTGCTTCAGTGTCGTCAGCTCGACGTAGCAGTCGATCTCCGGCAGGTAGAAGTCCGGCGCGAAACACTCGGTGACGACGCCGTCGGGTGTCCAGGAGATGGGGAAGATGTCGGGTTCGTAGTGCCATGCGACCCCATAGAAGTCGAGGATTCTCGCCAGCTCCGCCTCGCTCGCGTGGGCGAAACGCGGGGGCCGGCCCTGGGTCAGCGTGTCCGCCACCGCTCCTCGATCGTACGCGCTGCTCGCGCCGCCCGGATCATGGGATCCGAGTATAGCCCCGTGAGTTATCCACAATTCGACGCGGCTGCGCACGATTGTGGACAGGCGCCCTTGTTCTCCACCGCGGCCCTGGGGTACGGTCGCCGTCCTGCTTCTGGATGGCCGCCAAGTACGGTAACCGGAGCCCGGACGGGACCGATGCGAGAGCCGGTCGACGACACCGCCGGGATTCGGGAAGACTGAACCGCGACCAGCCCGGAGCATTTTCGTGTCCGACGTCCACGACCGTGGGCGCGCCGCCGTCGGCGCGCTCGAACAGCTTCTCGTCAGCACGCCTGCGCTCGCCACGGCGTTGCCCGCAGCATGGTTCGCCGCCGCGGCCACGTTCGTCGACCTGCTCCTCGACGCGAACGAACGGCAGAACCTGACCCGCGTGGTGGAGCCCGAGGCGGTGGCACGCAACCACCTGCTTGACGCGATTGCCGCGTTGCCGCTCGTCGACGCCCTGGCTCCGGGCCGCGTCGCCGACATCGGATCCGGCGGCGGGTTCCCGGCCATGCCCCTCGCGCTGGCCCGGCCGCAGTTCCACTGGACGCTCATCGAGTCGGCGCGTGGCAAGGCGAACTTCCTGCGCGAGGCGGCGGCGACGTTGGGACTCGTCGGTGTCGAGGTGCTGGCGGAGCGCGCCGAGGATGTCGGCCGCATGGCCAGGCAGCGGGAGGCGAATGACCTCGTGATCGCTCGCGCGTGCGCGCCGCTGCCGGTGCTCGCCGAGCTCGCGCTGCCCCTCGTCCGGGTCGGCGGCACGCTGCTGGCCTGGAAGGGCCCGCTTGCGATCACTGACGACGAGGTCGTGCGCGGGGCGGCTGCGGCGGCGCTGCTCGGGGGCGGCACTCCGATGATCGGCCCCACCGGGCACGCCGCGCTCGGCGGCCGCACCTTCGTCACGATCGCGAAGCTGCGTCCGACCGACGCCCGGTATCCCCGCCGCTCGGGCCAGCCGGCACGTCGCCCGCTCGGCTGAGCCGCCATCGGGCCGTCGGTATACTCGGCGGACCCATGCGCCTCGCCGTCCTGTCGGACATCCATGCCAATCTCACCGCGCTCGACGCGGTGCGCGCCGACCTTCCGCCCGTCGACCAGATCTGGGTCCTGGGCGACACAGTCGGCTACGGTCCGCGGCCGAACGAGGTTATCGCGGCGCTGCAGGCGATGGGCGCGCGGAGCGTCCTCGGCAACCATGACGGGGCCGCGATCGGGACGGTCGACCCCGGCGATTTCAACCCGGATGCCCACGCGGCGATCAACTGGACGGCCGGCGCCCTCGACGACAACGCCCGCGCCTACCTCGCCACCCTGCCCGAGATTCGGCGCGACGGGGATCTGACCGCCGTCCATGGATCGCCGCGCGACCCGATCTGGGAGTACATCGTGTCGACCGCGGTCGCGGCGGCGAACCTCGACGCGTTCGACACGCGATGGGGCCTCTTCGGCCATACCCATTACCCGGTCGTCTACCTCGCTGGGAACCATGGGGTCGAAGCAGTCGTGGGCACGGATGGCGAGGAGGTCACGCTTGACCACCGGGCGCTCATCAACCCGGGCAGCGTGGGACAGCCGCGCGACGGGAACCCGGCCGCCTCCTATCTCGTGCTGGATACCGATGCCGGCCGCGCGGCGTATCGACGGGTCGCGTACGACATCGAGGCCACGCAGCGCCAGATGCTTGAGCTTGGCCTGCCGGCGCGCCTCGCCGAGCGGCTGAGCTACGGCCGATGAGGCAGGTATGGCTGGCCGTCACGACCTGCCTGCTGCTCGCCGGCTGCGCGGGGAGCGGCTCGAGCTCGCCAGCGCTGGCATCGAGCGACGGGTCCACTTCCGCGTCGGGCGGGGTCCGCACGGTGAGCATCGCGCGCCTCACGAACGCCCATCCCGCGCAGCGCGCCGACGCGACCATCCTCATCGGCTTCGACGCCGCGAGCGCAGCCGCGATGGTCACGCCCGCGCCACCGATCGACTTCGCCAGCCAGGCGCTGCTCTGCCTGCACATCGGGGAGCGGTCGACGGGTGGCTGGTCGGTCACGATCCAGTCGATCAGCCTCGACGGCGCGAGCATGAAGATTCTCGCGCGCGAGGTCGAGCCTCGGCCCGGCACCGGGACGACCCAGTCGTTCACCTACCCGGCGGACTGCTCGGTGATCGACCGCACGGCGTTGCCCATCGGTCAGGTTGCGGTGCGCGCCGACGACACCACGAGCGACGAGTTCATCGTCGACGCCGTCGTGCAGGTGCCTGCGCCATAGCTCCGGCGTAGGATATCGGTCGCCATGAGCTTCCTCCGCTCCAAGAAGGAGCGCCCAACGCTCCTTCGCTATGAGCGCGTGCTCATCCCCGTGGCCGGCACGGAGGCGGACGAGCCGGCCCTGCGCCTGGCGGCCACGCTCCTCGCCGGCACGGCCGGGTCCGCGGTCCTCATCCACGTCATCGAGGTCCCGTTCGCGCGGAACCTCGACGCGGAGGACGACCGAGCTGGCGCGTTCGCCGACGAGGTAACGACCCACGCGGAGGAGTTCCTGCGCGGCCAGCTCGTCCAGGTGACGAGCAGCGTCGTCCAGGCGAGGTCGGCGGGCCCGGCGATCGTCGACGAGGCCGTCGAGCAGGGCGCCGACCTCATCGTGATGGGACTACGCTACAAGATGCGGTTCGGCGGTCAGTGGGACGCGGGCCGGACCGTCCCGTACGTGATGCGCAACTCGACCGCCGCGGTCTGGTGCCTGCGCGTCGAGACCGAGGAGTTGGCCAAGACACCATGAGGGTGATCATCATCGGATGCGGGCGCGTCGGCGCCAGGACGGCGGCAGAGCTCGACCAGCAGGGCGACCACGTGACCGTCATCGATCTCGACCAGCGGGCCTTCAACAGGCTGCCGCAGTCGTTCGCCGGTGCCACGGTGCGCGGCAACGGGACCTCGGAGGACATCCTGCGCGGTGCCGGGGCCGAGATGGCCGACCTCGTCGTGGCGCTCACCGAGGGCGACAACCGTAACGCGCTCGCAACCCAGATGGCGAAGCACACGTTCGGCGTGCCGCGCGTGATCGCCAAGATCAACGACCCGCTGCGCGCCGAGGCGTTCCGTTCGCTTGGCCTCGAGACGATCTGCCGCACCGTGATCCTGTCGGCGGCGCTCGTCGTGGCCGCGCACGACGGCCCCGAGGCAACCGATGGGCAGGTCGAGGCGCCCACCGCCCAGCCGATGCGCAGCTCGGCGCGAGCTTCGGGAGCGGCGGACGGACACGACCACGTCCATCCCCCGGCCGCCGGCGACACCGCCGTGGCGCCGAGCGACGTCGTCGCGCCCACCGAGCAGGAGAACGCCTGATGTACGTCGTCGTCGTCGGAGGCGGAAATGTCGGCTACCACCTCACCAAGGAGCTGCTCGCGGCCGGGCATGAGGTCGTGATGATCGAGCGCGATCCGGCACGTGCGCGGACGATTGCGGACGAGCTCGGCAGCATCGTGATCCCGAACGACGGCTGCGAGGGCCGCTACCAGGGAGAGGCCGGCATGGGCCGCGCCGACGTGATGGCGGCGGTGACCGGCGATGACGAGGACAACCTCGTCGCCTGCCAGGTCGCGAAGATGCGCTTCAACGTCCCGCGCGCGATCGCCCGCGTCAACGACCCGAAGAACGAGAAGCTGTTCCGGCAGCTCGCGATCGACGACACGGTGAGCCCGACGAAGGCGATCCTCGGCGTCATCGAGCACGAGATCCCGATCCACGACCTGCTCCACCTCG
Organism: Candidatus Limnocylindria bacterium; assembly: GCA_038328565.1. GTDB lineage: Bacteria > Chloroflexota > Limnocylindria > QHBO01 > QHBO01 > JAICQM01. The sequence continues at coordinate 7,384 of JBBQMC010000061.1, forward strand.
CGGAGCTCGAGGGCGGCGAGCTCCAGATCGTGGAGGCGCATCTCGAGGCGGACGGGCCGGCGGTCGGCCGCGAGCTGCGTGACCTCACCCTGCCCGAGGGGAGCACAATTGCCGTCCTCGTCCGCGATGGGCGCGCGATCTTCACGCGGCCCGAGACGCGCCTGCTCGCCGGTGACAAGCTGCTCGCGGTGACTTCGGCAGAGCACGAAGCGGAGCTGCGCGGCCTGCTCATCGGGGAATGAGCGCCTCGGTCGACCCGGGCCGCGTCCTGCGCCGCGCGATCGTCGGCTGGGGGCTGGGGCACGCGGCGCTCGGGCAGCGCGAGGTCGGGGCGGCGCTGCTGGCCGCCGAGCTGCTCGGGCTCGCCCTCGTCGGCGCAGCCGTCGCGACCCTCGTCGACACCACCTGGTACCTCGTCCCGTTCGTCATGGGCAGCGGCTTCCTCGTCGCCTGGACGGCGCAGGCGGTCCATGCCTATCGCCTCGCGCAGCGCAGCGCGGGCGCGATCCCGCCCACGCCCCGTGGGTCCGCCGCCGCGGTCGCGGCCTGGCTCGCCGTCCCGCTCCTCCTCTGGGGAACGACCTTCTGGCTCGTGGCTGCCACCGCCGCGACACCGGGCGCGGTCCTCGATCGGTTCGTCACCGCCTGGCCGGAGGGCAGCGGCCGCGCCGCCGCGCTGGCGACCGTCACGGATCAGCCGGACCGCCTTGCCGGCCTCGCGGACGGTGTGCTCGACGACCTGCGTCAGCGCTGTGCCACGGGCGCGCTGACGACTGACTGCGGCGACGCGAGCGCGAACCTGCTCCGCGGCGTGCGCCTCCGCGTTGAGGATGGCGCAACCGACGATCGCGCCACCGCCGTCGCCGAGCTCGTGCGCTACGAACGCCGGCCGGTGCGCATTCTCGGCCTCGCCGCCGGCAGCGAGCTGGTGCCGATCCCGCAGGCCCAGCTGCTGCGATTCGACCTCGAGGCGCGCCCCGCACCGTTGCCCGGCGGCCTCGAGCTGGGGGCGCGCAGGTGGACGATCGTGAACGTGACGCGTCCGTGAAGGGTAGGTTCAACGCATGACCGATGGAGCCGCGCTCCGTGGCGACCGCTTCCTCGCCCGGCTCGTCGACGCGGTGGGCACCGCCGTCGTCGGCGCCGAGGAGCCGCTGCGCCTGCTCGCGGTGACGGTGATCGCCGGCGGGCATGCCCTGCTCGAGGACGTGCCCGGGGTCGGCAAAACCCTCATCGCGCGTGCCTTTGCCGGTGCGGTGGGGATGACCTTCGCCCGCATCCAGGGCACGCCGGACCTGCTGCCGACCGACGTCACAGGCTCGTCGATCCTCGAGCGCGGCGACTTCCGGTTCGTCCCCGGACCGATCTTCGCCAACGTCGTTCTCGTCGACGAGGTCAATCGCGCGACACCGCGCACCCAGTCGGCCCTGCTCGAGGCGATGCAGGAGCGGCAGGTGTCGGCCGAGGGGGTCACGCGCCCGCTTCCCGACCCGTTCGTCGTACTGGCGACCCAGAACCCGATCGAGCTGGAGGGAACGTTCTCCCTCCCCGAGGCCCAGCTCGACCGCTTCCTCGTCCGGATCCGGATCGGCTACCCCGAGGCTGACGCGGAGCGACGGATCGCGCGACGCCACCAGGCGGCCAGCGAGCCGCTCGACGCGGTCACGACCGTCGCGCAGCCGGAAGCGCTGGTCGCGCTCCGCGAGGCCGCGCGGACGGTGCGCGTCGCGCCGGAGGTGGAGGGCTACATCGTGGACCTTGTGCGCGCGACGCGGCAGCACGCCGACGTCCGGCTGGGCGCCTCGCCCCGCGCGAGCGTCGCACTCTACCGTGCCGGCCAGGCCGCCGCCCTGCTCGACGGGCGGGACTTCGTTCTCCCCGACGACGTCCGGCAACTGGCGGCGCCCGTGCTCGAGCATCGCATCCTGCTCGACATCGACCGGGAGCTGCGCGGCGCCAGCGTCTCTGCGGTCGTCGCGGACGTCCTCGACGGAGTCGAGCTCCAGGTCGAGCCGCAGGAGGTCGCCGCGGCCGGCGAGCCATGAGCGGCTGGCTCGCGTTCGCGGCCGTCCTCGTCATCGTCGGCGCAACGGCCGGCGCGCCGGGCCTCCTCGTGGTCGCCGGCATCGCCACCGCCTACGGCACGCTGACCCGCCTCTGGAGCCGCTTCGGCGCGCGCAGCGTGACCTATGAGCGCGCGTTGACCGCGCATCGGGCGGTGGCGGGCGACTCCATCGGTCTCGACGTCACGGTCTGGAACCAGAAGCCGCTGCCCCTTCCCTGGATCGCGGTCGACGACCTCCTGACCGACGGCCTCGTCGTCCGCGAGCGGCCGACCCTCGATCGTGCCGAGGAGCGGCAGAGCCGGCGCATCCTCCGCAACACCTGGGCCCTCACCTGGTACGAGCGCGTGGTGCGCCACTTCCACCTCGACGACCTGCGTCGCGGCTCGTATGAGCTCGGCCCCGCCCGGCTGCGGATCCGCGACGTCTTCGGACGTGATGCCGCGGAGAGCGAGATGGCGGGCCGCGTGGTGCTCACCGTCGTCCCGCGCGGCGTGCCGGTCGAGCATGCGCCGGCGGCCCGTGCGCCGCTCGGGGAGCGACGCGCGACGCACAGCCTCACCGCCGACCCGGCGCTCTTCTCCGGCGTGCGGCCGTTCCAGGCGGGAGACTCGCTGCGTCGCGTCCACTGGCGCGCCACAGCCCGCCTCGGCTCCACCGTGAGCCGCCGCTTCGAGCCCGCGCGCGGCCGCTCGGTGGTGCTGGCGATCGACGTGCAGACGCTGCCCGACGTCGCGCACTGGGAGATGGCGTACGACGAGGACGCGTTCGAGGCCCTCTGCGTGACCGCGATCTCGCTCGCACGTCGCTACCTCGACGACGGAGCGGCAGTCGGGATCGCGGCGGCCAGCTTCAGCGGCACCACCCAGCGCATCGCGTGGCTCGCACCGCGGGCGGGCATGAGCCACCTCGCGCGCGCCGGCGAGCTGCTGGCGCGCATCGGCCCGGTCAGCAGCATCTCGTACGGGCAGCTGCTCGGCTGGCTGGGACGGAGGCTCGCGCCCGGCACGACGGTCATCGCCCTGACGTCACGCGATCACGCGCCGATGGAGCCGATCCTGCGCCGCCTCGCCTCGAGCGGGCACGCGGTCGAGATCGTGCGGCTCGGCGGCGGATCGAGCGCGACGGGGCTGCCCGTGCGGGCCGCGCACCTCACGCCGAACTGGTGGGACGCGGATGGTCTCCGGATTTCCTGACCCCGAGCTCGTCGCGCGCCATGAGCAGCGCCGCGAGCGGTTCCCGATCCGCTTCGGCGCATCCGACGGCCGCAGCCGCCTGCTGCCGATCCTCCAGTCGCTCGCCGAGGGAGCCTGGATCGCGCTCGTCTACGACGCGGTCCAGGTCATGACCGGGCACGCCCCTCGCGTCGGCCCGCTGGAGCTCGCGGTGCTTGCCGGCGTCGGCATGGCATGGGCGCGGCGCAGCCGCTGGCGCTCGAGCAGTGCGGACGTGCTGGGCGGTCTCTTCCTCGTCATCCTCGGCGGCGCGCTGACGTGGGTCCTCGATCCGGCCGTGCGCATCGCGCTCGTCGACGGCAACACCGACGCCGCATTCGCGCTCCACATTCCCGGCTGGATCGGCGCGCTCGCCGTGGCGCGGGGTCGGACGCATGTGGGCCGTGACGACGACGAGGACCAGCAGGATCGGCTCCTCCGCTTCGGCGTCCCGCTGCTGGCCGTGCCCTGGCTCGCCGGTCACCTCGCGGCGAGCGGCGCGCTCGAGGAGGCGTTCGTCTCGGCTGCCTTTGTCGCGACCCTCCTCTTCGCGGGCAGCGCGTTCACGGCCCTCGGACTGGCGCGCCTGGAGACCGTGCGCCGCATGGACGACGACGTGCGCTCGCGGCGTTCGTGGCTCCTGCTCATCGGCCTGGTGGCGCTCGTGACCACCCTCGTGGGGATTCCGCTCGGCATGGTCCTCGGCGTGCCTGCCAGCGCGCTGCTCACCACCCTCGTCGGGCCGCTGCGCGCGGTGCTCCTTGCCCTCATCGCGCTCACCACTCCGCTGATCGTGGTCATCGCGGCGATCACCGAGCTCATCGGCTCGATCATCCCGCCCGGGACCACGTTCCCAAAAATCACGCTGCCGAAGTTCGGCGGCGACGTGGTCGACGTGCCCGCAGCGCCCTCGATCCTGTTCTACCTCGCAATCGCGATCCTCATCGTCCTCGAGCTGACGGCGATCGGCCTCTACGTGTGGGCCCGCCTGCGTGACCGTCGCGACGCCGAGGCGGAGGAGCTTGCCGGCTTCGAGGAGCGGGCGATCGTGCGGCCGCCGGAGGAGGCGCCGGCCCTGGTCGCCGAGCCGATGGCGCCTGCGCGTCCGCCGCACGACCTGACCACCGCGACCGGCGCCTACCTCGCCGCGCTCGCACTCCTCGACGGCGACGGACGCTGGGCGCGCGCGGGCCACGAGACGCCCGCCGGGCATGCGACGCGCGCTCGTCGGGCAGGCCTGGGCGGCAGCGCGCTCGGCCGGCTGGCGATCGGCTACGAGATCGAGCGCTACGCCGGGCGGGCCGTTCCGCAACCCGAGCGCGGGCGGCTGGCCGGAAGGCTGGCGGCGCTCCGCGCGTCGCTGCGGCGCGCCCTGCCATGAGGAGTCGTTGCCAGCACTCTTGACAACCACATTGTCAGACTTTATGGTCATCCCACGTTCCCGCCAGCGCTGGTGGGTTCGAGGAGAAACGACCAATGGCGACCATCACGAGATCCGTTCCGTCGTGACCACCGTCCGCGACCCACTGCGGCCGCGCTACTTCATCAGCATCGCCGCGGAGCTGGCGAGCGTCCATCCCCGGACGCTCCGCATCTACGACGAGGAGGGGCTCGTCTGCCCCCGGCGCCGCAACAACCTGCGCCTCTATTCGGAGGCCGATCTCCGGCGGGTGCGCATCATCCGCTTTCTCACCCAACGCCAGGGCGTGAACCTGGCCGGCTTCAAGTTCATCCTTCAGCTCGAGGAGCTCGGCAAGATCCGGGTGTTCGACCTGTTCGATGAAGCCGATGTCGAACGATTCGTCGAGAGCGAGCCGGCTGCGGCCGCGCCCGACGAGTAGCCTTGAGGACGTGAACACCGTGGATCCCGAAGACCGCAACGACCAGCCCGACGCGCCGATCGAGCCCGTCGAGGCGCAACCCAAGCCGACCGACGGCGACGACCGCGTCGACGCCATCCAGGTCCTCCCCCTCGTCGCGCTGCGCGACACCGTCATCTTCCCGGAGATGATCGTGCCGCTGAACGTCGGCCGTGACCGGAGCGTCAAGGCGCTCGACCGCGCCGTGCGCAACGGCTCGTCGATCGCGCTCATCACGCAGCGCAGCTCGGAGACGGAGGAGGTCGACGAGATCGACGAGCTCCACGGCATCGGCACGCTGGCGAAGATCGCCCAGGTCATCCGCCTCCAGGACGGGACGAT
>JBBQMC010000062.1:0-12644 GCA_038328565.1 Candidatus Limnocylindria bacterium
GTACTGCGCGACAAGCCGCAGCGTCTTGCGCTCGCCGCCACCGCCGATGAGGATGCGCGGGTGCGGACGCTGCACCGGTGACGGGCTGTCCATCTGCTCGGCAAGGTTCACGTGCTTGCCGTGGAACGCGCCGGTCTCGCCCTTCCAGGCCCGATGCGCGACCTGGAGCATCTCCTCGAGGATCTCGAAGCGCTCGGCGATGGGCGGGAACCGGACGCCGAAGGCGGCATGCTCTCGCTCGTTCCAGGCCGCGCCAACGCCGAGCCATGATCGGCCGCCGGACAGGATGTCGAGCGTCGTCGCCTGCTTGACGAGGATCGCCGGGTGGCGGTACGTGACGCCGGTCACGAGCGTTCCCAGCTCGATCGTCTTCGTTGCGGCAGCGAGGAAGGCGAGCATCAGCCAGCCCTCGAGGATCGGCTCGTCCCAGCCCCGGAGCTGGATGAAGTGGTCCCACACCCAGATCGAGTCGAACCCCGCCGCCTCCGCGCGGCGCCCGACGTCGGCCAGGTGGCTGCCCATCTCCTGGTTCCCGCCGGGCCACGTGAACTCGTTGATCTCGAGGCCGAACTTCACTGTCGCTCCTCTGTCGTGACGTGGGACCATCGGGGTTGTCGCATGTGGCCTGCCAAGTTCGGCTACCCGTCCGCGAGCACCTCGGCCAGCGCATGGGCCACATCATCGGTACACGTCGCGCCGGTTGCCGACCTTGATGGCGAGTACGCGCAGGCGCTCCTCCTCGACGCGATAGAGAATCCGAAAGTCGCCGATGCGCGTGCGCCAGGTGTCATCTGTCCCGCGCAGCTTCACCGCGTCGCCGCCCCGCGGGTCGTTCGCGAGCTGGTCGATCCGCCGGCCGAGCCGCCGCCGCATGACGAGCTGGGTTCGCTGGAGCTCGGGCACCGCCGACGCGAGCAGCTCGACCCGGTACATGCGAGTTCCTCAGAGACCCAGCTGCGACTTCACCTCGTCCCAGCCAAGCGGACGTTCGTCGCCCGCCGCAGCAAGGGCATCGCGCACCTCGTCGGGATCGCGCCGGTCCTCGAGCGCCTCGAGCAGCTCGAGATCCTCGATCGGTACGACCGCCGCCACCCGTTTGCCGTGGCGCGTCAGCACCACCCGCTCGCCCTTGAAGGCAACGCGGTTGATGGTGGTGGAGAACGTTTCGCGCGCTTCGCTGATCGCATGTTCGGACATGAACGAATTGTACGATTCGTACGCAAGTGTTGCGAGGCGCGGTTCTGGGCCGGCTTGCGGTCGGTGGCGCTTGCGGCCCGTGTAGCTAACGGAGACCGAATTGCGGATCTTGCGGTCCTCGCAACGAACGGTGGCCCTGGACCCCGCGAACGACGCCAACGCTTGCGCCCACCGCAAGAACCGCAACGCAGTGACCGTTAGCTACCGCCACCGCAAACCCCACGCCCGCCACATCGCGACAGAAGAGCTGTCACAACTCCCCACGACACTCCCTCCATGACAACGCCACGCATCACGGTCACCAGTGACACCATCGGCCTCGACAGCCTGACGCTGACCGATGCCTCCCTGGCCGCCTTCGTGCGCGACACGCCCGAGCCGGATCGCGTCGGCCTGGTCGAGCGGGCGCTGCGCATCGGTCTGCTCACGCTGTGCAACGCGGGGGTGAGCATGAGCGCGGACGTCGTGAAGGCCGAGTTCGAGCGGCTCCTGGAGCGGATCCAGACCTCCCAGGAGCGCGCGGCGGAGGCGCTGGCGGCGACCCTGCGCGACAACTTCGGCGACACGGACGGCCGGCTGCCGCAGACCCTCGAGCGCTTCCTCGGCGACGACGGCAAGCTCCGCCGCCTGACCCATGACCTGTTCGACGAGAACAGGCGTGAGAGCGCCATCGGTCGGCTGAATGAGCTCCTCGGCCGCTATTTCGACGGCGACGGCTCGCGCCTCGCCCAGCTCCTCGACCCCACCCGCCAGGGCAGCCCGCTCCACCAGTTCCGCGATGAGGTGACCGACGAGTTCCGCCGCCTGACGGAGCGCATCACCGCCATCGAGGCCGGCGCAAAGGCGCGGGCGGAGGAGCGCGCCCGCGGCACCGCCAAGGGCGGCGACTTCGAGGACGTGCTCGAGGACCGCCTGGCCGAGCTCACCCACGGCGCCGGCGACTTCCTGGAGCGCACTGGGACCGATGCCGGCGACGCCCTCCGCTCGAAGAAGGGCGACTTCGTGGTTGGGATCGACCCGACCCGGACCCGCGGCGTCGACGTCCGCATCGCGGTCGAGGCGAAGGACCGCACCGTCTCCCTGCGCCGCTTCGCCGGCGAGCTGGCCGATGCCCGCGACAACCGCCGCGCGGCGGTCGCCCTGGCGGTCTTCACGCCGCTCGCCGCCCCGGCCGGGGTCGCGCCACTGACCGTCATCGGGACCGATGTCTACTGCGTCTACGACCCGGAGGCTGACGACGCCATCGCGCTGGAGGCCGCCTACTGGCTCGCGCGGGCGCTCGCCCTCGCCACCCTGCGCGATGCGGGGGTGAGCCTTGAAGTCCCCGCCGTCCAGGCCGCGCTTGACGAGATGGTCCGCGGCGTGGGCGAGGTGCAGGGCATGAAGGTGAAGCTCACCTCCATCGCCGGCGCGGCCGATGCCGTCAGCCAGTCACTCGACCGGATGCGCATCACCGTCCTCCGCTCAGTGAAGGACCTCGAGGCGCAGCTTGCGGTCGTGGAGCCGAGCCGGGACACGACGCTCACGGCCTGACCGCCAGCCGGCAATCGGTCGCGCGCCTCCGGCGGCCTCGTCTACGCTGCGGCTCCATGGAGCCGACCGGCCAGATGATCGACCCGCTCGAGGTGCCGATCCCCGAGCTCGCCGACGCCGAGATTGCGCGAATCGCGCGCGACCGGTACGGCCTCAGCGGCGCGCTGCACCACTTGGGCGGTGTGCGCCGGGGCGCACGGGGGACGTAACTCCATCGCGACACGAGAGCTGTCGCGCTGCTGCGGCACACTCTGGGCATGACGCTGAAGCCATCCACTACCACCGGGCAGCCGCTGCCGCCGTGCCCGTCGTGCGGCTCCACGAATGCGCTTCGCATCCTGTACGGGATGCCTACCCACGAGGCCTTCGAGGAGGCCGAGCGCGGGGAATTCGTGCTGGGCGGCTGCGTCATCGGTCCTGAGTCGCCGGATTACGAATGCCGGGACTGCGGCATTTCCCTCCCGTGGGTGGTGCGCGACTGATGCGAACGATTCCGGGTGGCGTCGCTCCCCCGATGCCGCCATGTCCGGCGTGTGGGTCATCTAAAGCGCTGCCGGTGGTCTACGGCGAGCCGTCGATTGAGATGATGCAGGCGGAGTGGGGCGGCGAGATGATTCTTGGCGGCTGCTTCCGGATGGTCGAGTCGCCGGACTACGTCTGGGTGGCTGCCAGCGCGGCTTGCCGTGGGTGGCGCCGGACGATGACTGAAGCCACCTGCGCCGGGGTCTACGGCCACCTCGTGGGCGACGCGATCGGCGTGCCATACGAGTTCACCGCGCCGGATCCCGGCCGCATCGTCGAGCTGCGCGGCTACGGCACCCACGGCCAGCCGCCCGGCACGTGGAGCGACGACGGCGCGCTCATGCTTGCCCTCTTGGACTCGCTCGTGAGCGTCGGCTTCGACCCCGCCGACCAGGGCCGCCGCGCCCTCGCCTGGGCCGATGCGAAGGCGTACACGCCCGACGGCGACGGCTCGTTCGACATCGGCGGAGCGACGTCGGCGGCGCTGAGCCGGCTTCGGCGGGGCACGCCCGCCATCGAGGCAGGGGGCACTGGCGAGCATGACCAGGGCAACGGCTCCCTCATGCGCCTCCTGCCGATCGCGCTGGTGGACGGCCGCGCCACCGACGCAGAACTCGTCGGGCGGGCGCATCTCGCCAGCCGCGTCACCCACGGCCACCCGAACTGCCAGGCCACGTGTGCGCTGTACGTCCTCATCGCGCGCGCCGTCCGTGAGCGCCCGGACGAGGAGCCGGAGGCCGTGCTCGCCATTTCGGTCGACCGCCTGCTCGAGGCCTACCGGGACCGGCCGGACGACGCCAAGGTACTGCGCGGGCTGCTGGCGCATCGGTCCGCGACGAAGCCCGGTCGCGCCTGGGTGCTGGATAGCTTCTGGTCGGCCTGGGAGGCGGTCGCCGCCAGCACGTCGTACCGCGAGACGATCGAGCGCTGCGTACGTACGGCCACGACACCGATACCGTCGCCGCCATCGCCGGCAGCCTCGCCGGCCTGCGCTGGGGGCTCGACGAGTCGCGTGGCGGGATTCCCGCCGAGTGGTTCAACGGGCTGCGCGGGAAGGAGATCGTGGAGGAGATCTTGGCGCGCGTTGAAGGCTGAGAGGGAGGCCTCGCGCGGGCCTACCCCGCGCCGTCGAACGGGTCGCGCACGGTGATGCCTCGGAACTTCCGGAAGTCGCGGTCACGGGTCCAGATGGTCCGCACGCCGTGCTGGATCATGAGAGCCGCGAGATGGGCGTCCGGGACGAGGTTGCCCGTCGGTGCGACGTCGTCCGCCACGTCGGCGAAGCGATCCCAGAAGCCGTCCGCCTCGCCGGAGACCTGGACGTGGGGAAGGTGGAGCAGGCCCTCGACATTGGCGCGTGCATCGCGGTGCGAAAGCGGCTGCGCAAAGACCGCGGGATGGGTGGATATCCGGAGGTACGCCATCACCGTTGGCCAAAAGAGGTGGACGATCTCCGGCCCGAGGGCCACCGTGTCGAGAAGCTCAATCGCGCTCGCGTGGAATGGGCTCTCCGTGTCGGACGCGTAGAGCAGGACGTTGGCGTCGAGTGTGTAGGTCACGGCTCGTTGAGCGCGCGGCGCACGGCCTCCTTGTCGTCGAGGTCGACGCGCGCACCCATGGGGCCGGAATGCCACACAAGTCGCGCGCGGCTGGTCGCTGGCTCTGCCTGCATCGCGGATGCGAGGAGCTCGGACGCCAACTGCCCGAGCGACTGGCCTCCGCGCCGCTTCCTACGCTTGAGTTCGCGAAGCACGGCAGCGTCGAGGTCAATGGTGGTTCGAGGCATGATGCGTGATGCTGTCATTTGACGCATCAGATGTCAAGGCGCGTTTGCCAGCTCTCGCGCACGCCCCACGTAGCCAATGGCCCGCAGGGGCTCGAACGTGGCCAGCGCGGCCGAGGCCGCCTCACGATTCGCCGTCGCCTCGGCAGCCCAGAGCTCGGCACGGGCGGCATCGAAGACGCGACGCGCGATCCGCAGCTCTCCCGCGGCCCGGAGGATCTCGGCGGCCGCGGCCGCCGCATCGGTCTCGCCAGACAGGATGGCGAGCTGATGGCGGGCCGTGTCGTGCAGGGCATGGCGCACCCGGAGCTCGGCTTCAGTGCCACCACGCTGGACATCGGTCTCGAGGGAGGCTGCCAGGGGCGCCAATACTTCAAGCGCACGCGCGCCCAGCGACGGCTCCGCCTCCGCAACCAGCCACGTGACGACGTCGACCGCCTCGAAGAGGAACCAGACCGACAGATTTGCCTCGCTCGTCGCGCCGCGGAGGCGAACGCCACGCTCCAGAGCGTCCATCGCAGCCTCGAGATGGCCCAGGCCGCGCTCGGCGTTGGCCAATGCCAGCAGGGCCGGCGCGAAGGCCTGCAGGTCGTCGATCCCGACGGCCACCTCCACGAAGGGGCTGATCCGGGCCAGTGCCTCGTCGTATCGACCGCGGTACGCGGCGAGCAGCGCGCCGTACGAAGCGACGTCCACCTGGAGGTAGCGGTTCGCGTTGAGGAGCGTCGCCAGCTCGTCCAGCTGGCGGACGGACTCGTCCCATCGGCCCTGCGGGATCCACTGCTCGGAACGGGCAGCGCGGTGCCACTGCTCGAACGCCCCGCCGGGAGCGACGCGCATGTCGTACGCGATCATCTCGTTCGCGAACGCCTCCGCCTCATCCGGCTCGAAGAAGCTGACCGCCTGGCCCTGCGACGCGAGGTTCGTGTAAGCCCGCCCCGCGTCGTCCGGCAGGTTGTGCTCGAGCGCGAGCTTCAGGCTCAGCCGCAGGTCGTCGACCCCGACGGGGTCGCCCTTCCCCATCCGCGACACGCCCAGGTTGTTGAGGGCGTGGACCTTCGCCTCCATCGAGCCGACCTCGTCGGCCACCTCGATCGCCTGCCGCGCCAGCCGCTCCCCGGCCGGGAAGTCGGGCATGAGCATCCGGAGCTGGGCATGGGCGCTGTAGGCGTGGGCCAGCTCCGCCGTGCGCGGCAGCTCCTCCAGCCCGCGGATCGCCACGATCAGCTCCTCCTCCGACCGCTTGCCGTGGCCGTCCATCCAGAAGTAGCGCGCCAGCTGGCGGTGCGCGTCGAGGGCGTGGAGGCGGTCGCCGGCATCGGTGTAGAGCTGCTCGGCACGCGTGACGTGCTCGATCGCCGCGCCGATCTCACCGATGAGGTAGCTGAGGAACGCCGCCCGCTCGAGCATGTACGCGCGCCGGACGGGCTCGTCGCGGAGGAGCTCGGCGGCCTCCAGGTAGAGGCTGCGCGCTTCGCTCGGGGCGTTGAGGCGCTCGGCCCGTTCGGCGGCTCGTGGCAGGAGCTCGCGAGCCCGCTCCCGGTCGTCGCCGTCGCGGTAGTGGGCCGCGATGGCGGCGAGGTCCTCGTCGCCGCTGTGCTCCTCCAGCCAGGCGCCGATCTTCCGGTGCAGGTCCCGCCGCCGCGCCATGAGCAGGCTGCGGTACGCGACCTCGTGGACGAGGGGATGCCGCATCGCGTACGTCGCGCCCTCCAGGTCGCCGCCGCGGGCCACGATCAGCTCGTCGAGCTGGAGGGCGGCCAGGGCATCGGTCATGCGCTCGGTGGGCTCGACCGCGGCGAGCACCCGCTCACCGAACTCCATGCCGATCACCGCCGCCACCCCGAGCAGGTTCCGCGCGTCCGCCGGCAGCCCGTCGATCCGCGCCAGCAGCACCTCGTGGATCGTCTCCGGCAGGGTCGTGGCGCCGGAATCCCGGGCGCGCATGAGCTCCTCGAGGAAGAACGGGTTCCCACCGGACCGATGGAGCAGCGCCTCCGCCCGCTCCGCCTCGATGCCATTGCCGACCGCGAGCGCTGTGACGAGCTGGCGGGCCTCGTCGTCGCGCAGCCGGTCCAGGTTCACCTGCTGGTAGTACGAGCGGCTCGCCCAGCGGTTCGCCCACCCGGACCGATGGAGCGCCAGCACGAGGATCGCGGCCTCCGGGACGACGGCGAGCAGCTCGTCCAGCACGGAGAGCGAGGAGGCATCGGCCCAGTGGAGGTCGTCGAGCACGAGGAGCTGCGGCTGGGTCGCGGCCCGCGTGCGGAGGGTTGCGGTGAGGGCCTGGACGAGGAGCCGCTGGCGGGCGTCGGGGGTGATGTCGGCGAGGCGGGCGCGCTGCTCCGCATCGGCGTCGCCGGCGATGTCGGCCAGGACGGCCGACCATCGGTCGAGGGATTCTGCGTCCGCCTGTGGGAGTGTTGCGGCCAGAGCGCCCCGCACGGTTTGTCCGTGGCTGCGCTTGAGGAGCTCGTTGGCGAGGGCGCCGACGAGGTGGAAGGGGAAGGCGCTCGCGTAGGAGAGTGCGGCCGCCCAGGCGGTGGCGAAGCCCTGGGTCTCTGCCCTGTGACGCAGCTCGAGCGCGAGCCGCGACTTTCCGATCCCCGCCTCGCCGGTCATCCCGACCAGGAGGCCGTGGCCGTTGCCCGCCTCCTCGAGCGCGGCCTCGAGCAGGAGCTGCTCGCGCCGGCGGCCGACGAGCGGCGCCTCGCCGCCGCGCACCCGCGGCTGCACAGGGAGGGCGCGCGCCAGGCGCCAGGCCTCCATCGGTTCGGCCTTGCCCTTGAGCTCGAGTGGGGGGAGTTGCGCGAAGTCGAAGGCCTCTGCCGCGAGGCGCCGCGTGGTCGGCCCGACGTAGATCTGGCCCGGCTCGGCCGCCTGCTGGAGTCGTGCCGCGACGTTGACCGCGTCGCCGGTGACCGTGTACTCGTGCTGCTGCGGCCCGGAGCCGGCACCGCCGACGACCTCGCCGGTGTTCACGCCGATCCGCACCTCGAGGGGCATGGGGGCGGTGGTCAGCGCGTCGCGGATGGCGAGGGCGGCATGGAGGGCGCGCTCCGCGTCGTCGTCGTGGGCCTGCGGGGCGCCGTAGAGGGCCATCACCGCGTCGCCGATGTACTTCTCGACGCTGCCGCCGTAGCGCTCGACCTCCGCGGCCACCGTCGCGAAATAGGCGCGCTGGACATCGCGCACCTCCTCCGGGTCCGCCGATTCGGCACGGCTCGTGAAGCCGACGAGGTCGACGAACAGGACGGTGACGAGGCGGCGCTCCTCGGAGACGGTCATGCGGCCCATTCTCGCGCACCGCGCCGCGGCGGAACGCTGCCCCACCTTCGCACTTACAGCGGGAGTAGCTATCGGCGCATCAGTTGCGCTTTCTGCGGCTCGCGCAAGAGATGGCGAGGCAGGACGCCGATTGGGCTGCCGCCCAATACGCAGCGCGTAATTTTCGCAACTGAGTGTCCGTAAGGCACAGCAGCCGTAAGCGGATGGAGCGGCACCCCGGCTGAAGGTTGGCAGGAAACGACGCGTCTCCTGGCGGGATCAGCGTCGCAGGCTGAGGCCTCCGTCACCAACGAGGAATGCGGCCGCGAAGAACGCCAGGCCGAGCGGCACCAGGGAGACGGTCCCAATGTCCGTCCCGATGGCCGCCAGCACGAAACAGATGACCGCCACGATGAGCAGGATGGATCGGAGCCCGAGATTCATGAACCCTCACCTCGTGTGCACGCGACATGCCCCTGCCCATCATGACGGACGCGAATGTCGGCGAGGGGGCGCACGCGTAGAGTGGGCCCCCTTGACAAGCGCCCGAGACACGACCGCAACGGCCCGCGAGGCGCAGCTCGAGGTGCTTCGCGGCATGGACGGTCCGGCACGCCTCCGGATGGCGCTGGAGATGAGCGAGCAGGTCCGGCAGGTCACCGAATCCGGGATCCGCCATCGGCACCCGGATTGGACCGATGTGCGCGTGCAGCGGGAGCTCCGCGCCCTCCTGATCGGACCGGACGTGGCGGCGCGGGTCGAACGCTGACCGATCGGCCATGACCGACCCATTCGCCCTGCTCGCGCGGGTGGTGGCCTGGTTGGCGGCGGCGGAGGTGCCGTACATGGTCGTCGGCTCGCTGGCGAGCTCCTTCCACGCCGAACCGCGGATGACGCGCGACCTTGACATCGACACGACCTCCGCTTGTATGACAATCTTGACATAGTGGCGCCGCGGGCAGTACCGTCCGCGGCGTGCGATACGTGCGATGGCTGGGGATGCTCCTGCTCCTCGCCGGCCTGGTGGCTGGCTGCGCCTCGGGACCGACGGTCGGGCTGCCTGGCGCGAGCTCGCCGGCCAGCGGCCAGGAGGCGAGCGGATCGGCGCCGCCAACGGTCGCCGAGCCGGCACGGAAGGTCCAGCAGCTGATGATGGTCGGCAGCGACGAGCGACTCGTGACCCTCTACCTCCCTCCCATGGCGCCGGCTGCCACGGCGCCGCTGCTGATCCTCCTCCATGCCAACGGCGAGTCGCCGGCGGCGATGGTCCGAGAGAGCGGCATCGACCTGCTGGCCGCCCGCGAAGGCGTCATCGTCGCGCTGCCGCCGGCCCGCGACAGACGCTGGCAGGCCCTCCAGCAGCCGGGCGAGGCGCCCGCCCCAAGCTCCGACGTGGCGTATGTCAGCGGCCTCATCGATCAGCTGCTGGCCGAGCAGCCGGTGGATCCGTCGCGTGTGTACGTGGCGGGCTTCTCGATGGGTGCGGCCCTGACCGACCGGATCGCCTGCCAGCTTGCCGACCGGGTCGCCGCGGTGGCGATCGACGCCGGCACGCCGTGGGGCGGCGCCTGCGAGCCGAGCGCGCCCGTGTCGGTGCTGGTCATGCACGGCACCGCGGACGCCACATTCAGCATCGAACGCGCTTCGCAGATGGTGGACCGATGGCGCGAGCTGGCCGGCTGCCCTTCGGATGGCGCCCCTTCGCCGGAGGTGATCGGCCCAGCGACGATCGCCGCCTACGCCTGCGAGGCGGGGGCGGATGTGACGTTCGTGACGGTCGAAGGTGGAGCGCACAGATGGTTCACCCAACCCGATGCCACCGCGCTGGCCTGGGAGTTCCTCGGTGCCCACGCAAGACACTGAGACCGCCACGCCCACCGGAGCCCCGCGCCTGCCGACGCTCGCCTACGCGCTCCTGGCGCTGCTCGCGGGAGAGCCGATGTCGGGGTACGTGCTGGCAACCCGCTTGCGTGATCCGATCGGCCAGTTCTGGGAGGCGCGGCACAGCCAGATCTACCCGCAGCTCAGCGACCTGGAGGGCCGCGGGCTTCTCACCGGCTCGGACAGCGCCGGGCCGGGACCCCGCCCCCGCCGGACCCACGAGATCACGCCGGCTGGGGTCGAGGCGTTGCGCGCGTGGGTGGGCGAGCCGGTTCGCCGTTGGGCCGGTCGCGATGAGCTGCTGCTCAAGGTCTACGCGTCATGGATCGCCGAGCCAAGGGCCACCCTGGGCCTGCTGCGCGACGCCGAGGCGCACCACGCAGCGCAGCTCGCGACATACCTCGCGCGTCGCAATCGCGCGCGCGAAGCGGGAGTCGACCTGCTACCGGGAACGGACCAGCGCTTCACGGACTACGCAACGCTCCGGCGCGGCATCGGTCATGAGCGGGGCCGGCTGGCCTGGTGCCGGTGGCTGATCATGCGGATCCAGTCAGATGCGCGGAGCGGCGCCGAATCGGTCGGTGCGGGCACGTAGCTGCCATTCGGCGACGCGTTGCGGCTCACGCCGCCGAGCGCGGCGCCGGCGGCGGTCCGTCGATGATCGTCCCGTGGCGCGCCGCGATGGCCGCCATCGCCGCGAGGTCGAGGGGCCCGGTCATCACCGGCGGTGAGCTGGCGTCGAGGGCCGGCTCCCCCATCTCGCGGAACATCGGCTCGTGGCCGGCGCCGCCCGGGCTGATGACGAGCATGAGCGTCGCGCGTGGGGAGTCGAGGCGGAACCCGTGGGTGGTGCCGCGCGGCGCGAAGGCGAAGCCTCCCGCGGTCAGGCGATGCTCCGCGCCATCGGTGAAGACGGTCACCTCGCCGTCGACGACGTAGAAGCCCTCTTCCTCGTGCTCGTGGTGGTGCATCGGTGTCGCGAGGCCGCTCGGGCCGTCCACCTGGCACAGCGTATAGGCGTCGCCGGTCTCGTCGGCGGTGGCAGTGAACGTGTAGAGGCCGCCGAGGAGCCAGATCCGCTCCCCCGCATCGGTCCCGTGGGCAACCGTGGTCAGAGTCCGGGCTGGAGCGCTCATGTTCATCCTCTCGATGGCGGCGGTGCCAGGCGAATTTCGCTGCACACTGCTGTACCATGACCGATGACAGGGCATCCGTCAATACTTCACTGCACATGTGTGGTTGCCGAAAAGTAGACCGATGAGCCAGCCGCGAACCTACCGCCTCCGCCGGCGCCTCGAGGCGATGGACGAGACCCGCGACCGCATCGTGCGCGCCACGTTCGAGCTGCATGCGGCCGTGGGGCCCGCGCAGGCCACGATCAGCGCCATCGCCGAGCGCGCCGGCGTGGAGCGGCACACCGTCTATCGCCACTTCCCGGACATCGTGGGCCTCATCCGCGCCTGCACCGCGCACGGCATGGCGACCACCGGGCTGCCGCATCCGGAGGCCTGGGCGACGATCCGCGATCCGCTCGTCCGGTTGCGGGTCGCGCTCGAGGCGATGTATGGGTACTACCGCGCCAACGAGCGGCTCATCGCGAACATCATGCGCGACCTGCCGGTCATGCCCGAGCTCGCCGCCGGGTCGAGCGAGTTCAACGACCATCTCGGCCAGATATGGGCCACAGCGCTGCAGCCATGGGCACGGCGGCGCGGAGCGCGAGGGCAGCGCGTGCGAGCGCTCGTCAGCACCGCGCTCGAGTTCGGCA
Organism: Candidatus Limnocylindria bacterium; assembly: GCA_038328565.1. GTDB lineage: Bacteria > Chloroflexota > Limnocylindria > QHBO01 > QHBO01 > JAICQM01. Next base: position 11,952 of record JBBQMC010000062.1, read on the forward strand.
CCTGGCAGGCACTGACGTTGCGCGGCGGCCTGTCAGACAGCGTGGCGGCCGCGACGATGGTCATCTCGGTCGAGGCGATGCTGGCGTAGCGGTTCTACGGGCGGTCACCGTCACGGCGGCTCAGGGCAGGGATCGTTGGTGACCGGACGCACCGCGCTCGCTCCCGGGGGCCCGTGCCTTGCATGACGTGCCGTGCCACCTGGCACCACACCCAGAGGAGAGGCGCGCATGCGACGTTTTCTGGCCCTGATCGGGGCGCTGCTCGCGACGATGGCGATCGCGATCCCGGCCGGCGCGATCACCGGCAACTTCACCAAGGACTTCGAGCATCCCTACGTCGGGCTGGTCGCGTTCTACGACGCGGACGGGGTGTTCATGCACCGTTGTTCGGGAACGCTGCTGTCGCCGACGATCTTTCTCACCGCAGGCCACTGCACGGACAGCGCGACGAGCGCGCGCATCTGGTTCCACCAGGACGTGGGTGGGCAGTTCGACCCGGTCACCGGCGCGCCGGACCCGAGGACCGGCTACCCGGACTACTGCATCGCGGGCGATCCACTATGCGTGGAGTCGACGCAGCTCTTCAACTACGGCTTCACGGACCTGTCGACGATCCCACAGACCTATGACGTCGGCATCATCGTGCTGCCGCAGCCAGTGACCGCCATCACCGAGTTCGGCGTCCTGGCCGCT
>JBBQMC010000063.1:0-12573 GCA_038328565.1 Candidatus Limnocylindria bacterium
TTGAGCAGCGCGTTGAAGGCGTGCGTGCTCAGCATGTGGACCTCGTCGATGATGTAGATCCGCTTCCGGAGCTCCGACGGGGCGGTGAGGGCGCGCATGACGAGATCGCGGGCATCCTCGACGAGCCCATGGCTCGCGGCATCGATCTCGAGCACGTCGAGCGCGCTGCCCTCGCGGATCGCCACGCACGCGCCGCAGGCATCGCAGGGCTCGCCGTCATCGCCACGTGCCGTGCAGTTGATCGCCTTGGCGAGGATGCGCGCCGTCGACGTCTTCCCCGTCCCGCGCGGGCCGACGAAGAGGTAGGCGTGGGCGAGCCGGTCGGTGGCCACCGCGCGGCGCAGGGTGGCGACGATCGGCTCCTGGCCGAGGAGGTCCGCGAAGCGCTGGGAGCGGAACCGGCGGTAGAGGGCGCGCGGCCCCGGATCGGTCGTCGGGAGGGCGTCGGAAGGGGTGGCCATGTCTGCCGCTGAGCCTACACCGATCGGCCCGGCCGAGCCGGGTCGAGGGCGGATGGAGGGAATGAAGAGGTCGTGCACCCGGCGTCGATCGACGTCCTCCGCACACGCGCTCGGCAACCGGCTCCAGCCAGGTCGCCCCACGGCACCCGATGGCGATCGCTTACCGCTGCTTCCTTCCGGACCTCACGGGATTCACGGGCCTTCGCTGCGTGGGACCCGACGCTCAACGTCGGTCACCGCTCGTGGGAGGTGGAGGTCGACGACCTCGACCGGGAGTTCAGCCCCGCTGTAGCGGATTGCGGGTGCAGGGCACCGCTAGTTCCCCGCCTAGCACGACCGCGGCGATGGTACGTGCGGCATTCGCATCGGTCAATGCAGGGGATGGCGGAGAGGGGGGGATTCGAACCCCCGACGGGTTGCCCCGAACCGCATTTCCAGTGCGGCGCCATAGGCCACTAGGCGACCTCTCCACGGACATGCCCGCGGACGGGCGGGGCGTGCTGTGGATGCGAGGGAGGAGTGGCGGAGAGGGTGGGATTCGAACCCACGGTGCTCATCGCACACCGCTTTTCGAGAGCGGCACCTTAAACCACTCGGACACCTCTCCGCGGGGAGTCTACCAAACGGAACCGATGGCGAGCCCCGGCCGCTCAGGCGGTGGCTGCCTCGCCGGCAAGTCGCCGCGCCTCGGACTCGCGGACGCCGCTCACGACCGAGAGCTGATGCGGGAGGGCGGCGTCGCGGGCGACGTTGGCGACCGATCCGGCGGCCCCGTTCCGCTCGTCGGGCACCGCGTAGACGAGCGCCCGCACCCGTGTCTCGAGCAGCGCACCGACGCACATCGCGCACGGCTCGTGGGTGGTGAAGATCGTCACGTCCGACAGGCGCCGGCTGCTGAGCTTGCGGGCTGCCGCCTGGACGGCGAGGAGGACGGCGTGCGCGGTCGGGTCCTCGGTGAGCGTCATTCGGTCGTGGTCGCGGGCGATCATGGCGTCGTCGAGCACCGCCACGGCGCCGACCGGCGTCTCCCCCTCCTCGCCTCCACGGCGCGCCTCGGCGATCGCCTCGGCCATGAACAGCTCGTAGTTCATCGGTACCTTCGCGCTCGGCCACGGAAACCGTGGCGCCCGAATTCGAGTCTAGCAGAGCGCCGGTACGGATCCTGCACTATGCTTCGCATCGCGCTGGGACCCGCCCGCACCACGCGAGCCGAGGCAAGGTCGACGACCGGGGGCTGCACACGAGTCACTCAATGAGACGACGATCTCGCCGCATGACCGCGGTCGGGGTTACCGCTCTGGCCGCCGCATTCTGGCTGGCCGTGGCGGCGCCGATCCCCACCACCGGAAACGAAGAGCTGGCGCATGTCGTGTCCGAGGTGAAGGACCGCTTCCCCGGCTGGCATATCACGCACGCCACCGCGGCCTGGGAGAACGCCTACACCGTCGTCGCCCAGTGCGGCGGCAAGGAGATCGGCTTCCAGTTCGTCCCCGAGCACGGCCTGCCGGTCGGTGCGGCCTGGGTGCAGCCCAACGACGAGTTCACGCGTGCGCGACTGGCGCAGGTGAGCGATCATCAGACGTACCTGGTCTGGTTCCAGCATCCCCTGGAATCGCGCCAGCTGAGCTGCCACGCCGAGATGGCGCGCGAACTGCGATCCCACGGCTCACAGACCCCCTGGACGTTGGAGTAGCGACCCGGCAGCAACGAGGAGCGGAGCCATCGACGCACCGAGAGCGCGCTGGACATCGCTCGACTGGGCGGGGCTCGCCGCCGTCACCGCGGTCGCCGCGCTTCTCCGCCTCCCTTCGCTCGGCCGGCCGATCGGCCTGGTCTTCGACGAGATCTTCTACGCCGTCAACGCCTGCCGCTATGTGATCGCCGACGCGGCGGTCTGCGGCACCGACACGCTCGCCAGCCGGGCGCACCCGCCGCTCGGCCAGTGGCTGATCGGCGCAGGGATCCGGGTCTTCGGGTTCAACCCGGTTGGCTGGCGCATCGTCGCGGCGCTGGTCGGCATCCTCACCGTCGCCCTCCTCTACCTCGTGGCGCGGCGCCTCGTGGCTGGAGCGGCGCCGCGCCTCGCGACGGCGGCCGCCACCGTGGCCGCTGGGCTCTTGGCGGTCGACTTCCTCCATGTCGTCCAGTCGCGAATCGCGATGCTCGACGTCTTCGTCTGCGCGTTCACGGTCGCCGCGTTTGCGTGCGCCGTCGTCGACCGCGACCGGAGGCGCGACGCGGCCGCGACGGCCACCGGGGCCATCGATCCGCCGCGCGGCTGGCTCGACCGCCTCACCTTCGGCCATCCGTGGCGCGCGGCCGCCGGGGCCGCCCTCGGCGCCGCGACGGCCGTCAAGTGGTCGGGTGCCTACGCGGCGCCGGGCGTCCTGACGCTGTTCGTCGCCTGGGACGCCGCCAGCCTGGCCGGTGATCGCGGCTGGTGGCGCGGCCTGCTGCAGGCGCTCCGCGGGCCGATCCCGGCGACGCTCGTCCTCGTCGCCGTCCCCGCGCTCGTGGTCTACGTCGCGAGCTATGCCGGGCGGATGCCGGGCGGGCTCGTCGGGCTGCCATGGGTGGACGGCACGTTCTGGCGCAACGTGTTCGAGCACCAGCGCGCGATGCTCGACTTCCATACCTCGCTCGCTGGAAACCATCCGTACGAGTCGCAGCCCTGGTCGTGGCTCCTCGACCGGCGCCCGGTCGCGTACTTCTTCATCGACGACGGCGGCAGCTATCGGGAGATCCTCGCCCTCGGCAACCCGGTCGTGTGGTGGACGGCGCTCGTGGCGCTCGTCGTCCTCGCGGTCGTCTGGATCCGCCGCGGCGCATCGTGGTGGGCGGCCGCGCCGGTGATCGGCGCGGGCGCGCTGTCGACCTACCTTCCGTGGCTCGTCCTCTCCGGCTCGCGCAGCCAGGTGTTCATCTGGTACGTGCTGCCGACCGTCCCGTTCCTCTGCCTCGCCATCGGGGCGCTCGTGCCGCGCGCACTCGCCAGCGTCCCCGGGCGCGCGGCGGTGGGCGCCTTCGCGGTGGCGACCGTTGCCTCGCTCGTCTTCTTCGGTCCGCTGCTGGCGGCGCTCCCGCTCGCGCCCGATGGGTGGCGGCAGCGGATGCTGTTCGCCGACTGCGAGCGCCCCGGCGCGCCCACGATGACGCTCCCCGACGACGCGGTCTCGAGCGGCCCGCCGCCGGCCGGCTGGTGCTGGATCTGAGCCCGTCCGCGGCGCCATTGCTATCCTGCCGCGGGTGCCCCGTCCACAGCGGGGCGGGCGGGTCGGACCATCCTGGGAAGCCGGAGGCGTGCGTGATACGAACGGGTGACCGTCGCGTTCCCTCGGTGAACACGTGCGTGCGCACGGGCCCGGTCCGTTGATGACCGGGACGGGGCGCGACGACGCGCTCCTGGCACAACTGATCCGGTCCGGTGACCGCGCCGCGCTCGGTGAGCTTTACGACCGATACGCATCGATCGCACTGGCCACCGCCATTCGCGTCGTCGCCGATCGGGAGATGGCGGAGGACCTGGTGCACGATACGTTCGTGACCGTCTGGCAGAAGATCGACCGCTTCGATGCGGGGCGCGGGAACCTGCGGTCGTGGCTGCTCACCATCGTGCGCAACCGCGGCATCGATCGGCTGCGAGCCGCGCGGCCGACGATGGAGGTCAGCGTCGCGGACGAGCAGGCGCTGCTGCGGACAGGCGGCAATCCGACCGCCGACGCTGCCCTCCGCAACCTCTCCGGCGCGGAGGTGCGGGCCGCAATGGCGCAGCTTCCCGACGATCAGCGTCGGGCCGTGGAACTCGCGTACTTCGAAGGCCACACCTATCGCGAGATCGCCACCCTGACCGGCGTGCCGCAGGGCACGGCGAACGGCCGGCTGCGGCTGGCACTCGCCAAGCTGCGCGAGACGCTGCGCCTCGGGGAGGGCGCTCCCCTGAGCGGCGCGGGCGACGACCGATGACCGATGCGCCGCGACCCATGACCTGCGATGACGCCGACGAGCTCGGCGCGGCCTACCTGCTCGGCGCCGTGGACGGCGACGATACGCGCGCCATCGCCGCCCACCTGGCGAGCTGCGACCGGCCGCATGCCCAGCTGCGCGACGGGGTGGGCGGCGAGCTCCTGGCCCTCGGCCTCGAGCCGGTCGCCCCCGGCCCGGCGCTCCGCGACCGGCTGATGGCAACGATCGAGCGCACGCCGCAGGACCATGCGCCGATGCCCGCACCAGCGACCCGGAAGGTCGTGGCCCTCCCCGACGAGGCGGAGCCGGCGCAGCGCCGCGGCGCCTTCGACTGGCTCTCGAACGGCTGGGCACGCGGGTTCGCGGCGGCAGCCGTGGTGGCGGTGATCGCGCTGGGGGCGTGGAACATCGGCCTCCAGGGCCAGCTGCGCGAGAGCCGCGCCGTGGCCGACGCGATCGCCGGTGCGCAGGCCGTCCACTCCGTCGCAAGCGATGCCGGCCGCGGGCTGCTGCTCGAGACGGCGAGCGGCTCCGCCTTCGTCCCGTCCGACATGGCGAGCCTGCCGGAGGATCGGGTGTACGAGGTCTGGCTCGTCCCGGCATCGGGCGCCCCGGTCGGGGTTGCCACCTTCCGGCCGTCGGACGGACCGATGCTCGTGCAGCTCGGCCATCCGCTCGCGGGCTTCGCGAACTTCGTCGTCACCGTGGAGCCCGGCTTGGTCAAGGCACCCACCGGGCCGGCGGTCATGAGCCTGCCTCTCGTCGGCTGACGTCCTCCGCGCCCCTCTGAAACCCCCGGCGTACGAACTTCGCAGGACGCGCCGCGTCCAAACGCGTGGAGGAGATGCCCGTGGCCACCAGACGCTCCCTGTCAATCGCGACCATCCTCGCCCTGCTCGGCCTCATGCTCGGCATGCAGGCGGCGGTGACCGCCGACACCCAGGTCATCCTGCGCTTCGAGTCCATGGTCGGCGTGCCGACCGCGCTCACCGGCACCCAGGCACCCATCCGGGGCGTCAACGGCGGCGGCATCGCGTGGACGCTCCGTTCGGCGGAGGGCCGGCTGCTCCAGGGCGGCGACCTGCGGATCAAGGTACGGGGTCTCGTCCTCGCCGCTGGCACCAGCATCGGCAGCAACCCGGCCGCCTCGTTCCGTGGCCTCGTCAGCTGCCTGGGCAGCGACGGGACGATCACGAACGTCATGACCGATCCGTTCCCGGCGACCACCGGTCCCGCCTCGGCGGGCGGCGGCAACGCCGTCATCCATGCGGTGTTGACGCTGCCGCATCCCTGCATCGCGCCGATCATCTTCGTGACCAGCGCGACCGGCTCCTGGTTCGCCACCACCGGCGGCTGACCCCGGCTCCCTCGACGGACCGATGACGGCCGGGCGCATCGCGCGCCCGGCCGTCCTTCATGCCCGGGTCAGCGCCGCAGGGCCGAGACCGCGACGAGGGCACCATGCGCGGCGACGACGAGTCCGATCACGACGAGGTAGCCCTCGAACTCGCCGCTGCCGGCGAGGGTTGAGATCGCCAGCCACGCGCCGGTGACCATCGCGAGCAGCCCAACGCCGCCGGCGAGCCAGCGAACGAGCGCGCCGCCCCATCGGGCCAGGTGGAGCGCCGTCAGCGCGGCGAAGGCGAGGAGCGCTGCGGCGACGGTCAGCCAGAACCCGACCCGCGCGGGGTCTCGGACCGGCAGCACGGCAATGGACACGCTGACCAGCCAGGCCGCGGTGGCGGCGGTGGCCGCGGTCGCCAGCCGGAGGAGGGTTCGCAGCATGCCGGGCGCCTCGCTCGACGCAGACGTTGATGCCATGGGCAGGTCTCCGCGGGGACGTGGCGTGCCCGAGAGGACTCGAACCTCCGACCTTCAGGGCCGCAAACCGACCGCCACAGCGTCGGCGCGTCCTGTTCGTCGTCAATGGTCGCGATTTGAGCGTGAATGGGTGGCTCGGAGGAGCCAACGGTCGCGCCACATCCCGTCCTGTCGTCAGGATTCTGTGACCATTCTGTGACCAATGATGCAGCTAGGTCGACTACATCAGCTCTCGTGCCCATCCGAAGAGAGTCTGAAGCCGATCGAAGTCGCGTCCTTGGTGCCAGGGTTCGTGACCCGAACCGCGCGGATGGCATGGTCGGGGATGAGCCAGGCATCTTCTCCGGTGAAGACACGAATGGGGTCTGAGGCGTTGCGCTCCATGGCCAGCATGCCCAACGCCAGGAAGATCCCTACATCCAGATCAGCGGCCCAGTATCTGACGACCGGGAAGGCCGCCCCGGTGCGTGCGCACGCTGGGGATGCCGAGCCGAGCGCTGATTCATGGGTGGCTGGGGCCGCCACCGGAAGTTACAGTCCGATGGCAGGCCAGTTTCCTCACGGAACGGGAGTTGCGCCCTCCACGAGGCCACCTCCGGCACCACGCTCGGGCTGCCACGCGCTCCGGTATGTGAAGTACGCGGCGACCCCGTAGCACCCGAGGATCGCCGAAACGATGCCAACGTCACCGAGGTCCGTGTAGTAGTCGGAAAGGTTCAGGAGGACGCCGACGGTCAGCAACGCCATCCACGCGAAGAGCAATGCGACGCACAGGCCCCCCAACTGGCGGCCAATCGGTCCACCGACGGCTAGGAGAGCCGCCACTCCAAGGTGAATCGGAATCTGGAACCAGGCATCAGCAGCGGCACGGTTGGCGTCGTCGTGGCCCACAGTCACCATGGGACCCTGGGCGCCGATGGCGAAGGCCAGGTAGGCGAGCAGCCCAGCGAGCAGCACCAGGTCGGCTGGGACAACGCTGTTCCAGATGTAGTCGCGCCGGTCATCCACTTGACGCTTCCTTTCTAATGCTCAGTCGCGCGTCATTTCCCGCCGCGGGACCAGTTGGCCTCGATGTATGCCAAGCGACAGCCGACGGCGTGACTCTCGGCGGCCTCGACGGGCGTCGGATGCAACGTCGGCCCAAGACCAACCTTTACGAGGATCGCGTCAAGCGCGCCGCGGCCAAGGTCGCTGCAATAGCGTGCTTCACCGGCTGTCAGGTCGAAGACTATACAGACTGCTCGCCGGACACGCCGTCGAGGACGTAGCTGTAGCGGCACGCCGCTGCCCACTGGGGATCGCGAAATCCCCATGGAGCCGCGTAGTCAGGGAGTTGCCGCACGTAGGTCCAGGCGACGTCCGCCACGAAGTCCGGGCCGCCAAACACACCTACGCGGTCCCGGTTGCAGAACGCGGACTGCGCCTGGCTCAGGCCATTCGGCGGCCAGAGGGTCGGAATGATCTGAATGCCGATGACGACCGGAATGATCAAGACCGCCAGTCCGACGCCAAAGCCTTGGGCTGCTCGCTCCAAAAACGTCAGTCGCACGGTGTCTCCTCCCTCCGATCACGCGTCGAATCCGCGGTGTCGTTGGCATCCTACGCGCGATTCGGCGCGAATCAAGGCCACAAGAGCGACATGGCTGAGCGGTCGCCAGCCGATCGCGCGGCGCACCCAGGCGGGATCCGCGGCGGTGCGCCAGGCGAATCGCCACCCGCAGGCCCCAGCCTGACGGACGACGCGGTGGTGATGCGACCTTCACGCACCGCCGCGATGCGCGGCGCGGCCGCCTCGACATCCTCCGCGCTGCCCTGGACACAGCCGCGTCACGATGACGCTCGACCTTTACTCGCACGCGGTCCCAGGGATGCAGGCTGACGCCGCTTCGAGGATTGCGGCGCTTATTGACTCGAGCGCGACCTCTTGTGGGTAATCCGTGACCATTCGCCACCCCAGACACAACGAGAGGCCCCGTTAGGGCCTCTTTTTCGTGCTCATAGTGTGGCGTGCCCGAGAGGACTCGAACCTCCGACCTTCAGGTCCGCAACCTGACGCTCTATCCGCTGAGCTACGGGCACCCGTGACGGGTGGCGGAGAGGGAGGGATTCGAACCCTCGGAAGAGGAAACCCCCTTCAACGGTTTAGCAAACCGCCGCACTAGACCACTATGCGACCTCTCCGCGGCGGGGCCGATGATAGCATGGGGTCGCCGCCGCGACGACCGCCCGAAATGGGGCTCGCCGAGCATCGCCACATGCGCCGATCCAGCCGCATTTCACCTTCCGAGAAAGACCGCGTAACGTGCATCGCCTACCCATCATCGGCCACCCCGTCGACGCCACCCCGAGCGAGGCCGTGCTCAGCGCCGCCCTCGCCGCGGCGGGAACGGAGGTCGAGCTCGAGCGCTGGGATCGGCGACCGCACCAGCTCGCGAAGGCCGTGGCCGCGCTGCGAGCGGATGACGTCCTCGGCGGCCTCGTCGCCTCGCCGCACAAGGAGCGGGCAGCCACGCTGCTCGACGCGCTGTCGGACGACGCCCGCGCGTCCGGGGCGGTGAATACGATCGTCCGCGACGGCGCGAAGCTGCGTGGCTACAACAGCGACCTCGACGGCGTGCGCGCCGGCCTCGTGTCCATCCTGCCGAAGGTGCAGGGCAAGTGGCCGCGCTCGGCGATCGTGCTCGGCGCGGGTGGCGGCGCGCGCGCGGCGGTGGCGGTCCTCATCCAGTCCGGCGTCGTGCGCGTGACGGTCTTCAACCGCCACCTGCACAGGGCCGAGGCGCTGGTCGCCCACCTGAGCCGCAGCGCGCGCCACATGGAGCTGCGCGCGCGGCCGTGGCACGAGGCGATCCTCGAGGCGGAGCTCGCCAAGGCGCCGCTCCTCGTGAATGCGAGCTGGCCCGGGGACCAGGGCGGCAGCCCGGTGCCGGCCGACCTGCTGCCGGACGGGATGTGGCTGCTCGACCTGTCGCTTCACGCCGGCGCGACGCCGCTCATGGAGGCGGCGAAGGGCAAGGGCGCGACGGTCGCGAATGGGCAGCTCGCCTTCCTCGCCGGCGTGGCCGAGACGCTCCGGCGCCTCACCGGCAGCACCGGCGACGCGGAGGTGATGCGGGCTGCGCTCGGCGAGTACCTTGGCGTCGCGGCGAGCGACGTCGCGGTCGTCGGCGACTGATCGGGCCACCCCCGCACATCGGTCCAGCGAGGACAGCAGGTGATGTTCTACACGGCCGGCTGGGTCCACGTGATCTGCGGCTGCATGTTCTGCGGCAAGACCGATGAAATGCTCCGCCTCCTCCGCCGCTTCAGCATCGCCGGGCGACGGGTGATCCTCGTCAAGCCACGACTCGACACGCGGACCGATCGAGTGACCGTCGTTTCGCGCTCCGGGGCGCAGCATCACGCCATCACCGTCGACGACTCGCGCGAGATCGAGGCCGCCATTGCGGACGCGGACATCGTCGCGATCGAGGAGGGGCAGTTCTTCGACGAGCGGCTGCCCGAGGTCGTCGAGCGGCTCGCCGATGCCGGGAAGCAGGTCCTCGTCACCGGCCTCGATCGCGACTTCCGGGGCGTCCCGTTCGGCGCGATGCCGCGTCTCATGGCGCTCGCCGACCAGGTGACGAAGCTCACCGCCATCTGCATGGTGTGCGGCGAGCCGACGACACGGACGCAACGGCTCATCGACGGCAGCCCTGCGCCCGCGGACTCGCCGCTCATCGTCATCGGCGGGCTCGGCGACGAGACGTACGAGGCGCGCTGCCGGCTCCATCACGAGGTGCCGGCGGGGGCCGCATGACGTAGGGCGCCATCGGTCCATCCGCGGAGGCCGAGGCGGGACACCCGTCGGTGTGCTCGCCGCCTCGCGGGCAGCTGGCGGAGGGGGAGGGATTCGAACCCCCGATGGGTTGCCCCACTGCGGTTTTCAAGACCGCCGCCTTCAGCCACTCGGCCACCCCTCCGCCCGCCGATCTTACCCGCCATCGCCCGCCGCCGGGTCGAGAGCGACACGTGCTCAATGTACTGATCGCTCGCGCCCGTGAGCCGATGGGCCGCCCAGCTGACCGGTCGGCGGTGCCCTCGCTGTGCCGGCCGCTAGCCGAGCTGGAGGACGACGAAGGCGGCGATGCCCGCCACCGCAGCCGAGAGGACCGTGCCCCAGGCCATGTCGACGATGGTCACGATCGTCGGCCAGCCGCGAAGGGTCGCCATGTTGGTGAGGTCGTAGGTCGCATAGGCGACGAGGCCGAACAGCGCACCCCGCAACACGGCGGAGAGGGCGTTGCCATCGTCGACGCCCGGCTGCGTGGCGAAGACGGTCACGCCGATCGCGTAGATGACGTAGAACGCGCCCGCGGCGGCCCAGTTCGGTGTCTCGGCCATCAGGAAGCCGAGGTGCGTGCGATAGAAGCCACGGGCCACGCCGAGGAGCCACGCCCCGTCGAGCGCCGCCATGGCCGCGAAGGTGGCGATGAAGCTCGGGAGGTGGCTCAGCATGCGGGCAGGGTACGCGCGAACGGCGCGTCCGGGTCAGTGGCAATCTCGTGGCGGGTGTTACCCGATGCGGTCGGCGCCGAAGTGGGGGCGGAGGGCGACGGGGAGCAGGATCGAGCCGTCCGGCTGGAGGTGCGTCTCGAGGAGCGCCGCGTAGGTGCGCGACAGGCCGAGGCCCGAGCCGTTGAGGGTGTGGATGAGCTCCGGCCGCGCGTCGCGTGACGGGCGGTAGCGCAGGTTCATGCGCCGCGCCTGGAAGTCTGTGTAGTTCGAGCACGAGCTGACCTCGAGGAAGCGGCCAACGCCCGGCGCCCAGGCCTCGATGTCGTAGCCCTTCGCCTGCGCGAAGCCGACATCACCGGTGCAGCGCTCGACCGTGCGATACGGGAGCTCGAGCGCCTCGAGCACCTCCTCCGCGTCGCGGGTCAGGGTCTCGAGCTCGTCGTAGCTCGCCTCGGGGCGCACGAACTTCACCATCTCGACCTTGTCGAACTGGTGGACGCGGAGCAGACCGCGCGTGTCCTTGCCGGCGGCGCCTGCCTCGCGCCGGAAGCAGGGAGTGTAGGCGCAGTGGTATCGCGGCAGGTTGTCGCTGCTCAGGATCTCGTCGCGGTAGAGGTTGGTGACCGGCACTTCGGAGGTCGGGATGAGGTAGAGGTCGTCGCGCTCGACGACGTACATCTGCGCCTCCTTGTCCGGCAGCTGGCCGGTCCCGCGCGCGGAGGCGGCATTCACGACCAGCGGCGACCAGATCTCCGAGTAGCCATGCCGCTCGGCCAGCTCGAGCGCCAGACCGATGAGCGCGCGCTGGAGGCGTGCGCCGGCCCCGGTGTAGACGATGAAGCCCGAGCCGGCGATCTTCGCCCCGCGCTCGAGGTCGAAGAGGCGCAGCCGCGCGGCGATCTCCCAGTGCGGTGGCGTCCCGTCATCGCGGCGCGGCTCGCCCCACGTGCGGACGACCGGGTTGTCGGCGTCCGAGCGCCCGTCCGGGACCGATGGATGCGGCAGGTTCGGGACGAGGAGCAGGTCGGCCTGCATGGCCACGTCGGCCACTCCCAGCTCACCGGTGAGGCCGTCGATGCGGGTCGAGAGCTCGGCCATCTGCGCCTTGAGCGCCTCGCCCTCGTCGTGGCGGCCGTCGCGCATGAGCGCCCCGAGCTCCTTGTTGCCGGCGTTGCGCCGGGCGCGCAGCTCGTTGACCTCGCGCTCCACCTCGCGGTGTCGCGCGTCGGCGACGAGGATGCGGTCGATCGCGGAAAGCGGCTCCGCTCCCCCGCCCTTGCGGGCCACGGCGGCCTTCACCGCCTCGGCGTCGTCCCGGATCTGCTGCAGGCCGATCATTCAGGCGAGGGTACCGGGCGCAGCAGCGGCCCGGAGCCGATCCCGGACGAAGGCGGGCTCGAGGCTGGCGAGCAGCCACCCCGCGCGCGGGCCGGAGGGCTGGCCGAGGAACGCGCGGTACAGGGCGGCGAAGGCGGCGCCTGGTGCGAGCTCGCTCGCGCGCGCCGCCTCGAAGACCGCGTCCTGGATCGTTTCGCCGCTCCACGCGGCGCCGGCGTCGAGGCGTTCCGCGAGTCCGGCGAGAAACGCGCGGTCCGAGTCCGACGGGTGGGCGGCGGCGGCGGGGAGCTCGCCCTGGACGGCCACGCGGCTGCGGTCGGGAGCGTAGGTCGCGAGCCAGGCGCGCGCCGCCGCCACGCGCTCGTCGAGCAGGCTTGCCTCGTCCGGATCGAGGTCACTTCCCTTCTCGACCGCCGCTCGCTCGGTGACGTCGACGCCCGGGACCTGGACGAGCAGTGCGAGATGCGCGAACGGCATGCGGTACTGGGCCGCG
>JBBQMC010000064.1:0-12514 GCA_038328565.1 Candidatus Limnocylindria bacterium
TCAGCGGCTGGATGTTGCCGCCGGCCGAGACCGCGAACAGCGGCGGCGCCACGAGCAGGGCCAGCACGACGCCCCAGCCGCCGCGGCGGGCGAGGAGCCACGTCACCAACGCCGTCCCGGTAAGCAGCACGGCGCTCCATGCCACGGCCACGACCTCGCGCGGCAGGTACGTCAGCGGGATCCAGAGCACCGCGTACCACGGCGCATACCAGTACGAGTTCACCGCCACGTCGCCCGCCACGTAGAGCGGCTGGCCGTCGCGCAGCCGCGTGGCGGCGGCGAGGTAGGTGTCCATGTCGTGGAGCGGCCAGTCGCGGATCGCGAACGCGATCTCGCTGATCCCCAGCCCCACCAGGATCGCGAGCGCCACGAAACGGCCAGCCCGCGCCAGCAGCCCCGGCGCCGCCGGCAGGGGCAGCACGGGCAACGTGGGCGTCGGCGGCATCGGTCCAGTGTGCATGATGGCCGGGTGAGCACGCGGCAGGTTCGGCTGGCGAAGACGGTGGTGGCCGGGCTCGTCATCGGGCTGGGGGTCGCGAACCTGTGGTTCAGCGTCACGGGCTGGACCCTGAGCGACGCGTCCGCCTACTGGGAGGCGGCGCACCGGCTGCGCGAGGGCGGCGACCTCTACCCCGCGGTCGCGAACGTCGAAGCCTCGAACGTGTACCGATACGCCCCGTGGTTCGCCTGGCTGGCCGTCCCCTTCACGTTTCTGCCGGTGCAGGTCGCCGGGGCTGTGTGGTCCCTCGTGCTCGTCGCCGCCTCGGCGGCGGCGGTGGTCCCCATGGCCCGGCGCGGCGCCTGGCTCCAGGTCGCCTTCTTCTTCCCCATCCTCATCGGCATCTCGGCGGTCGGGAACGCGCAGGCGCTCATGGTCGCGTGGCTGGTGTGGGGCGTCGAGCGGCGGAGCGGCCCGTTCTGGGTGGCGCTGGCCGCGTCACTGAAGGCGGTACCGCTGCTGCTCGCGCTGGTCTACGTCGGGCGGAGGGAGTGGCTGCGCGCCGTGCTGTGCGTCGTCTTCACCGCACTCCTCGTGGCGCCGGCGTTCCTCTACGACACCTCGCACTACGTCACGAGCACCGGCCAGGCGGGCATGCTCGTCGAGCTGCGGGTCGTCTTCGGCGCGATCGTGGTGGCCGCCTGCGCCGCGGTGCTGTGGCTGGCACGTGATCGGTATGGCTGGCTCGCCGGAGCGGTGGCGGTCGTGCTGGCGACGCCGCGCTTCTTCGTCTACGACGTCACGTACCTGCTCGTCGGCGTGCCGGCGCATCCGGAGGGTGTCGCCGATCCCGATCCCACCATGGCCCGATCCGGCTATGGCACGCCCGGTCCGCCGCCCCGAGACTGACCGCCGACATGACCGCTGCCCGGCTGCCCAGCCCGCGGACCCGAAGCCGACCGATCCCGGCCCTGGCCGGCGATCGCGTGCAGCTGCTGCTCACCTCCGCCTGCCTCCTGTTCGCGGAGCTGACGCTCATCCGCTGGATCCCGTCGCTCGTGACGTACGTCGGGTTCTTCAGCAACTTCCTGCTCATGGCGAGCTTCCTGGGGATCGGGCTCGGCATCCTGCTGGGCAGGCGTGGGGTGAAGCTGCCGGCATCGCCGTTCCCGTTCCTCCTCCTCGGCACCATGGTCCTCGTCACCGCCGCGCAACTCAACGTCCAGGTCCGCGGCACGGGCGAGATCTTCTTCGGCCTGGCGGAGAGCCACAGCGCGGACACGAACTTCGTCGTCCTGCCGCTCGTCGTCGTGCTCGTCACGGCGCTCATGACGGCCCTCGCCCTGCCACTCGGCCCGCTCCTGCGCTCGATGCTGCCGCTGCGCGCCTACGCGGTCGACATCGCCGGGTCGCTCACCGGGATCGCCGCGTTCGGGATCATGTCGCTCCTCTCCACGCCGCCGGCGGCGTGGTTCGCGGTCATCGGTCTTTTGCTGGCGCTCATGGCGTTCGGCCGCGGCGTCTCCGCCTGGTCGGTCGTCGGCGGGGTCGCGATGCTGGCCACGATCTACGGCGGCACGCTCTCGCCGCCCAGCGTCGAGCAGAGCTGGTCGCCGTACTACCGGATCGACGTCTTCAACGGCGAGACCGGCCTCACCGGCCTGTCGGTGAACGGGATTCCGCACCAGAGCCTCTACCGAACCGACGACCCGGTGAAGAACGAGTTCTACGACCAGGTGTACCGATGGTTCCCGGACCGCGCCTTCGGCAACGTCCTCATCGTGGGCGCCGGCACCGGTACCGACACCGCCATCGCGCTCCAGAAGGGCGCCGGCGCCATCGACGCGGTCGAGATCGACCCGGTCATCCAGCGGATCGGGATCGAGCGGCATCCCAACCATCCGTACGACGACCCGCGCGTCACCCGCTTCAACAACGACGGGCGCGCGTTCCTGCGCACCCACGACGAGCGCTACGACCTCGTCGTCTTCGCCCTGCCGGACTCGCTGACCCTCGTGAGCAGCACCGCCAACCTGCGGCTGGAGTCGTTCCTCTTCACCGAGGAGGCGTTCGCATCGGTCCGCGATCACCTGACCGATGACGGCGTCTTCATCCTCTACAACTACTACCGCGAGCCGTGGCTCATCGACAAGCTGGCGGCGCAGCTGCGGTCCGCGTTCGGGACCGATCCGATCGTGCGGCTGTACGACGGCAACCAGGCCGCGCTCGCGGCGGGGCCGCTCGTCGCATCGGTCCATGGCCAGCCGCCGGGCGACCGGGCCGATGCGCTGCCATCCGACCCCGGCCCGGTCCCGCAGCAGGCGACCGACGACTGGCCGTTCCTTTACCTGCGGGCGCCGTTCGTCGCGCCCTACTACCTGCTGGCGCTCGGGTTCATGGCGCTATTGGCGGTCGCATCGATCCTCGTCGTGGCGCGGGTCAGCGGCGCCGGTGGCGCGGCCTTCTCGCCGCACTTCTTCGCCCTTGGGGTGGCGTTCCTGCTGCTCGAGACGAAGAGCCTCGTCAGCTTCTCGCTCCTGTTCGGCACGACCTGGATCGTGAACGCGCTCGCCTTCTTCGCGATCCTCCTCAGCGTGCTCG
This sequence comes from Candidatus Limnocylindria bacterium, assembly GCA_038328565.1. Classification (GTDB taxonomy): domain Bacteria; phylum Chloroflexota; class Limnocylindria; order QHBO01; family QHBO01; genus JAICQM01. Next base: position 3,041 of record JBBQMC010000064.1, read on the forward strand.
CCGCCATTGGCGTGACCGCCTGGCTCAAGCCGCGGCGCGCGTGGCCCTTCTACGCGGGCCTGCTGGTTTCGCTTGCGCTCGCCTTCGTCCTGCCGCCGGAGCAGCTGCTCGTCGATCCACCGGCGCTGCGCTACGCGCTGGCCGCGGTGGTCGCCTTCGCCCCGGTCTTCTTCGCGAACCTCGTCTTCACCTACTCCTTCCGCGACGCGGCGGCGGCCGACATGGCCTTCGCCTCGAACCTCGTCGGGGCCATGGTGGGCGGCGTGCTCGAGTACCTCGCCCTGCTCACCGGCTACCACTGGCTCGTCGTCGTCGTGGCTGTCGTTTACGGCGCCGCCTACCTGCTCGCGACCCGCTGGCGCCTGCTCGGGGATCGGTCGCTCGAGCGCGAACTAGCCGAGTTGCTTTCGATGCCCTCGGGCGTCGCGACGGCGTCGAATCCGGTCGGAGATTCCCGCCCTGAGCTTGCGCGGCAATGAGTGCCGCATTCCGCCGACAACTCCCTGGCAAGGCGGGATGCCGCAGGTCGGCAATGTGCTCACCAAGATCCCGAGCCTTGTTCGCGATCCGCACCAGTTCGGGGGAGCTCCCATAGACCGCGCAGAAACAACGGAGGCATCGGCACGCTGGTGGCTGGCCGCCGCGGCCGCACTGGGACGCGGATTGAGCGCATCGGCGCAAAAATGACTATCCGTGGATCGCTTGTTGCTGCCGCGAGCCTATTTGCGTCGGCCCTATTGTTCGGCCCACCTCTGGTAGTGCAGTTTCGCGGCGATGCGTGGTTGCCCGGTTGGTATCCGGCTGAGCTTCGACTCCGCCCTCGCGATCCGATCTTGCGGACAGTTGCAATCATTTGGACGGGTTTCTGGTTGTTTGGCGGCCAAGCGACCGTGCTCTTCCTGCTGATCGGCCAGGTCATCATCGGGTCGGCTGGCCCCTCGGTCATCTTGTTGATTGAGCTGGCAGCCGCTGCTGTCTTCAGCGCTTCAATTCTTCGATTTTCGCAGGCAATCGACTAGGCAGGCAGCGGTTTGCATATGGGGGTCTGGGCGCCTTCTGGGTAGGTGCTCATTGCAGGCTGATTGGGTCTCGCATCGTGCTAGACGGGTATCGTGGCGCCGTGCCGACCGAAGGCTTCTTCATGGCGATGGGCGGCCTCGGCGTCTCGCTGGCCGGCTTCGCCGGCCTGATCTCCGCGTTCGACCGCACAGCGATCTCCGGGTCGCCGGTGGCTATCTACCGCATCAGCGGGATCGTGTTCCTCAGCTTCGCGGTCACGTTCGCGGGGTTCGGCATCATCGTGGCCTATGAGGTCACCGGCCAGGATCTCCCGCTGACGATCCGCATCGGAACCGTGTTCCTCGCGTTGCCGTACCTCCGGGGCTTCCTCCAGGCACGGCCAGGACCGTCGTGGCCGAACGAGCGCCAGCGGTGGATGACGATCGCCTCGCTCGTCGTCCTGACCACCGCCACCCTCGCGAACGTCATGTTCGCCAACTTCGGCTATCTCGAGGTGCTCATGCTGGCCGGCCTCCTGGGCCGGGTGACCATCTTCTACAACACGATCCGCGACGCCACCAGGGCGACATCCGCGCAGGCCGCGCCGACCGCGGAACCCGACTCGCCGGAGTCGGCCCCATCCTCGAGCTGACCCGCCCACCCTTCGTGGGAGGGTGGGTCACGACGGCGTGCTGACGGCTGCCATCGGCTCCGACGGCGCGTCCTCTGCCAGTCCCACGGTCGCGAAGCTGATCTCGTAGAGCAGGAAGCGCGGCAGCGCGAGCATCATCGCCAGCGAGGCGAGCAGCCACGCCCAGCGCGTGCCCGCCCACCGGTACGCGGCAGCCACGGCAACGAACGCCACGGCGCCGAACAGCAATGGCGACACGGTGAGCAGGCTCAGCTGTCCGGCGCCGATGTCGCGCGAATAGCCGGACAGGTCGAACGCGAGCGCGGGCAGCACGAGCGCGCCGGTGATCGCCAACGTCCATGCCGCACGGGCCCACTCGCGGCGGCCGGCGTAGACCGCGACCAGCACGATCGGAACGAGCTTGAGCGACGCGGCGAGTGCCACCCAGATCGGTCCGGAGCGGCGCGGCGCGCCCCACAGCAGGGCGAGCACGAGCAGCGGCTGGACGTTGCCGAAGGCAGCGCCTTCCAACCCGAAGGGGAGGAGGAAGGCCAGTGCGGCCCAGCCAGTCGGTCCATGGCGCAGGAGCGGCGCGACGGCGGCCACCGTCGCGCCCAGGCAGAGCGCCATCCAGCCGAACAGCACCGCCTCCTTCGGCAGAAAGGTGAGCGGCACCCAGGCGTAGGCGAACCAGGGGGCGTAGCGGTAGAGGTCGGAATCGGTCGCGATGCCGGGCCGGTAGAGCTGCTCGCCGTCGCGGACGCGGAGCGCGGCATTCCAGTAGGCGTCCATGTCGGAGCCGGTCGCCAACGAGGCCGCGTGGCTGAGCTCCGTCCAGGCCACCAGACCGATGAGCACCGCCAGCACCGCGACGCCGGCCACGACCAGCGGCGAGCGGCCGACGATCACCGCCGCACCGCCCAGATCCGCAGGCCCGGCACGTCGAGCGCGGGCCGGTCGGCGAGGAACGTGGGGTGATTGCCGTCGACGTCGGTGCCGGCCGGTCCGTCCCACAGGCCGAGCGCGTCGCGCTGCGCCTCCTCAGGGAGCTGCACCATCACCCAGTCCACGCCGTACGCATCGACGATCCGCCCCAGCACGTCGAACGGGTCGAATGACGGCGCCACGCCCGGGTTGCCGGAGAGGAGCGCGAGCGTCGCGGGGTCGGGGTACATGACGACGTCGTTCGTGGCGGCATGGTCACGGAAGAAGGCGGCGCCCTCGGCGTCGAGACGGTGGGATCGGTCCCACTCGTGCCAGATGGCCAGCGACCCGACCACGGAGAGCACCACCGCACCGGCCGTCGCCACGACCGCCAGGAACCGATGCGTCTGCGGGCGGCGCAGGAACGGCCACCAGCGCCCGATGGCGGTCGCCACCGGCGGCAGCGCCGCGACCGAGAGCGGGATCGCGAACGGCAGCCACGCCGGGGCGGAGTGGTACCAGGCGCCGCGCGGGGCGTGGAACGTGAAGATCCCGCCCATGACGACGAACAGGACGGCGAAGTAGGCGAGGAACGGCCACAGCTCACGGCGCCGGCGCGCCATCCACAGGCCGGGGATGAAGGTGACGAGGAACGTCCCGCCCAGGAGCACCGCGGTGCGGCCGATGAGCTCGAACCACGACTCGAGCTTCGAGCCGATGATCAGGCCCGGCTCGGCGGCGAGGTAGGTGCTCAGCGAGACCTCGTGCCCGATGCTGAACTGCTCGTTGTAGCTGGTGATCCACAGCGTCGAACCGCCGGTGGAGGGGAGCGCGGCGCCGAACGTGGTGAGGTTGCGGAGGAGCCACGGCGCGAGGACGACAAGGAACGCGGCCGCGCTGGTGATGCCGGCCGCCCAGCCCGCTGCCCGTCGGAACTCGCCGCGCGCCAGCCAGGCAGTGGCGGGCGCCACCACGAGCAGCGCACCGTCGATGCGGGCGAGGGTCGCGGCGCCGGCGAGCAGGCCGGAGAGCACGATCCAGCGGCCGCCGTTCGCGGCGCGCACGGCGTGGACCGCCGCGGCCAGCGACCCAGTGCCCAGGGCGCCGAAGATCGCGAAGTTCTCGACCGTGGGGTAGTAGACGAGGAGCGGGCCGGCGAACGTGGCGAGCACGGCGGAGACGATCGCCACCCAGCGCCGTTCGAACAGCCACGCGGCGATGAGCGCGGTGGCCGGCACGAGCGCGGCGGAGAGCAGGATGCTCGGCAGTTGGCCGGCACGGTACGAAGGGCCGAGCAGCGCCATCGGTCCGGCGGCGAGGATCGAGGTGAGCGGCATCCAGTGCGCGTTGCTCGGCACCGGGAGCACGGCCGGGTTCGGCAGCCGCGAGCCGACCTCGAGGAAGCTCCAGATCACCGGCACCGTGAAGCCGTGGCCGGCGGCAAGCCGCTCGGCGACGAGCGTGTAGTAGGCAGGATCGGTGTATGGCGCGTAGTCCACCGGCAGGGCGGTCGCGACGCGCGCGACGAGCCCGAGCACGGTGAGGACGAGAACGTCGCGGAGGGTGAGCCGATCCATCGGTCCGCGAGTCTAGTCGGTGCGTCCGGGCACCACCACGGGCCGAAGGTACGGGTCCGCGCCACCGGATCCATGTCGTCCCAGCTCGAGCAGCGGCATGACGAGGTAGTAGGGCAGCCAGTACGGCGCGGCGGCGAGGCACGCCCAGCCGACCCGGTTGCGCACCATCAGGACGACGGCCAGCACGAGGCCGATGGGCACCCACCAGGCACCGACGAAGCGCGACGGCCCCACGTCGAAGGCGATCCCCAGCTGCTGCGGCAGGACGCTGAAGAGGCGCTCGCCCCACTGCCCGGCCCATCCGACCGGCAGGAGCAGCAGGGCATGCGCTACGACCAGCGCCGCGGCCGGCGCACGCAAGCGCGGCCGACGCCAGATGAGCCACGCCGCCAGCGGCAGCACGAGCGGACGCGGCGCGAGCATCGCGAGCGCCAGCGTCGCCAGCTCCCCGATCCGGTTGCCGCGCAGGCCGAGGACGGCGGCGACGAAGACGAATGTCACGATGTTGCCGGCCGCGACGTCGAACCAGAACGGCCAGCTCAACGCGACGATGAGGGCGAGACGCCGGTCGGGAAGGAGCAGCAGGGCGGCGCCGTGGAGCAGCCGCCAGCCGAGCGGCCCGAGGACGGTGAGCGGGACGAAGATCCACGCCACGACCGGCGACCAGCGGAACGAGCCGTCGCCGAACGCGAAGCCATACGGGTCGATCCCGTGGCTGATCCGCTCGGCGGCGGCGGTGAGGACACGCCAGTCGACCGGGTCCGGGTACTGGAGCAGCTCCGCGATCGTCCAGGCGGTGAACCACAGGTTGGCGATGACGAGGGCCGTGATGGCGGCCGCGACCGGGAGCGGCGGCAGCGACGCGGGGACGGGGCGACGCCAGCCGCCGCTCGTCACGGGACGGAGGTCATCGGCGCGGGCGAGGAGGCGTCGCGGTCCGCGACCGGCGCGGCCGCGGGCACGACCCGCGGGACGTCGGCGGGCACGAGCGCGACGAGGAGCCAGGACAGGTCGTACGGCCAGAAGCGCGGCAGTGCGACGATGGCCAGCGCGGCAGCGGCGAGCCACGCGTACCGCGTCCGCGCCACGACGAGCGTGCCGACGATCCCCGCCGCCACGACCGGCAGATAGAGCGGCGTGCCCCACAGGATCGTCCGCTCGCCCGCGTCTGTGGGATACGCGGCGAGGTCGTAGGCGAGCATCGGTGCCACCGCGAGCGCACCGACGACCGCGAACAGCGCGAAGCGGCGCCACTGCCGCCGGCCGAGGTAGACGAGCGCGAAGGCGGCGGGCACGGCCTTAATGCTGGCCGCGATGGCCGCCCAGGCCGGACCGGTCCAGCGGTCACGGGACCAGACGAGGCTCGCGACGAGGAACGGCTGGACGTTGCCGTCCGAGACGCTGCCGAGCAGCGCACCGATGAGCAGCACGTTGACCGGCCACGCGCGACGCGCGCGCCATGCGACATACGCGACCGCGGCGAGGGAGGTGACGAGGAGCAGCAGCCGCGACCCGATGACCGACCACAGGGCCGCGAACCACGGAGCGTAGCGATAGACGTCGGCGACGTTCATGCTCCCCGGCGCGTACAGCGGCTCGCCGGCCCGCAGGCGCGCCGCGGCCGCATCGTACGCGGCCACGTCCGGCTGGCCCATGGAGGTCACGGCCCACCAGGCAAGGACGATCCCCAGGCCAACGCAGAAAGCGGTGGCCGGGATGCGGAGCAGCCTCGCACGACCCATGGCGCACGCATGGTGGCACGCGGATCAGCGGCCCCGAACCGCCGATGGTCATGGCCCGAGCGATGGGGCGGACGTTCGGCCTGGATGCGCTACCGTGGCGCCGTGGCTCGCTCCAAGCGCATTGCGCGCTTCGTCGCCACCGGGGTCGCCCTCGGCTGGCTGGCGTTCACCCTCACGTCATGGCTCATCGCGTGGAACCCCGCGGACGCGAATGCCTATTACCTCGCGGCCGAGCGGCTGCGGGACGGCGGCGTCCTGTATCCAGCCATGAACCCGGAGGCGCACGAGGTCTTCCGCTACGCGCCGTGGTTCGCGGTCGCCTGGCTGCCGCTGACCTACCTGCCGATGGCCGTCGTCGCTCACGCCTGGTCGCTCCTGATGCTCGCCTGCTCGTTCCTCGCGGTGTGGCCGATCGCGCGGCTGGGCGGGCGAGCCGCGTTCATCCTGGCCGCGCTCCTCCTGGCGCCGCTCGCCGAGACGGCGATGTTCGGCAACGCCCATCCCCTCGTCGTCGCCGTGCTGGCGTGGACGATCACGCGCCGCTCAGCACCCATCTGGCTCGGCATCGCCACGTCGGTCAAGCTCGTCCCGATCCTCCTCGTCGCCGGGTGGCTCGGCGTGGGACGGTGGCGCGACGCCATCGTCGCGACCGCGGTATCGGTCATCCTGTTCGCACCGATGCTGCTCTTCGACCTGACGAACTACTCCACCACGCCGGGGACCGGCCTCTTCTCCCTCTATGCCGTCAGCCCGCTGGTGTGGCTGCTGGTCGCGCTCGCCTCGCTCGTCTCCATCGGCTGGCTCGCCTGGCGTGGCTCGCCGTACGTCTACCTGGCGGCCGGGATCGGGATGTTCCTCATCCCGCCTCGCGTCTCGACCGCCTATGCCGCGTTCCTCATCCCGGGCCTGCTTGCCACGATGGACGCCCTCGAGCGCCGCGTGACGTCGCCGGCTCGCGTCGCCACTGCCGCCGACGCGATCCCTGATGGCCAGCGCGTCTGACGTCGCGGCGCTCCTCACCCATCTTCGGCAGGCCGATGGCGGCTTCGGGCCCTCCGCGGTGGCTGCCTCCGAGCCGGAGCCGACCGCCCTCGCGGCGCTGGCCCTCGACGATACCGATGCCCGCGCCTGGCTCCTCGACCAGCAGCGCGACGACGGGTCGTGGCTCGTGGGACCCGCCTCGGTCGGCAACGATGCCGCCACTTCCTGGGCAGCGCTCGCGGCGGACGGCGAGCCGCGGGAGCGGGCGCTCGACTACCTCGTCGCGCACCGCGCCGTGCAGGCCGGGGCCGACGACCGCGTCCCGCACGACGTCGCGACGCGCGGCTGGAGCTGGACGCCGTCGATCTTCGGCTGGGTGGAGCCGACCGCGCGCGCCACGCTCGTCCTGAAGCTGCTGCGTCCCACGGCGAACAGCGAGATCGCCGACGGCGTCGCCGTGCTCGCCGACCGCGAGTGCGTCGGCGGTGGCTGGAACTACGGCAACCGCCGCGTCCTCGACGTCGACCTGCCGCCATTCCTCCAGACCTCGGCCGCCGGGCTGATGGCGGTGCACGACGGGCCCGCTGACCTGCGCGAGCGCGGCGTGGCCACGATCGAGCGCCTGTGGGTGGACGAGCAGGGCGGTCTCGGGTGGGCGATGGGTGTCGTCGCGCTGCGGCTCGCCGGCGCGGGCGCCACGGCACGGGCCGGCGAGCTCTCGCGGCTCGTCGACGACACGGACCTCCTCGGCGACACCGTCGCGCTGGCGTGGGCGACCCTCGCCCTCGGCGACGGCTGGCAACGACTGCGGGTGGGCGCATGAGCGACGAACGCGGTCATGACGAGCTCCGCCACCTGCCCGGCGACGCGCCCGGCGACGCGGTCGAGCGGGCGCTGCGGCGGCCGCTCTCGCGCCGGCGCTTCCTGATCAGGAGCGCGCAGGTCGGCCTCGCCGCCGGCGCGGCCGGGATCGGGATCGCCGGCTGGCTCGTCCAGCAGCGACCGTCACCGTGGAATCCCGCGAAGTTCGCGCCACCCGGCCGCTCGACGGTCGCCGTCCTCAAGGCGTCCGGCTACGAGATCGACCTGGAGGGGCGCGTGCGCGACGCGCTGCGGCTGCTCAACGTCGACGTGGCGCATCGGTCCGTGCTGCTCAAGCCGAACATCGTGGAGTTCGACCCCGGTGCCGCCATCAACACCGACCCGCGGCTCGTGGCCGCCACCGTCGCCGCCATGCGCAGCATGGGTGCCGCATCGGTGACCGTGGGGGAGGGGTCAGGACACCGCCGCGACACCCAGTTCATCGCCGAGCGCAGCGGCCTGCTCGACCTGCTGCGCGACGTCGACACGCCGTTCGTCGACCTCAACACCGCGCCGGTGCGGCGCGTGGCGCTCGACTCGCAGTGGACCGCGCTCGGGGAGCTGTGGCTGCCGGCCCCGGTTCTCGACGCGGACCTCGTCGTCTCGATGCCGAAGCTGAAGACCCACCACTGGGGCGGCGTGACCCTCTCCCTGAAGAACTGCTTCGGGATGGTCCCGAGCCGCATCTACGGCTGGCCGAAGAACGTACTGCACTGGGCAGGGCTCAACGGCTCGATCCTCGACGTCGCCGCGGCCGTGCGCCCCGGGCTCGCGATCGTCGACGGCATCGTGGGCATGCAGGGCAACGGACCGATCCAGGGCGACCCGGTGAACGCGGGCGTCATCATCGTCGGGACCGATCCGGTGGCCGTCGACAGCACCGCGGCGCACCTCATGGGGATCGACCCGGAGCGCATCGACTACCTCTTCGACGCCGGCCGCTTCCTGGGCCAGATCCATCCCGAGCTCATCCACCAGGTCGGCGAGGATCCCGGCCCGCTGGCCACCCCGTTCGCGCTGATCCCGTCGTTCGCGGGGCTGCGCCTCGGTTCCGCCGCGAGCCCGTCGTCAAGCGCCACCGCGCCCGGCGCGTAGGGCGTCGCCCGGCTCGTACGCGTCGCCCGGCTCGTACCGCGTCGCCCGGAACGCGTCGCGCGCAATGCGTCCCGCCACCGGGTCCGGGCAATTTGTCCGGCCAACGTTGTCCGGCCATTTATCAATCACGACGGGCTTAGGCGGGCGACGAACGACCGATGGCACACCGTTCGCGCTCGGGCGCCTACGCGTCGTTCGTCACCTGCGGGACGTGATTGATGGGTGGCCACTTCGGACCGCCTTAGCCGAGCGTGGTTGATATCGGTCCACGACGCGTGGCCACGACGCGGCCACGGCGCGGCCACGACGCGGGCACGGCCGGGACGGAAGCGGGAGCGGCGGCCTCAACCCCCCGGGCACGGAACGAGCAGCACCTGCCGGTCATCGCGGTACGACTCGCACCAGCCGGCGTCGGTTGCCGGTCCCTTCGTGATCGGCGCGCCGGGCGGGAAGAGCATCGCCTCCACCCCGTAGCGCTTCACGAGCGCCTGCCAGCCAGCATCAGCGCCGCGGATGTGGGAGTAGTCCTCGAGGATCCGCTGGTCGTACATGTCGTTCCGCCCGTCAACGAAGACGCGGCCGCCGGTCGCCGAGAGGCGGCTGATCGCGTAGCCGCCCCAGCCGTACTCGGCCAGGAGGCGGCCCTGCGGCATCGTGCTGGCGA
>JBBQMC010000065.1:0-12477 GCA_038328565.1 Candidatus Limnocylindria bacterium
GAAGAACTGGTTGAGCTGCTTGAGGAACACGTTCTGGATCATGAACAGGACAAACGCGCCCACCGCAACGCCCCAGATGTTGCCCATGCCACCGAGCACGACCATCGCCAGGACGGTGAACGAGACCGCGAAGATGAACTGGTCCGGGCCGGCGAACGTGAGCTTGCTGGCTGAGAAGACGCCGGCCAGGCCGGCCGTCGAGGCGCCGAGCGCGAAGGCGAGCAGCTTCGTCGTGACCGTGTTGATCCCGTTGCTGGCCGCTGCCAGCTCGTCCTCGCGGATCGCCATCCAGGCCCGTCCGAGCCGGGACTCCTGGAGCCGATAGACGAAGATCATCGTGATGGCGATGAGGAACAGCATCACGACGTAGAACGGCAGGATGTTGATCGTCGTGAACTGGATGCCGAACACGTTCGGGGCGAAGATGCCGCTCACCCCGTTCGTCCCGCCGGTGAACTCGTCGGAGTTCTTGAACACGATCGGCACGATCTCGCCGAACCCGAGCGTGACGATGGCGAGGTAGTCGCCCCGCAGCCGCAGGGTGGGCGCGCCGAGCAGCACGCCGAAGACGGCCGCGATCAGCGCGCCGACGAGCAGCATCGGCAGGAATGGGAAGTGGAGGCCGTAGTACGGCGACGCCCCGAAGGCGTACGTGTAGGAGCCGATCGCGAAGAACGCGGCGTAGCCGAGGTCGAGCAGGCCGGACAGCCCAACGACGATGTTCAGGCCCAGCGCCAGCAGGACGTAGACGCCTGACAGCGTGAACACGTTGAGCCACGAGCTCAACGGCTGGAAGGTACGCAGCGGGGGCACCTGGGCGATGAGCGGCAGGAAGACGCCGACCACCGCGATCCCCACGAGCACCGCGAGGGACCGATGCTTGCCGAGGAACCCGCCGACGGCGCCGCCGATGCGGCCGAACCGCGGATTCCGTGGCCCCCGCGGCGCGGTGCGCGCCTTCGCCTGATCGGTCATGCGCGTTCACCCAGCGCCTGGCCGAGCAGGCCGGATGGGCGGAAGACGAGCACGATGATGAGCACGGCGAAGACGAGCGCCTCTCCCCAGCGGGCGAGGCCGAACTGTCCGGCATACACTTCCACGAAGCCGATGAGGAAGCCGCCGAGCGCCGCGCCCGGGATGTTGCCGATGCCACCGAGGACGGCGGCCGTGAACGCCTTCAGGCCGGCGGAGAAGCCCAGGGTGAACTGGACCTGGCCGAAGTACAGGCCGGCCACGACGCCGCCGGCACCGGCGAGCGCGGAGCCGATGAAGAAGGTGAGCGCGATGGTGCGGTTGATGTTGACGCCCATGAGCTGTGCCGCGTCGCGGTCCTGGGCCGTCGATCGCATCGCACGGCCCAGCCGGGTGCGCCCGATGAAGGTCTGGAGGACGACGAGGAGGAGGATCGCCAGCAGGAAGATGAAGACGGTGAGGTACGAGATGGAGGCGCCGAAAAGGTCGAAGCGTCCGCTCGAGCTGATGAGCTTCGGGAACGGCCGCGGCGAGGGCCCGAAGATCGTCTGGATGATGTTCTGGAGGATGAACGAGACGCCGATCGCCGTGAGCAGCGGCGCGAGGCGCGGCGCGTTCCGGAGCGGCCGGTACGCGAAGCGTTCGATGAGCACGCCCACCAGGCCCATCACGATCATCGTGATCATGAAGACGAGGAGCAGGACCCCGATCAGGAGGAACGGATCCTTGATGCTGCCTGTCAGGCCCAAGGGGTAGCGCAGGATCGCGAACGCGACGAACGCGCCGACCATGAACACGTCGCCATGGGCGAAGTTGATGAGCTCGATGATCCCGTAGACCATCGTGTAGCCGAGCGCTACGAGGGCGTAGATCCCGCCGAGCGCCAGGGCGTTGAAGAACTGCTGGATGAGGACTGAGGGTTCCATTGCGACTCCAGGTCCTCGCAGTGGGGAAGAGCGAAGGGGCCGGCCGAGGCGGCGCGGCCCCTTCGTTCAATCAGTCGCTTCAGCCCCCTTGGCCGAAGTCCTTCTGGCTGTCGAAGACCCAGTTGGCGCCTCCGTCAGCGTTGAGGTCAGCCTTGTAGTAGGAGATGGTGTGCTGGCTCGTGTCGCCGTTCTCATCGAACGTGACGGGGCCAAGCACCGTGTCGAAGCTGTTGCCACCTTCGGTCACGTAGGCGCGGACCTTCTCGCGCAGGTCAGCCATGCCGCTGGCCGAGTCGGCCACCGCGTTAAGTGCCGCGATGATCACCTGAGCGCAGGCATAGCCGGGGGCGCTGTACGCGCCGGGGGCCTTGCTGAACTCACTCTGGTATGAGCTCGCAAACGCATCCGCGTTCGGGATGTCATGGATCGCTGCCACGCTGCCGAACGAGTTCGCAGCTGCGTCGCCGGCGAGGTTCATGAACGCGCCATCGCTGCTGGCAGGGCCATCGACGATGCCGTCGCCGCCGCCGAAGGGCAGGTCGCCCATGCCGGCATCAGCCATCTGTGAGCGGAGCTTCGCGCCACCGGTCGTGGTGACACCACCGTAGAAGACGGCTGCCGGGTTCGCACCCTTGGCCGAGGTCAGGATGCTCGTGTAGTCGGCCGAGCCGTCCGGGTTCGGGACGCCCTGGCGACCGGTGACCGTGCCGCCGAGCTCCTCGTACTTCTTCTGGAACTCGTCAGCGAGCCCCTTGCCGTAGGTCTCGGTGTCATCGACGATGAAGATGGTCTTGGCGCCGAGCTTCGTGTACATGTAGTCGGCCATGGCCGGCCCCTGCACGTCGTCGGTCGTCGCCACGCGGACGTAGCTGACCGGGTTGTCACCGCGCAGGAACGTGCCGTCGTCGCGCTTCTTCGTGACGTCGACGGCGGTGTTCGCCGGGCTGCACTGGAGCAGACCCGCCGGCGCGGTGACGGGGATCTGCGCGCGCGCGACGTTCGAGTTGAACGGCCCGACCATGCCAACGACCGAGTCATCGGCGACGAGCGCCTGGACGTTCGTGGCGCCCTGGTCCGGGTTGTGGACGCCGTTCACCGCGTCATCGCGGGTGTCGAGCTCCACGGTGTAGCCGCCGGCCACGCCGCCCGCATCCTTGAGCGCCAGGATGACGCCGTTCGCGGTGGGCTCGCCGTTGGTCGTCTCGCCGCCCGACAGCGGAAGATCAATACCGATCTTGATGGTCCCCTTGCTCCCGCCGCCACCGCCGCTGCCGCCGGCGGATGCAGAAGGGGTCGTCGACCCGCCGGTCTGGCAGGCAGACAAGATGATCAGCGCGAGCGCCAGCACGGCGCTCGAACGCCTGAGGTAGTGCATCCGGTCTCTCCTCACGTACTCGGGACGGCGAGTGTGCCTGCCCGGAAGGTGGCGGGCATCATAGCCGCGCCACCGGACGAGGTGCAATACCCCGCCGAGGGCTCACCGGTTCAACGTCGCCCACGGTCGGGCCGATCCGCGATCTGGTATCCTCTGCCGGGAACGTCATGCAGCTGCGTTGCGCGCGCTGCCTTACCCGTCCCGAGGGCCACCGGTGGAGTTCATCGTCCGCAGCGCCCGCCTGACCGATATCGATGCCGCGATCCGCGTGCTTGCACGCTCCGCTCATTGGTCCGGCACCGGGCGCGACGACGCCGATCGGTTGCGAAGCCTCCTTTATGTTCCGGCCGCCACAGTCGTGGTCGCCGAGCGGGAGCATCGCATCGTCGGCGCGGGCGTCCTCTCGATCCGTCCCGCGGTGAGGTCGGGCCCGTTCGTCGGATGTATCGACGAGATGGGCGCGACGACGGGCACCGACGACGCGCGCGACGACGGGCCTGACACCTCGCTCCGTACGGAGATCGGCCGCTCGATCATCGGGCAGCTCGTCACGTCGGCGCGGAACAAAGGATGCTCGCGCGTGGAGGTCGTCGACCCCCTGGCCAGTGCCGAGGCGCCGCTGCTGAATGCGGCAGGCTTCGCCGGACCGGGGATGCTCCTGAGCCGCGCCATCGGTTAACCCCGCTGGCGCGCCGGAGCCGGCGCACCACGATCGCGCATCGACCATTCAAACTCCTCAGGAGAAACGCTCACTGTGAGCAAGAACGTGGCGATGTTCGTTGACGTCGCCAACCTTTACTACGCCGCGCGCGGCCAGGATGTCGACGTCGACTACGTCGCCCTGCTGAAGCACGCGACCAAGGGCCGCGATCTCATTCGCGCCTATGCCTACTCCGGGCTTGACCCGGAGAACGAGAACCAGCGGAAGTTCCTCGACTTCCTCAACAAGAACGGCTACAAGGTCGTTCACAAGGACATCCGGAAGTTCGGTGACGGGCGAGTCAAGGCGAACCTCGACATCGAGCTGGTCGTCGACATGCTCCGCCTGGGCGACCGGATGGACATCGCGGTCGTCGTGTCCGGCGATGGCGATTTCGCCTCGGCGATCCGCGCCCTCCAGGACCGCGGCGTGCGCTGCGAGGTCATCAGCTTCCGGCCGAACACCTCGAGCGACCTCATCGCGGTCGCCGACGAGTTCATCGACATCATGAAGGTCGCCTCGATCGAGCGCGGCAAGGCAAGCAAGATGATGGGCGCGCCCGAGATGCCGGCCAAGGAGGTCAACCCCGAGTTCGGCTTCCGCGAGGCATCGCGCACCGTTGCCGCCGCGGCAATCGCCGCGCTGCGGACGGGCGGGGCTCCCGCACGCGGCCGCGGCCGTGGCCGTGGGACAAGCGCCCCCAGCGCCTCGAGCGTCCAGGAGGCACCGACCGTCGCGCCGACGCCGAGCAACGGTTCGAACGGCGACGTCATGGCGATCGACGGCGACGGCAGCCGCCGACGCCGCCGCCGCCGGGGCGGCCGTGGCCGTGGCCGACGCACCGGCGAGGAGACCGTCAGCACAGAGATGGGCGGCGGCGAGATGGGGGACCCGAATACGGAGGTCGGCTGGGAGGAGTTCGATGACATCTCCCAGCTCGGCGTGAGCGCCGAGACCGACGAGGCCGAGCTCGACGAGCCGCAGGCAGGGGCCGACACCGACGCGGAGGCCGCTGAGATCGGCTTCGAGGAGGTCGACGCGGCGACGCTCGCCGAGCTGGGCATCAGCCCGGCGGAGCAGGAGCAGCCATCGGCTGCCGCCGATGCCGGCGCATCCCGCCCCAGAGCTCGCGCGCCGCGCGCACGCACGACGACGCGCGGTCGGGCAGCCGACACCGCGACGGAGTCTGGCGAGGCTGCCACGCCTCGCCGGACGCGCGGCACCCGGGCGACGAAGGCGACGACGACCCCGGCATCGGACGCCACCGCCGAGGAGAAGCCCAAGCGCGCCACGCGCAGCCGAACCCCGAAGGCCACCGCGGAGGCGGGGACGGAGGAGAAGCCGAAGCGGGCGACTCGCGGTCGAGCGCCGAAGTCCGCCGACGCGTCCACCGGTGAGGACGGAGAGGGAGCGCCCGAGGGGATCTGGCAGCGCTTCCGATCAGGGCGCACGTCGAGCTGACGCGAGCTGGAAACGACGAACGGGCCGGTCCTCGAAGGGCCGGCCCGTGTTGGTGTGTCCTGCGCGTTGGCTGAGGATCAGGCCGGTTCGTCGACCTCGCGTGCCACGGCGTCCGACATCTCGTCGGCCGTCTCGACCGCCGGGGCGGCATCGGTCACGGGGATCGATGCCTCGAAGGCGTCCGGCTCGGCTGTGCTCGCCAGCATGTCGGTGTCGACGGTGATGCCTGCGTCCGAATCGATGCCGGTCGCGATCGCGGCATCCGCGGCTTCGCCACCCGCCCCGTTCGTGTCGGCCTCGTCTCGCTGGAAGAGTGGCACCCAGTCACCGGCGACGGCCTGCGCGCGCTCGCCGACGACCTCGACCGCCTGCTGAGCCTTCTGGCTGGCAACCTCGGCCGCTGCCTGGGCCTTGATCGCCAGCTCGTCGCGGAGCTCGCTGCCCCGCTTGGGTGCGGTGAGCAGCGCGGCGATCACCCCGGCGGCGGCACCGAGCAGCATCCCGAGGAAGAAGGCGCCCCAGTGACGCTCCTCGCGCTGCTTCAGACCGATCCGCTGCGCCGCAGTGTCGACGAGGCCGCGGCCGGCCGGGATCGCGGCACCCGCGGCGCCGATGGCGACGGTGCGTCGCTTCCAGAGATCCTTCACGAGCGGTCGGAGCTCCTTGCGCCACGTGCGCGTTCCCCAGCGGGTCGCATCGTCGCTCGCCCGCAGGACGCTCTTCACCGCCTCAGCCCGTACGGGAGCCGTCTCCTGCCATGTCTCGCCTGCGCGCTCGACGGCGGCGCCGGTGGCATCACCGACGGCGGCCGCGATCTCGCGGCTCCGCTTTGCCAGCGTGTCCGCCAGTTCGGCGTCGAGTAGCTTGTCCACGAATGCCTTGACGTTGCCTGAAATGTCTTCGGCCGATGTAGACGGCCGGCTGCCAATGCGCACGAACACCTCCTGTCGCTCGAGGGAACGGGGTGCACGAAGTATGCCACCGGTCCTGACCGATGGCGCCCCGCGGGCCACGGTCAGGGGCGGATCCGGTTGCCAGCCGGTCGCCAGCGCCTGTGCCCGGGTGACCCGCGGAGCACGCGCCCCGATCATGCGCGAGCCGCGCGTATCCTCCGCTTAGTCCGGGCTTACGGCACCTGACACCTATACTCGAACCGTGGTGACGGCAGGGCCGACAGGCTTCCTCGGACTCGGGCAGTCGACCGCGGGCGACCTCCTCCTCGGCGCGGTGCAGAACGGCCGCATCGGCGGCACGCTCCTCGTTCATGGTCCGCGCGGCGTCGACCTGGCGGCGTTCACCGATGACCTCCTCGCCGTCCTGCTGTGCGCCGAGTCGGACGCCTCCGCTCGACCGTGCAATGCCTGCCGCGGCTGCCGCGATGCGCGTTCCCGCTCCCACCCGGACCTCGTCGTCGGGTCGCCGACCGCGTGGCGCGACGCGCGCTCCGGCGGAGAGAGCATCGTCGCCGCAGCCCGCCGCTGGCTCGCGTCGGCATCCGGCGCTCCGATCGTTGCCGACCGCCGCGTGGTGCTCATCGAGGGGGCGGATGGCGCGAATGAGCAGGTCCAGAACGTCCTGCTCAAGGCGCTCGAGGAGCCGAGCCGCCGGCAGCTCTTCATCCTGACCGCGCACGACGCCAGCCTGCTCCTTCCCACCATCCGATCTCGCTGCCAGTCGATCCGCCTCGGCCCGGTCGCACGGGAGGCGCTTGTCGAGTGGCTCGTCGACGCGGAGCACCTCCCGCTGGACCAGGCGCGATCGGTGGCGCGGATCGCCGACGGCATGGCGGGCCACGCGGCCGACTACGCGCGGACGCCGGGGCTGCTGGACTGGCGACGCCGCACCCAGGGCGAACTTCTCAGCCTCCTCGGGCGCGGGCGGGCGACGCGACTCGCGACGGTGCGCGAGCTCGTCGACGGGGCCAGCGGCTTCGTGTCCCCGCTGCCCGACGAGCCGGCTGCGGCCGACGGCGAACCGGCCGCCCGGGCCACCACGTCGGCTCAGCAGCGAGCCGCGGCGCTCCTCGTCCTCGCGGCCTGGACCGATCTCGCCCGCGACCTCGCCCTCGCCGCCAGCGGACGGCCGGAGCTCGCGCCGAGCGTGGAGCTCCTGCCCGAGATGGCGGAGATCGCGCCGTGGGTCTCCGCCTCCGAGCTGGCCGCCACGACGCGCCGCTTCGAGCGGATCCGCGAAGGGCTGCTCGCCAACGCGGCGCCGCGCCTCGCCATGGCGGTGGCCGCGATCGCGTGGCCGAGGGTGACGTCGCCGGCATGACGGAGCAGCACGCGATCGCCGAGCGCGTCGACGCCCGGGTGACCGGGCGCGTCCAGGGCGTCGGATTCCGCTGGTGGGTCGTCGAGCGCGCGAAGGCGCTCGGCGTCACCGGTTGGGTGATGAACGAGGATGACGAGCGGGCGCTGCGCGTCGTCGCCGAAGGCGCTCCCCACGCCCTCGATGCGCTCGTCGAGGCGCTGCGGCGCGGCCCGACTGCAGCGCGGGTGGAGTCCGTCGACGCGCGCCGCGAGCCGGCGAGCGGCGAGCACGACCGATTCGAGATGCGGCGGCGATGAACTGGCGCGCGATCGGCTGCCTGGGACTCGGCATCGTCGTCTTCGTCGGGGTCGGTGTGCTGGGGCTCACGCTCGCCACCGGGCGCGCCGGGTGCCCATCACAGCTCGTCTGGCAGGACGGGACGTGGGAGCCGGACCGGCCCGCCACGAGCTCGCCGGCGGTGGGGCGTCCCGGCGAGACCCCGGTCCAGATCGGCACGATCCTCGTGGGCCTCGCCTCGCGGCCCGTCTTCGGGCCTGCCGGGACCGCACCAAGCGGGTCGACGGCGGCCGCGCTCCCCGCCCAGGTGGCGGTCGACTGCGGTGACGGGACGTTCCAGACGTACCGCGCCGCCGCGAATCGCGGCAACCCGCCGTCGGCCGGCGGATGAGCGAGCGCCGACCGCTCTTCCTCCTCGTCAACCCGGTCGCGGGCGGAAAGCCCGGCTCCGGACCCGACCTCTCCGACGACCCCGACGAGCTGGAGCCGGCGGCCCTTGCCGACGCGCTTCGCGACCGCGGACTCGACGTCCGTATCCATGTCCTCGCCGAGGATGACGACGCGGCGGAGCTTGCATCGGCCGCCGCGCGCGAGGGTCAGGACGTCGTGATCGCCGGTGGCGACGGGACGGTGGGGGCGGTGGCCGCCGCGTTGTGCGGCGGGGATGCGACCCTCGGGATCCTGGCGCGCGGCAGCTTCAACAACGTGGCGACCGGCTTCGGTGTTCCGCTGGAGCTCGATGCGGCGGTTGAGGCGATCGCTGCCGGCACCGTGGCGCGCATGGACTCGGGGATCGCGGTCATCGCTGATGGGGAGGAGCGCTTCTTCGAGGCGGCCGGCGTCGGCCTTGACGCGGATGGGTTCGGTGCGGTGGCCGCCGGCGAGGGAGCCGGGATCATCAGTGTAGTCCGGCGGCTGCGGCGCGCGCTCTGGCGCCGGCGCACACCGATGCGGATCGGTCTCGACGGCAAGCGATACCGAACCGGGGCGCCGGCGGTGACGATCGGCAATGGTCCATACCACGGCTTCGGCTTCGCCCTGACGCCCGATGCCGATCCCCAGGATGGGCTGCTCGACGTGGCGATCTTTGGTGGCATGAGCCGGCTCGAGGTCGTCGCGCATTTCGTTCGCGTCGCCCGGCATCGGCCCGTCCGCGAGCCGCGCGTCACTGTGCGCCGCGCGGCGGTGGTGACGATCGACGGCACGCGCGCGCGGCTGCCGGTCCATGTCGACGGGCGACCGGCGGGAAGCACCCCGGTGGAGTTCCGTGTCGACGCCGGCGCGCTCCGCCTGTTCCGCTAGGTCGTGACGTCGCCGCGCGCGACCCGCTCGCCGTGGACCCGGAGCGCATATCGGTCCGTCATGCCGGCGACGTAGTCGGTCACCTGGACGATTCGCGGCGCCTCGTGCTCGCGGTAGGTGTCCGGGATCTCGTCGGGATGCTCGAGATGCCAGTTGACGAGGTCGCGCAGGAGCTCCACCGCCGCGACCTGCTGGGCACGCTGGGCGGGCGCCTGGTAGACGCGCTCGAACATGAAGTCGCGCAGCTCGTGCATCACCTGGAGGGTCGGCCCATCCATCTCCGCCCTGCCGACCCGCAGCGAGGTGTCGACCACCGCCTCGATCATGCGACCGATCCAGCCGCGCCCCGGCGCCCCGAACCGCTCCACGACGCGCGGCGGCAGCTCATCCGGGGTGAGGACGCCTGCCCGGATCGCGTCGAGTGCGTCGTGGGACAGGTAGGCGATCCGATCCGCGTAGCGCACGGTGAAGCCCTCCGGCGTCGCCGGCGGCGGCTGGATGCGCCACGAGTGGGCGCGGATCCCGTCCCGCACCTCCCAGCTCAGGTTGAGATCCTCGAGCACCTCGAAGATGCGGACGCTCTGCGCGGCGTGATGCCAGCCATCGGGCGGGAAGTACGGGTCGAGCGCCTCCTCGCCGGTGTGCCCGAACGGCGTGTGCCCGACATCGTGGCCGAGCGCGATCGCCTCGGCCAGCGGCTCGTTGAGCGACAGCGCACGCGCCAGGCCGCGCGCGATCTGGGCGACCTGGAGGGTGTGGGTGAGCCGCGTGACAAAGTGGTCGCCCTCGGGGTTGAGGAAGACCTGCGTCTTGTGCTTCAGGCGACGGAACGCCTTGGCATGGATGATCCTATCCCTATCACGCTCGAACGCCGTGCGGTAGGCATCCGGCTCCTCGGTCCGTTCCCGGCCACGCGTGTCTCGAGCGCGGGTGGCGATCGGCGAGAGGGCCGTCTCCGCGGCCTCCCGGGCGATGCGATCGTTCCGCTTCAGCAGCAGCGGGTCGTCCTGCATGGACCGATCATGCCGCATGGACCGATGCGGCGAGGCTGGCGCGCCGGACAGGATTCGAACCTGCGACCTTCGGCTCCGGAGGCCGACGCTCTATCCACTGAGCTACCGGCGCCAGCTACCGACAGGAGCCGACGCTGAATCCGTGCGGAAACCAGCGCTGGAGCTTGTCCGGTAGACGTCTTTGGAGCGGTAGAACTATGGTCTTTGAGCGTAAGCCCCGGACCGTTTTGCAGAGGTACCGGGGGCCCACCAGGGACCTCATGTCTACCGCTCCGGCCCCCATCTTACCCTGTCGTTTCGGGCCAGTCCCAGCGACGATCGGCGACGCTCAGCCCCGACCTTGACGAGACCCGGAGTGGCTTGCGATCGGGTCCCGCCTCATCGCTGCGCTGGCGCCGGTCCCTGAGGCCCGGGCGCAGTTGTCGCCGCGCTCACCGGTGAGCCTGTGACTCGACTCAACGAGCTACCGTTCCTTGCGTCGCCGTTGGCCTGCGTTGGGCCGGAGACAGTCCGATGACTCAGTCCACCGCCGGGTCCGCAAGCATCCAGATCACGTCTGCGGCGATCGGGATCGCCACCGCTAGCAATGCGATGACGATTAGGACGAGGGCCAGCCGACCTCGGCGCATTACGCCAGCTGCCGCCGCCCCCATTGCGGCGGGCAACAAGACCCATGGCGCGATCGCGTGGAGCGCCGTGGTGAGGCCCTGCGAGCTCATGGCCGACGCTGCTGCGGGTGGCGCCCGTGACTCTAGCAGCCGACCTCATCCGCGCCCTCGATCCGGTCGTGGTCGGTCAGGTCGGGATGGTCCCGGACCCGTGCCAACCCGACCTCCTGCGCCCTACCGCGCACGCCGTACCCGCGGATCGTGGACGACGTGGCTGCGCTGATGGGCCCGTCTGAGGAGACGCTGGATGTTGGCGCCCCCGAGCCGAGTGGTGATCCGGACGTGGCAGGGGGGTAGCTACGATTGTTGATCGGCACGTAGCAGCCGCACCACACGCGAATCACGGCAGCATTCACCGCCGTCGCCATCCTATTCCTAACCTCCCCGGGTCACCCACGGATCGAACGCTGCCAGCGTAGGTACGGTAGGAGGTTCGTTTCTCGAAGCGCAAAGGTCAAGGATACGGCGAAGCCCCCCGGTGACCGGGGGGCTTCGCCCTGTTTCGTCTGGCTGATCACCTGGGCGGTCGTGTAGCCGAAGCTGACGCCCGTGTGAGCGGCGTTGAGAAGCGAGGCGGTCGCGGCGCGGCGCAGGATCACTGCTGCTCCGCTCACGCCCGGTCCACCTCCGCCCTGGAGCGCGGTCACCAGGGTGACGTTGTCCATGCCGAGGCTATCCGGGACGTCGAACACCGACTCGAGAGTCTGGTTCGGGCTGTAGCCGCTGGGGCCCCAGGCCGCCAGGTGGTTCTTCCAGTAGCCGGGGGTGCAGCCCTGGCCGCCGCCCATCTGCTTCGGGGTGAAGCAGAAGTCGATCCCGCCCGAGTCGTCGCCGGCGCTGTAGCTCACCGAGGTGGTGGTGATGTTCGCCGTGGTCCAGACGGGCTGCTTGTCGCCGGTCAGCGGGCCGGGCGTGCCCATGAACGACCAGCCGGCCTCGGCCACGGGGACCTCGGGCGGGCTCTTCGGGTCGTTGTCATACCAGTAGATGCCGCTGATATGGATGTCGGTCGCGAACGTGATCGTCACCTGATCGCCGAGCCGCTTCGGCTGGTTGAACTCCCCGACGATCATGCCGGACGGCGCAGCCTCCGGGTTGTCACGCACCTCGATGTAGTTGTTGTTCTCGATGTACGTGAAGGTGCCGCCTGCGTTCGTGTCTCCCTGGTGGAAGATCGCGCCGACGCCGGCACTCAGGTAGAACCGGGTTCCGTTGCACGTGAACGGCGTGGTCGTCGCGCCGACTGCGGACGCGCCGGGCACGAGGGCACCGGTCCGGGCGTACGACAACGCGAGCATGGCCTGCGCGGTCATGCATATCCCTTGCGCGATGCATTCCGTTGCGGCTTCGCACCGAGGCGTCCGGACATAGACGAAGGCCCCGCCGAAGCGGGGCCTTCATTGCTGCCGGATTCGCTAATCGCAAGGGCATCTTTCACGCACGGTTTCCCGCACTACCCTTACCCAAACCTACCCATGGCCTTGCGACCAGTTGTGAATCGCTGTGCGAA
>JBBQMC010000066.1:0-12464 GCA_038328565.1 Candidatus Limnocylindria bacterium
CATCGATCCAGCATCAGTTCGCCCCGCAGCTCGCGGACCGGGAGACCGACCAGAAGAGACTCCTGGATTGCCTGGTCGTCGCCTGTGACGTCTACACCTGGCAACTGCTCAGGCGGGACATGGGGCGCAGCCGTCAGGACGCCGAAGCCTGTGTCCGGCACATGGTCGCGGGGATCTTGGGGAGGACATGAAATGACCCGTTTCGCATTCGCGACCTGGGACGGCGGGGGCAACATCCCTCCGGCGATCGGCATCGCCCAGGAATTGGTCTCACGCGGGCACGAGGTCGCATTCATCGGCTATGAGGTTCAACGACAAAGCTTCGAGGCGAAGGGCTACAGCTTCAGCGTGCTGCCGCGGAGTGGTCCGTTCGACATCTACCGCACGACCGTTCCGGCTGAACGGATGGCCGGATTGTTGGCCAACGTGTGGGCGTCCCCCGAGCACCTCGAGGACATCCCAGACGCCGTCGCCGCGACCTCTGCCGACGTGCTGATCGTGGACTTCAGCCTTCAGGGCGCTCTGGCTTCGATGGCCCAACTCGCGGTGCCCGCCGCTGTCCTTGCCCATTCCGCCATAGCCGGACTTGTGCCGCCTCCCGAAACGCCCGTGGGAGAGGCGCGGCTGAATGCGACCAACCGTTTACGAGAAGGAGCGGGCTTACCCGCCTTGGCTCGGCTGAACGACGCTTGGGCAGAGCGTTTGACGCTGGTTACCACGATACCGGAGCTGGACCCGGCGGCCGCGGGCGCGGACCGCAGCATGCGTTACGTCGGCCCGGTCTTCGAAGGCTTCCCGGACGAGCCGTGGGATTCACCGTGGAACCTGGATGACGATCGCAAGATGGTGCTTGTGAGCTTCAGCACGACGAGGCTGTGGGACCAATCGGGTCGCATTCGCAACACGCTCGAGGCGCTCGCCGACGAACCTATTCGGGTCCTAGTTTCGGCCTCTCAAGCGATTGAACTCGCGTCGGTTCCTGGGAACGCCGCGATCCGGCGGTTTGTACCTCACGCCAGGGTGCTGCCGTCGGTCGCGGCCACCGTGACGCACGCCGGCCATGGAACCGTATCGGCATCGCTCGCCTACGGGGTGCCGGTGGTTGCCCTTCCCAACCCCGCTGCGGATCAGCCGTTTCTTGCCGCAAGGCTCCAAAAGCTCGGAGCCGGGATCGCACTCGATGGAGAGGCACAACCCGACGCAATTCGAGCCGCCGTTAATGAAGTCATGAGGCAGCCGTCATACGCGGCCGCGGCGGGCGGCCTGGCTGACGCCATCAGGTCGGCGCGTGGAGCTGTTGGAGCGGCGGACGAGCTGGAGCGACTCGCGGCAATACGACCAGGTCAAGGTCAGCATCGGGTGCCGGTCCAGGCGCTCGGCGCGGGCGAGCTGCTCATCCAAGCGCCGGGCGCCATCGGAGGAGCCCGGGAGAAGCTTGCCTGATTAGGGTCGGCCCCCCGTCTCGCACTCTCCCGGACACCCAAGAAACGAGTCGTGTCAAGGCATCCAAACGAGCCTTGTGCTGACCCAACCGGGACACTGAGGTACGTCGGTGCGAGATGGCGCGGCCGCGCGAAGCCCCTCGGGAGCGCCCGTAAGCACGGAGGCGTCGAACAGATGTTCTGGTCGGGGCGAGAGGATTTGAACCTCCGACTTCATCGTCCCGAACGATGCGCGCTACCTGGCTGCGCCACGCCCCGACCGGCTGAATCGCCCGCGTCGCGCGGGCTCGGGAAGGTGACCGATGGTAGCAGTCGTGCCGAAATCGGTCCAGAACCGGTCCTTGCACCCAGGGTGTAACGTGCTACATGATGGTAGCACCTTATAGGCAGGATGTAGCGTCGCGACTCCGCAGCCGCGGCCTGAGCGCGGCGGGCGTCCAGCTTGGCCTCGCGTTCGTGGTGATGGGCATCGCGAGCCGCTCCCTGGGATTCCCGAACCCACCGGAGCCGATCCCCCGTGCGGTTGCGTTGGGTGCGCTGTACGCGGTGCCGGCGGTGATCGGCGCGATCGGCGCCCTTCAGGCGCGGCGTGCGCTGCTCGGGGCGGCATGCGCGGCGGCGGCAATCGGTTCGGTGCTGGCGTTCTCCGGCGTCACGCTCATCTTCGGGGTGTCGGCCATCCTGTTCGCCGCGGCCGCGGGTGCAGGGCGCCCGGCATCGCCACGTCTGGGATGGCGAGGAGCCTTGCTTCTTCCCGTGGGCGTGGCCGCGGTGGTGGTGGCCGTGCTGCACGTGGGAATCCTGGTCGTCCCGCTCCTGATCTTCCTCGTCCTTGCGTTGGAGCTCTGGCGAGGCGACATCTCGCACCTGTCGCGACACTCGCTCGTCGAAGCGGCCACCGCAGCGCTGATCGTGGTCCTCATCCTGGGGGCTGGCGTCGCAATCTTTTCGACCACGGAGACGCGCTGCTGGACCGCGGAGCGCAACGCTTCCGGCATCGCCTACCGAGATGTTCCCGAGCGACCTGGCGGACGCATCGAGCTGTCGGGCAACGAGATCGCCGGCGGCTGTGACAACGGCGCGCTGACCCCGCGCGGCGCGGTCATCGGCGCCATCCTCGCGGCGTCCGCCATCGGACTTGCCCTCGTCACCACTCGACGGCGCACCGCCTACACTCGGCCGCATGCCGCGCCTGCGCCTGAGCGATGACGACTGGGACCTCATCGGTCTGACCATCCTCATCAAGGTTGGCGTGCTCATCTTCGGCGTCATCGCCTTCGTCACCGTCAACGACGAGAAGATCGTCGACCTCCATCGGGTCCTCGACATCTGGAACCGATGGGACGCGCCGCACTACCTCGACCTGGCGCAGTACGGGTACAACGCGCACGGCCCCGGCGACGTGCCGCTGTTCATCGTCTTTTACCCGCTCTACCCGTGGCTCACCGGCGCGGTGAACGCCGTCCTGCACGATCCGGTCGTGGCCGGCTTCCTCGTCACGACCGCGGCGAGCATGTTCGTGGCACCGCTGCTGGCGCGGGTGGTCGGCCGCGAGCTCGGCCGGCCGATGGGCCGCAATGCGGCCTGGTTCCTCCTCATCTTCCCCACCGCGTACGTGCTCCACATCCCGTACACGGAGTCCGTCTTCCTGGCCGTCCTGCTCGGCGCGTTCCTGGCGGCGCGCAACGAGCGCTGGTGGCTGGCCGGCGTCCTCGGCGGGCTCGCGGCCCTGGCGCGCGTCAACGGGCTGGTGCTGGTGCCCGCGCTCGCGGCGGAGGCTGCGACGCAGTGGTACAGGGACCCGGAGCGCCGGTGGCGCTGGAGCTGGCTGGGCATCGGTCTGGTCCCGCTGGGATTCGCGATCTACCTGGTGGTCAACCAGCTCACCTACGGCGACCCCTTCTACTTCCTCTTCGTCCAGTCCGACCACTGGTTCAAGTCGCTCGCGCCGCCGTGGGTGGGAATCGGCGGCGTGGTCGGTAGCATCACCGACCGCCCCGGCTGGGAGTCGATGATGCTCGGCTGGATGGAGCTCGCCTTCATCATCCTTGGCGCGCTCGGAACGGTGTACGCCGCGTTCCGCTTCCCGCCGTCGTGGTTCGTGTGGATGGCCGGCAACTGGTTGCTCTTCACTTCGACCAGCTTCGTGCTGTCCGTGCCGCGCTACTCGCTGACGCTGTTCCCGCTGTTCGCCTGGTTCGCCCTCGCGTCGCGGCGGCGTGGCTGGGGCGCGGTCATCACGTTCGCCTCGCTCGGGTTGTTCGGGTTCTTCGCCGGACGATTCGTCGTGGGAGAGTGGGGGTTCTGATGCGCCGCTGGCTCCTTGTCGGGCTCGCGGCGGTCCTCGCGGCCTGTTCTTCCGGGACCGATGTCAGTGGCTCCCCGACGTCATTCGTCCCCACCCCGGCACTTGCCCGGACGATCTCGCTGACCGATGGCTCCCATGCCCTCGCCTGGGGCTCGGGCGCGTACGGGGTGGTGCTCATCGGTCCATCCGAGGCGGGCGCGGCAGGATGGGATCCCGTGGGCGCCGCATTGGCCGCCAAGCGCATGGCGGTCGTGGCGCTGGACGCCCGGTCGGAGACGGCCTTGCGGGCGGGGATCGCATGGTTGCGCGACGCGGGTGCGGAGCGGGTCGCGGTGCTTGCGGCGGGCGCCGCGGACGCGGCGGCGTTCGCGGTCGGTGCTTCCAATCCGGAGCTCGTCGACCAGATGATCTGCGTGTCGTGCGCCGGCGACCCGGCCGCGCTCGGCGAGTTCCCGAAGCTGTTCGCCGCCGGGAAGGAGTCCGCATCGGCCGCAGACACCACCCGGCTCACGAGCGAGTCCCGCGGGGAATGGAACGCGGAGCTGCTCGTCCCGGGCAAGGATGCGGGCGTCGCCCTGTTCCGCGGCGCGTCCGGCGGGGAGCTGCTGGCCGCCGTCATCCGGCGGTTCGAGGAGCGGAGGTAGCCGTTGGCCCGGTTTCCGCGCACGCGAAGTGTCCCGAAGGAACCGCGGCGACCGTTGATGTGATCTCCGGTACTGCCAGCTGCCCCTTCGGGACGCCATCATTCTCTGTCCCGCGGGCCGCGCGGACAAGCCCCTTTCTCCACGAGTTTCGGCCACCTCTCGTGCCTTATCCACAGCCGATCCCCGAGGGGGCGGCGTGACTCATGCGAGCCGTTGGCTTGTTTGCTCGCTGGTGCACGTTATCCGCGCTCGAGGCGGTCCTGATGGGGCGTTCTTGCACGCAGTGCACGATGACCGATGCTGCCGCCGGGGTTGGGCTCGGTCGGCCCAGTTAGCATGCACGGCCAGCAAACGAGGGCACGATGGGCGTGGAGCAGCGAGGGTCATGGAACCTCCCGCGCCGCGATCTCCCGTTCCGGCGCGGGGTTGCATCGGTCGTGACAACATGCGCCGAGTGGCGTCGCGCGGCGAGCAAGGTTCCCGCGGCATCCGGAACGCCGCCGGCGAGCGCCTCAGCCACCCCTCCCCAGCGCCCGGGCGAGCATTGCCGGCAGCTCGTCCGGTGTGCCGGCGCCGGCGAGATACCCATCCGGCCGGATGAGCCAGGCGCGCGGGGCGCCGTCGGGGTCGTAGGTGGCGGTCATGCGGCCGGTTGGATCACCGAGGTCGCTCCCGACGCGCAGCACGCGGCACGCCTCGACGACCGGAGCCGTAGCTGAGCCGAAGACGAGCGCCACGAACCCGCCACCGGTGAGCTCGCGCAACCGCGAGGCGCCGTCGGTCGTGACCGGAGCATCGACGAGGATGCTTCCGGGCGCCGGCAGCCCGGCGGCAGGTGGCACGCCGACCAGCGCGGACGCCGGATAGGAAAAGGGCGCCGCCAGGCGTCCGGAGTTCACGCGCCGCCGGAACCAGGAGGACCGTTCCGAGAGCCGCAGCACGAGGTCGCGCCACAGCCGGCGCCACGGGCCGTGCGGTGCCATGAAGCGCATGGTGGCGTCGGTGACGGCGAGGTTCTCGAGCGCGGCCGGTCGCCGCTCCCCGTCGTACGAGTCGCGGAGCGCGTCGCCCGCCTCCCCGCGCAGGACGGCGGCGAGCTTCCAGGCGAGGTTCTCGGCATCGGCGGCGCCGGAGTTCAGGCCGCGCGCGCCGAACGGCGACATGACGTGCGCCGCGTCGCCGGCCAGGAAGACCCGCCCCACCCGGAATCGGTCGGCGATCCGCTGGCTGAAGCGATAGAGCGTCTGCCACACGAGCTCGTACGGCGCCTCGGGACCAATGACCGCGCGGATCCGCGCATGGAGGCGGCCCGGCTCGCGCTCGGCGTCGGCATCGGTCTGCGGTGGGACCTGCCAGTCGATGCGCCACACGTCGTCGGGCTGGGGATGGATGAGGACCTGGCGGCCGGGATTCCACGGCGGGTCGAAGAAGAAGCGCCGCTCGGCGGGGAACGGCAGCCGGGCGCGGACATCGGTGATGAGGAAGCGGTCCTCGAACGTGTGCCCCGCGAAGCCCAGACCGATGGCGTGGCGGACCGCCGAATGGGCACCATCGGTCCCGACCGCGTAGGCGGCGGTCGCGCTGACGCCGTTGGCGAACGTGACCGTGACGCCCTCCCCATCCTGGGTGAGCGCGGTGAGCTCGTGGCCCCAGTGCGGCACGACGCCGAGCCGCGCGAGGCGGGCGAGGAGGAGCTCCTCCACCTCGGCCTGGCTGATGTTCACGAACGGCGGGAAGTGGTCGTCGGTGGCCCCGGGGAGCGTGACGCTGAACAGCTCGCGGCCGCGGAAGTAGGTACGCCCGATGCGCCACTGCACCCCGCGATCCGCGACCCGCTGCCCGATCCCCAGCCGCTCCCAGATCTCGAGCGTCTCGCGCTGCATGCAGATCGCCTTCGACCCCTCGCCGACGTGTGCCGGCGCGGCGTCGAAGAGGGCCACCTGCACCCCGTGCTGCGCAAGGCGGCCGGCGAGCGTCAGCCCAACCGGCCCGGCGCCGATGACCGCGACCTCAGTCCTGGAGCGCGTCCCAGACCTCTCGGTCACGCTCCGCGGTCCAGATGCGTGGATGGTCGATGCCGTCGAGCTCGTCCCACGTGCGCTGCACGTTGAACGGCATGCAGTGCTCGAAGATCGGGAAGCCGGCATACCGGGGTGCAAGCTCCGCATGGACCGATGCGAACGCACCCTTCAGGCTCCCGCCGGCGTCGCGGACCTCGCGCGTCCGGTCCAGCGTCGTGCGCAGGAAGGCGCGCGTGTCCTCGATCGCCACGTCGACATCCACTCCCTGAACGACCGGGCCGCGACCGCCCACCAGCTGGGCGGCGCCGACTCCGCTCATGTGGTCGAGGGTGCTCGTCGACCAATCGGTCACGTGGGCATCGCCCATGTAGGGCGCCGCCTGCGCCTCGACGAGGTCGCCGGCGAACATGATCCGCTCCTCGGGGAGCCAGACCACGATGTCGCCCGACGTGTGGCCGCGACCGAGGTGGCGCAGCTCGACGGTGCGGTTGCCGAGGTCGAGCGTCATCGTCTCGTCGAACGTGTCCGTCGGCCGCGTCAGGCCGGGAATCGACTCCGCGCCAAGGAACAGGCGCGGCATCCGCCCCTGCTCGCTCGCCCAGTCCTGCGCCCCGCGCTCCTCGATGAGCGCCGCCGTCTCCGCGTGGCTGATGATCCGCCGCGCGCCGAACGCGCTCGCGCCGAGCGTCCTGACCGCGTGGTAGTGGGTCAGCACGAGGTCGCCGAACGGGAGCTGGGTGCGGGTGCGGAGCACGTCGATCCAGCGCCGTGCCATGACGGGCGTGGCGCGCGCCTCGATGGCGAGGACGGCATCGGTTCCCACGATCGCCCCGACATTCGGGTCGCCCTGCGCGGTGAAGGCGTAGACCCCGTCCGCGAGCTCCTCGAGCGTCGCCTCCTTTTCGGCGAGGTCGGCGGAGGAGGCGAAGGGTTTCGTGCTCATGCGGTCGATTGTAGGCGCGCGCGCTCGGTGCCCCGGCGCGAATCGGCATCCCTGCGGGCGCTGGCAGCGTGTCCGCGCAGCTGCATCCGTTTTTGATGGGTCCGTCGGATGGGTCCCTTGGGATGGTCCGTTGGAGGGTCTTCTGGTGGGGCTAATCCCGAGGTGGTGCACGCAAGCGGCGCTCGACACCCTCCGAGCGTGGCCCATCGTGCACGGTGCGCAGATTGGGGATAGATGCGCGGGGATGCCTGGCGTTTCACCCTGGTTTGTATGCACACCCGAGGGATAAGGCAGCGCTAAGCCGCCGCTGAGGACCGCCGGCCACGATGGGCGGATGCGCGAAGATGTGCTGGGACGAACGCTGCGAATGGCGAGGCTGCGGCGTGATTGGACGCAGGCCCAGCTCGCCGACCGGACGCGGATCTCGGCGGCGACGGTGAGCCGCATCGAGTCGGGCGAGGCTTGGCGCTTCCGGCTGTCGGTCGTCCAGCGTGCGGCAGCGGCGATGGGCATTCGGATCGAGCTCAGCGCCGTCGGGCGTGGCGGCGAGCTCGATCGGTTGGCGGACGAGGAGCACGCCGCGATCGTCAACGCGCTGGCGGCCACCCTTTCGGCCGTTGGCTGGGCGACCGTCGCGGAGGCCAGCTTCAGTGTCTACGGCGAGCGCGGCCGCGTTGACCTGCTGGCGTTCCATCCCGCGACCCGCACAATCCTCGTCGTCGAGGTGAAGACGGAGCTGACCGATCTCCAACGGCTGTTGGGCTCACTGGACGCGAAGCGGCGGCTGGCACCGCGGCTCGCGTCGGACCGCGGCTGGCGGACCGATCGGGTGGCGGTGCTCCTGGCGGTCGCCGACACGGACCGCAACCGTCGCGTCGTCCGCTCCCATGCGACGCTGTTCGCCAGCTTCGAGCGACACGGTGGGCGAATCCGCGGTGGTTCCATCGTCCGCGGCGCCCGGCCACCGCGCTGCTGCTCCGCCTGCGGCCGACGGATGTCGAACGCTCCGCTTGGCTCGCGACCCGGCGCCGCGTGCGCCGTCGACCGGCGCGCGCCGTGGGAGGGAGCAGCGACCAACTCGCTATCCGTGCACGTTATCCCCCCTGATCCAAGGTCATTCGGCGCTAATGTTCACTGGCTGCAAGTTAGCCGTCGTTCCGGGCGTGGGACCGATGCCGCCACCCCGGATAACGTGCACAGCGCGGGAGTACGCCGACAACCGACCGGCGACCGGCGACCCGCGCCCCGCTTAGAGCGGCGGCAGCTCCACGACCCGCGCCGTGATGATCCCGTCGGCGCCGGCGACGCGCGCAAGGGTGGACGACGAGATGGCGTCGTCGACCGAGACGAACATCATCGCGTCGCCATGCGCGGACATGCGCGAAAGCTCCAACGAGGAGATGTTGATGCCCTCCTCGGCGAGGATCGTGCCCACCGCGCCGACGATGCCCGGGCGGTCGTGGTGGCGGGTGACGAGCATCGGTCCGGCGAGCTCGGCGTCGATCCCGAAGCCGTCGATAGCCGCGAGATGCGGACGTCCGTGGGCAGTGGAACCGGAAAGCGCCAGCGCCGGCGCGCCCTCAGCCGGGCCGACGGTGAGCTCGACGAGCGACGCCCAGGGCTCGGAGGCGGCGGTGCGCGTCTCGGTCACGGTGAGCCCACGCTCGCGGGCGACAACGTCGGCGTTCACGGCATTGACCCGCTGGTCGGTGACCGCCTCGAGGATGCCGGCCAGGGCCGCCGTGCGGATGGGGGCGCATTCGCCGGCGGCAATCTCGCCCGCGTAGGTGAGGGCGAGGCCGTCGAATGGATCGCGGACGAGCTGACGGGCGAGGATCGCGAGGCGCCGGCCCAGCTCCACGTAGGGGCGCAACTTCGGCGCCACGTCCGGCGCGACCGACGGAGCGTTCACCGCGTAGGGCGGCGTCACGCCGGCCAGCGCGGAGACGACCTGCTCCGCCATCTCCAGCCCCACCCGGTCCTGGGCCTCGGCCGTCGACGCACCGAGATGCGGGGTGAGGACGAGGTTGCGGGCGGCACGAAGGGGGTTGTCGGGCGCCATCGGCTCGGAGGCATAGACGTCGACCGCGGCTCCGGCCAGCGCGCCGGAGGCCAGCGCGTCGGCGAGCGCGGCCTCGTCGACGATGCCGCCGCGCGCCACGTTGAGGACGAACGCGCCCGGCTTCATCGCCTCGAGCGCGCCGCGCCCGAGCAGCCCGCGCGTCTGCGCATTCAGGGGCGTGTGGACGGTGACGACGTCGGACCGATTGAGCAGCTCGGCGAGCCCGACGAGCTTCGCCCCCACCTCGGCCGCCTGCTCCGCGGTGAGGTAGGGATCTGCGGCGATGACCCGCATCTCGAACGCCGTCGCGCGTCGCGCCACCGACTTCCCGATCTTGCCGAGCCCGATGACGCCGAGCGTCTTGCCGCGCAGCTCGCGACCGGTGTAGCGGCTGCGCTCCCACTCGCCGGCACGGACCGATGCGTCCGCCTCCGGGATGCGACGCAGCATCGCGAGCATGAGCGCCATCGTGTGCTCGGCGGCGGCGATCGTGTTGCCCGTCGGGGCGTTGACGATCATCACGCCCGCCCGCGTCGCCGCCTCGCCGTCGATGCGGTCGATCCCGACCGACGCCACGCCCACCACCGAGAGCCGCGGCGCGGCGGTGGCGAGCAGCTCCGCGTCGACGCGCGTCTGCGAGCGGACGACGAGCGCATCCCAGCCGCCATTTTCACCGAGCAGCGCCAGCAGCTCGGCGCGGCTCAGGCCGAGGCGCACGGTCGTCTCGTGCGCGGCGGCGAGGGTGTCGATGCCGGGCTGTGCCACCGGTTCGGCGACGAGGATGCGTCCCACGTGGCGAGTCTACCCGGGCATACTCTCCGGGTGAGCGGCGCGCAGCGCGGCCCGATCGAGGTCGTGGTCGAGATCCCGAGCGGGAGCCGGAACAAGTACGAATACGACCACGTCCGACATCGCTTCGTGCTCGACCGGATCCTCTACTCGAGTGTCCACTACCCGTGCGACTACGGCTTCATCGAGGGCAGCCTGGCCGATGACGGCGACCCGCTCGACGTGCTGGTCGTGATCGCGGAGCCGACGTTTCCCGGCTGCATCGTCCGCGCCCGCCCGGTCGGGGTGCTCGACATGGCCGACGAGAAGGGCCACGACTTCAAGATCCTCGCCGTTGCCCACGACGACCCGCGACGCGACCAGACGCACCGCCTCGAGGACCTGCCCCAGCATCGGCTCCTGGAGATCGAGACCTTCTTCCGGACCTACAAGGAGCTCGAGGGGCGGCCGACCGACGTGCGCGGCTGGCTCGGGGTCGACGACGCGTGGCGCATCATCGACGAGTCGACGGCCCGCGGCGCGGCACCCCCGGCCGCGACCGACGCCGCGCCCGGCACCTGGCGGTGACGACGGACGTCCCGCCGCTCCGCGTCGCGCTGATCGCCGGCGCGCGGCCGAACTTCATGAAGGCCGCACCCATCCTCGCCGAGCTCGAGCGGCGCGGCCGCTTCCGGGTGGCGCTCGTGCATACCGGCCAGCACTACGACGCGCAGATGAGCGACTCGTTCTTCGCCGATCTGGGCATACGCGAGCCCGACGTTCACCTCGGCGCCGGATCGGGGACGCATGCCGAGCAGACGAGCCGCGTGATGGTCGCCTTCGAGGGCTACCTGCGCGACGCGCCGACCGATCTCGTCATCGTCGTGGGCGACGTGAACTCCACCCTCGCGTGCAGCGTGGTGGCGGCCAAGGCCGGCGTGCCGGTGGCCCATGTCGAGGCGGGGCTGCGCTCCTTCGACCGCGGCATGCCCGAGGAGATCAACCGGCTCGTGACCGACGCCCTGACCGATGTCGCCCTCACGACCTCGCCCGACGCCGACGAGCACCTGCGCGCGGAGGGGCATCCGCCCGAGACGATCCACCTCGTCGGCAACACGATGATCGACACGCTCCTCCGCTTTCGCGACCTGGCGGCCGACATCGGTCCGTTGGTCGCGCTCGGGATCGAACCTGGCAGGTACCTGCTGGTGACGCTCCACCGACCCTCGAACGTCGACGATCCCGACAACCTGCTCCGCATCCTGGCCGCGCTCGCTGCGGCCCCGCTGCCGGTCGTCTTCCCCATCCACCCGCGCACCCGCTCGGTCGCCGAGCGCGCCGGCGCCGGCGACCTGCTCGGGCGCCTCAACGCCATCCCGCCGCAGGGCTACCTCGCCTTCCTGCGCCTCCAGACCCACGCCCGCCTCGTCCTCACCGATTCGGGCGGCGTCCAGGAGGAGACGACCGTCCTGGGCGTGCCGTGCCTGACGTTCCGCGAGAACACCGAGCGGCCGGTCACGATCAGCGACGGCACGAACACGCTCATCGGCGCCGATCCCGCCGCGATCCTGCCGGCCATCGCGGTGGCGCTGCGGGATACGGAGGGAGTCCACCGCGTCCCGCCCCTCTGGGACGGGCACGCGGCCGAGCGAATCGCCGACGTTCTCGAGCGCTGGGCGGCGGCACGCGCTCAGTCGTAGACGAGCTCGACCTCGCCACTATCGCTGACCGTCACCCGCCCCACCTGCCGGCACGGGACGCCGAACGCCACGCTGTACGGCGGCAGATCGCGGTTCACGAACGAGCAGGCGCCCACGACCGAGTGGTGCCCGATCGTCACCCCGCGCGCGATGACCGACTGCGCGCTGAGATGGACGTGGTCCTCGATCGTGACCGGGGCGGTCGCGATCCCCTGCCTGCCCTCGGACAGCACGCGCGCCACGGTGTCGTGGGTGTAGATCTGGACGCCCGCGCTCACGTCGCAGCCGGCGCCGATCACGAGCGGCGCGCCGCTCCCGTCGAGGAGGACCCCCGGACCGATCCAGCTGCCGGCACCCACCCGCACGTCGCCATAGACGTAGGCCGACTGGTAGATGCTCGTTCCCTCGCCGAAGCCGAGGTTGCGCGCCCGCTCCCAGCGGTCGGTCAGCAGCTCCTGGAGCGGGAGGTCGCGGTCCCATCGTTCGCGCATCTCGGCGCGCCGCGAGGCGTACGCATCGGTCAGTCGCTGCTCGAGCGCATCGGCCATCGGCCCGAGGATAGCGTCCCGGACCGGA
>JBBQMC010000067.1:0-12340 GCA_038328565.1 Candidatus Limnocylindria bacterium
GTGGATCAGCTGCGGAGCATCAGCGGCATGAAGCTGGATGGTGCCGATGCTGGGGTCCGTCTCCCAGCGGCTCAGGACGACGAGTTCTGCCACCGCGTGCCCGCTGGCACGCAGCGACCGTCCCCGAGGATCTGTGAACCACCGGCTCCTTGGGCTCGGCAGGCTGACCAGATCGCCCATTGAGCGACCATGCGCCAGCCGGGTCGTAGCCGTCAAGCGGGCGGCTGACCGGCTAGGATTGGTCACCGATGCAGTTCCTTCGCTCCCGGTTCGGTGCGCTCGTCGCCGTCGGTCTCGTGGTCGTGGTGGCCGTCGTCGTGGCGGCCATTTCTCTCACCCGCAGCCCCGCCACCGTCGCCTCCCCCGGCGCCTCCGCAGCGACGCCCAGCGCGTCGCCGAGCGCCTCATCAGTCGCGGTCTGCCCGATGAATGGGACCGCGCTGACCGATCCCAAGCTGGCGACCCGAACGCCGATCCTCGTCCAGATCGAGAACAACCCGATCGCGCGCCCGCCGTCCGGCCTCAACCTGGCGGACCTCGTCATCGAAGCACCGGTCGAGGGCGACACGACCCGCTTCGGGGCCGTGTTCATGTGCCGGGAGACCGTCGGGAAGCCCGTTGGACCCGTCCGGTCAGCCCGCTACTTCAACATCGACTACTGGCAGCAGATCCACGACGTGACGTTCCACTTCGGCGGCGCCTCGAAGGTCCTTGCGCGGTTCAACCAGTCCGACGTGCCGTACGTCAACGGTCTCACCGCCGAGTGGAGCTTCTTCGCGCGCGGCGGCCGATGGCCGGCACCGCACAACGTCTTCCTCGACGTCGACGCGGCGCGCCACGAGCTGGAGGCAGGGAAGCTCACGGGCATGATCGACCGGGCGGGGACCGTCCGCGCGCCCTTCGCCTTCGCCGACGCGCTCCAGCTGCCGGC
Organism: Candidatus Limnocylindria bacterium; assembly: GCA_038328565.1. Taxonomy (GTDB): domain Bacteria; phylum Chloroflexota; class Limnocylindria; order QHBO01; family QHBO01; genus JAICQM01. The sequence goes on from JBBQMC010000067.1 coordinate 932, forward strand.
CGGGAGGCCGGTCGCCACCATCGGTCTGCAGACGTCGAGCGCCTGGCAGTTCGGCTGGCAATGGAATGCCGATCAGCACCTCTGGCTGCGGACCGATGCCGGGGCGCCGAACTCCGACGCGCTCGACGGCAAGCGCATCAGCGCGGCGACCGTCATCGTCCAGGTCGTGAAGCAGGACATCCTGGCCGACGAGCTCGACCCGGGCGGCTTCCCGCGGCGTTACCAGCACCTCGTCGGGACGGGCACCGGCGTGCTCTTCGTGGGCGGCCAGGGATACGACGTGCGCTGGTCGCGGCCGGCCGCGGACGACGTCACGACCTGGACGTACGCCGACAGCGGTGACCCCGTCGTGCTGCCGCCCGGGAGGGTGTGGTGGGAGATCGTGCCAGTCGGGAGCGAGATCAGCCAGGACTGAGCGCGGCGAGCTGCCAGCGGACCGGACGCGACGGATCCGCCGCGACCGCCAGCACCGTGCCTCGGAGCACGTCCATGCCCACGATCCCCTGCGGGTCGTGCATCGTGGAGCGCACCTGCAGCGAGGCGACGGGCAGCTCGCGCCCGGCAACGACGAGCCTCTGACGACCGGCCGATGCGGCCACGACATCCGCGCCGCTCACCCCACCGCCGATGCGGATCGCGTTACCCGATGCCAGGCCGGGCACCGCTGACGCGGCGAACTCCGTGCCGCGGCCACCGGTGTTGAGCAGGGTGGGGATGGACGGGAACGGCGCGATGGCCGCCTCCACGACGGGCGTCGGGAACGCCGGATCACGCGGAAGAACGAGCACCTCGAGGTCCGGGTGACGCGCGGCCATCCATGCGCCGAGGGCCCCGTCGTCCGCCTCGACGAGGAGCAGCTCATCGGCGACCAGGTCGATGACCGCCACCGCGGTCGGATGGAGGTGCTGCGGGCTCAGGATGCCGCCCACCCCCCAGCCGGGAAAGGGCTTCGGCGCCGGGATGGCGACGACGCCGCGCAGGATGAGGTGCGCATCGCCGAGCCCAAGCCCGACGTCCTCGACGCTCCAGCTCGGCATGGTGGCGCCGCTGTGATCGGTGCCCTCCTCGCCGGCATCGGTCGCGAGGCCGATCTCGTCGACGAGCTCGCGGTTCAGGAGATGGACCTCCGAGCCGGAGTCGAGGACGAGGCGGGTCACGACCCCCCCGACGGCGCAAATGACGAAGGGCGCGTGCTCGGTCCCGCCGCTGGCGGTCTCGAACGTGATCGGCACGCTGGCGAGGAGCTGCGCGTGGGCAGGGTCGATCATTCGGCGGCTCCGCGTGCGTCCAGGCGAGGGTCGACCGCCCACACCCCGAGCAGTGCGAGCGGCCGAACGATTAGCAGTGTAAAGAATCATGTCCAGTCCGCGCCCGCTCGTACGGCGGGATGGCTCCATCCGTATCCCTTGCGTGGAACCCCGTCGGTCGCCGTTCTGGAGCCTCGTATTTCGCGCGGTGTATGCCCTGCTGCGGATCAGCGATCCGCTCGAGCGCTGGGCGTGGCGCAACGGGCAGCTCGGCATCACCGCCGAGCTGACGGTGCCCGGGCGGCAATCGGGGCGGCCGCGCAGCGTGCTGGCCGGCCTCATGCGAGTGGGCGGCCATAGCTACGTGGGCCATCCGAATGGCCGATCGCAGTGGACCCGCAACCTGCGCGCGGCGCGGCGGATCGTGGTCCGGCTGCCGTTCGGTGGCGGCGTGCTGCGCGCCGCGACGCGGCTCGAGCGCGGCGCGGAGCGATCGGCGGTGATCGAGGCGGCCGGGCGACAGCAGCCGTGGCCGGCGAACTGGCTGTACGCAGCCGCGCGGGCGCACATCGAGGCGGTGGGCGACTACTACCGGCTCGACCCGGTCGGCGAGTCGGGCGGGGAGGAGGGCTGAAGCGGGCAGACGTGCGCGTGGCGCACGGGATCGGTCCGCGTACGGCCGGATGCCCCTAATTTTCAGGCAGTGCACGTGATGTGACGTTCGCGGCACCACGTGCCCGGTAGCCGGACGCGACTGAGCGTGGCGACGGTCCCGGGAGGTGCCGCGAGGGCCGTCCAGGCGGGCTAGCGTGCGCCACGTGCACATTGACCCCGGATGCCGGCCGACACAACCGCCCCCGACAGCCCGCGAGGCGTCAGTCGAGGTGGTAGGGGACGTCGGCGACGATCGTGTTGCGGCGGCTGAAGAGGCGCAGCTTGAGGCGCAGGGCGGTCTGGTTGTGGAGCAGGTTCTCCCACCAGTGGCGCGGCACCACCTCGTTGAGGACGACCACGATCGGGCGGTTGGGGGCCTGCTTGCCGAGCGCGTCCATGTAGGCCAGCAGCGGACCCACCAGGGCGCGGTAGGGCGACTCCACCACCACCAGCTCGGTCGTGCCCGCCCACTCCGGCCAGCGCTCGCGCAGCGCCTCGGCGGTGGCCGGGTCGTTGGTGACGTGGACCGCCACCGCGTGCTGGCTGATCGAGTTGGCGAACGCGATCGCCTGGCGTGCCGGGCGGTCGAGGCGCGCGATCGGCACGATCACGATCGGCTCGGCGGAGACCTCCTTGCCGGGGGCGATCTGGTCGAGGTTCAGCTGCGCGGCGACACTGCGGTAGTGGCGCCGGATGGCGAGCAGCAGCAGGATCAGGAGCGGCGCCGCGATGATCACGAGGTACGCGCCGGACAGGAACTTCGTCGTCGCCACGATGACGGCGATGACCGCGGTCGTCGCCGCACCGAGCGCGTTGATCGGCAGCCCGAGGCGCCATCCCGGCTCCCGGCGCCGCCACCAGCGGACGACCATGCCGCTCTGGCTCAGGGTGAATGCCACGAAGACGCCCAGCGTGTAGAGCGGGATCAGCGCGGTCACGCTCGCCTGGAAGACGAGGAGCAGGACGATGGCGAGCGCCGAGAGCGCAACGATGCCGGTGGTGAACGCCAGCCGCTCGCCCCGGAACCCGAATTGGCGCGGCATGAAGCTGTCCCGGGCGAGGAAGCTCGACAGGCGCGGGAAGTCGGCGAAGCTCGTGTTTGCCGCCAGGGCGAGGATGAGGGCGGTGGAGACCTGCACGAGGATCAGGAACCAGCCATCCCCGGTGACGTGGCGGGTGACGAGCGAGAGGACCGTCTGGACCTCGTTGGGATCCGGAATGACGTCAATGGCGCTGGCAAGGTAGCTGATCCCGAGGAACAGGAAGCCGAAGATGGCTGCCGCCCAGATGAGCGTCGTGCGCGCGTTTCGCCATTCCGGCGGCTTGAACGCTGGGACGCCGTCCGACACCGCCTCGACGCCAGTGAGGGCGGCAGCCCCGGAGCTGAACGCGCGCAGCAGGAGGAACAGGCTCAGGACGCCCAGGCTGCCCTGCTCATCCGCCCGGATCCAGTCGGGTGGGGCGGTGAACGTGCCGAGGTCACCGGTGACGAATTGGCGGAACAGGCCGATGCCGATGACGGCCGCGATGGCGCCGATGTAGAGGTACGTCGGCGCCATGAAGATGCTGCCGGACTCGCGGATGCCGCGCAGGTTGCCGAGCATGAGGACGATGACGATGAGGACCGCAATCGGAACGCGGTCGGGGAAGAGTGACGGCACCAGGGACGTGATGGCGGCGACACCGGCCGACACTGACACGGCCACCGTGAGGACATAGTCGATGAGCAGGGCCGCGGCTGCGGTGAGGCCCGGCAGCGTCCCAAGGTTGTCGCTGGCGACGATGTAGCTCGACGCTCCATCGGGGTATGCCTTGATCGTTTGGGAATAACTCGTGGCGACGATCGCCAGGATGAGGACGATTGCGATCGTGATGGGCATCGTCAGGCTGATTGCCGACAGCCCACCGAGGACCAGGATTCGCATCATCTCCTCGGTCGCGTAGGCCGAGGAGCTGATGTTGTCACTGCTGAAAATGGCGAGCGCCTTGAGCTTCGTCAGTCGTTCGTGAGACTCACGCTCGCTGCTGATCGGACGACCGATCAGCGTGGTCCGGATGCGGCGCAGCACGCCGGTCCACCCTCGCCGTTCAAGTACTGTCAGTTCGCTGGCGACGAGCGTCCCCTCCTCGCCGCGTTCGAATGACTCCTCGAAGGGGCGCACGATCTTCACGTAGGCATCGCCCACCCGCTTGCCACGGTGTTTCTCTCGAACTTCGAGGTGCGGGTCGACGGATGGCCTGGGATCGCGTTCTGGGGGAAACGGCCGCCTCGTGGTCATCGGTCGCCTACAGCATGCGCCGCGCCGAGTCCATGCTGTGCCATGGCGAGCACGAGTCCCTCGCCTGGCTCGAGACGGAGCGATGTGGTTGCCACGCGGCCGAGGCATTCAATATTGGTACCGATGACGACCTCGGCGTCCGCCAGGTCGGGGAGCGTGACGAGCTCGGGCGCCGAGCCCATGTTGCCGAGCACGAGCAGGCGCTCGCCCTCCGCCTCCCGTGTCCAGCCGATGACCTCACCGGGCAGCGTCAGGATCGCGCGCTGGCTGCCGTGCCGAAGCGCGAACCGCTCGCGACGGAGGGCGATCAAGCGCCGATAGAGGCTGAGCACCGACGCGGGATCGGCGTCCTGGGCGGCCACGTTTCGCGTCGCCGCATCGGTCACCGGCAGCCACGGCTGGCCGGTGGTGAAGCCACCATGCTCGCTTGCGTCCCACTGCATCGGCGTGCGCTGCGCGTCGCGTCCGGCGCGATCCCACCGCGGGCCGGGCAGCTCCATCGCGTCCTCCAGGCCGATCTCCTCGCCCGCATAGAGCGTGATCGTGCCGCGCAACGCGAGCAGGATGAGGGCGGCGAGGCGGACGGCATCGGGCCCATAGCGCGTGGCGTGCCGCACCTGGTCGTGGTTGCTCAGCGCGTAGGTCGGGTTCGTGAAGGCCGGCGTCAGCGCCTCGCTGCGCTCGATCGCGAGCCGGAAGGCGGCCACGTCCCACGGGCTATGCAGGAGCTCGAAGTTGAAGGCCAGCGGGAACTCGTCGTCGCGGCCGTGACCCAGGAAGCCGGCCAGCATCTCGGTCGGCGTGTAGACCTCACCGATGAGGACCCGTTCGGGATACGCGTCGCTCACCGCGCGCATGCCGCGGATCACATCGTGGACCTCGGGCCGCTCGACGTTCCAGAGCCGCTCGTGGCCCGACCCGTCAACCCCGAAGACCGTGCGTCCGCGCACCGCGGGCGGATTGTCGCGGAGCTGGTCGTCCTTGACCGCATGCGCGATCGCGTCGACCCGGAAGCCATCGACGCCGCGGTCGAACCAGAAGCGCATGACGTCGTGGATGGCGACCGCCACCGCCGGGTTGCGCCAGTTGAGATCGGGCTGCTCCGGGTAGAAGGAGTGGAGGAAGTACTGGCCGCTCGACGGGTCGAGCTCCCAGGCCGAGCTCCCGAACGCCGCGACCCAGTTGTTCGGTGGCCCGCCGTCGGCGCTCGGATCGGCCCAGATGTACCAGTCCCGTTTCGCGGACGCGCGTGACGCGCGGGCATCCACGAACCAGGGATGCTCGACCGCGGTATGGCTCGGGACGAGGTCGAGCAGCAGCCGCAGCCCGCGCGCGTGGCAGGCGGCGACGAGTGCGTCGAGGTCGGCGAGCGTCCCGTACTCGGCCGCGACATCGGTGTAGTCGGTGATGTCGTAGCCGAAGTCGTGCAGTGGGCTGGGATAGATGGGGGAGAGCCAGACCGCATCGACGCCGAGGGAGACGATGTGGTCGAGGCGAGCGATGATCCCGGCGAGATCCCCGATCCCGTCGCCATTCGCGTCGGCGAACGAGCGGGGATAGACCTGGTAGATGACGGCCCCCTGCCACCAGGGAGCCGTCGGACGGGACGTCGGAACGCTGCTCACGCCGGCCGGCGCTCCGTCAGCGGCGGAGCCGTCGACGCGGCCGCATCGTCGCGGGTCGTGGCCAGCGCTCCCCGCCAGCCACCGATGCGGACCGGCTCGAGCTCGACGCGGGGTCCCGCGCTCAGCGACCGCAGCCGCGGGGCGCGCCCGCTCGGCTCGACGCCGAGAAGCGTCTCGACCGCCAGCGCGATGGCGCCGCTCGACCATGCCTGCGGCGCGCAGGCGACCGCGTAGCGCACGAGGTCGCTCGTCGTGCGGCGGTCGAAGCCCGCGAACAGCTCCGGCAGCCGGTGTGCCGGATCGGTCTCCGCCGCGTCGAGCTGCGCGTCGATCACGCGCCACGCGGCCGCGCCCTGGCCGTAGCGAGCCAGGCCGGCCGCCACGAGGCTGTTGTCGTGGGGCCAGACCGTGCCGTTGTGGTAGCTGATCGGGTTGTAGGCGGCCATCTGGGCCGACATGGTACGGATCCCCCAGCCGGAGAAGAGGTCCGGCGCGGTGAGGCGCTCGCCCACCGCCCGGGCGCGGTCGTTCGGGATCGCGCCGGCCCACAGGAGGTGGCCGGGATTCGAGGTGACCGCGTCGATCTGGCGGCGACGGCGGTCGAGGCCCATCGCGTACGTGCCGGCCTGGGGCATCCAGAAGGCGGCCTCGATCGTCGCCGCCAGCCGGGTCGCCGCGGCGCGCTGGAGCGCCGCGCCCTCGTGGTCGCCGAGGCCGGCGAGGACCGCGGCCCAGCCGGCCCGCGCGGCGACGACATAGCCCTGGACCTCCACCGCGGCGATCGGGAGATCCGCGATGCGGCCGTCGGCGAATCGATAGCTGTCGTTGCTGTCCTTCCAGACCTGGTTGCGGATCCCCCCGCGATGCGGCCGGTGGTACCAGATCAACCCGTCGGCATCGGCGGTCGCGTCGATCCACGCCATGGCGGCGCGCACCGCCGGCAGGGCGGGCGTCAGCCACTCGGGCATCGGTCCGTGCGTCGAGCTCGGGCGGGCGAGGAGCGGCCCCGCCGCGGCCTGGCGCAGCCAGCCGACCCAGCGCGCAGCGCGGAGGAAGAGGAGGACGTAGAGCGGCGTGGCGTCCACCGACCCGTAGTAGCGCCCGTGCGGCACGTGCTCCAATGCGGCGAGCTCGCCGTTGCGGACCTCGTGCGGGATCTTGCCCGGCTGCTCCTCGCGGAACGTGTCGACGCGGGTGCCCTGGTAGGCGGCGAGTTGGCGGAGCGTGCCGTCGACCAGCTCGCCGTGGTCCATGAGCATCGTCTGCATCGAGGTGATCGTGGAGTCGCGGCCGAAGATCGCCATGTACCACGGCATGCCGGCGGCGGGGATGAAGCCACCACCCTCGACCGAGAGCAGCAGCGACGCGATGTCGGTCACCGCATGGCGCCAGGCGGCCGCGAGGCGAGGGTCGTCGGTGTGGAGGCGGGGAGCGGCCCGCAGCCAATCGCGGACGCGCTCCGGCTCGCGGAGACGGGCCGTTGGTGGCGTGCGGCGCGGCCCACGCTCGGCCTCCCGTGACGGGTCGACGGTGAGCGTGACGTCCCAGGGCACGCCTCGCGCCAGCGTCGCGTCGAAGCTCAGGTCGCCATCGTGGCCGACCGCGTGCCGGTCCGCGCCGACCCGCGTCAGGCGACGGTACCCGCGATGCGCGTACTGGAACGTCAGGCCGCGTTCGGTGCGATCGGTGCTGATGCTGCGGGTGAGTCGGCGCCAGCCGCGGACCTCGAAGATATCGGCGAAATCGGCGCCCACGGTGACCGTCAGGCGCAGGCGGACGGGCTCCGGCGCGTAGCTGATGAGGCGGATCCGCTCGGTCAGCCGATCGGTGACGGCACGATCGCGGATGACGACGAGGCTGCTCGGCGGAATGCGCCCCAGCCGTGGATTGGCGAGGTAGAACGTCGCCTGGCCGTGGTCGTCGGTGACGGTCGAGAGCGGCTCGAGGCGCTTGCCGCCGAGGCGCAGCGCGAGGCGCGACAGGAAGCGCGTGTCGTCGGCGAAGAAGCCGTGGTAGCTGCCGGGGTGGATGTCCCCGGAGCGGTCCGAGACCGCGAAATTGGCGTGCTCGATGACGGTGATCGAGTCGGTGGTCGTCGCGGGCTCCACCGTCAGCAGTCTAGGCGGCGCTCCCGGTCAGTGCTGGCCGAGCGTACCGAGGACACGCATCCGGTGCTCGGTGCGCCGGAAGGCGGCGATGCCGAGCCGCAGCGCGACGAGGGAGGTCGCGACGAGCACAAGCCACTCGATCGGCTCCGCGGCGATCGGAATCGTGCCCAGCGCGTGGATGCGGAGGATGTCGAGGGCGTAGGTCGTGGGCAGCGCGTAGGCAATCGGTCGCAGCAGCTCGGGGAGCACGATCACCGGGAAGGCGACGCCCGAGGCCATGGCGAACAGGAAGTTCGTGGCGTCGACGAAGAAGCTCGGCTCCCGCATGAGCAGCACGGCCGCGGCGACGAGGTAGCCGACGCCCACCATGCTGAAGGCCGCCAACCCAACGGCGGGCAGCGCGAGCCAGGCACCGGGGGCGAACGACGCACCGAACACCACCCAGCCGATCGCGAGCAGCACCGCGCTCGTCACGCCCGCCACCGCGATCCCGCCGATGGCACGGCCGATGACCATCGTCTCCGGGCGCGTCGGCGTGAGCCACGCCGGCTCGAGGGTGCCCGCATCCATCTCGCGCTTGAGGCCGAATGCGATCTCCCAGAACGCGGTGCCGGTGAGGCCGCCCACGATCATCCCCAGGAACAGGTACCCGGCGAGGTCGGGGGTGCCGGTCGAGCTCTCGAGGCCGATGGCGCGGCCGCCGACCAGGAATGTCGCGCCGAGGAGCAGGCTCGGCAGGAGGAACTGGTACAGCGGCTGGAGCACCTCGTTCACGAGGTTGAGCGGGTAGCGCCGCGCGATGCGCAGCTCCTTGCGCGCCAGCGCGACGGCGGCACGCCACTCCGCGGCGAGGTCCTCGCGGCGGGACGGCCCGGAGCGGCCGATGGCAGCCTCGGTCATCAGTACTGCGCCAGCGACCCGCCGCGGCGCGCATGGCGCTCGGTGCGGCGGAACGCGATGACCGCGGCCACGCACAGCAGGCTGCCGATCCCGAAGAGGATGGCGAGGTCGGGAAGGAGCTCGACGAGGCCGCTGCCGGTGAGGAGCACGTGGCGCAGGTCGGCGATGAGGTAGGTCGGCGGCAGGCCGAGCGCGATCGCCCGAGCCCATTCCGGCAGCATGATGATCGGGAAGCTCATCCCGCACAGGACGGTGAAGACGCCGCGCACGCCCTGGACCATGGCGTGGACCTCGCCGAATCGCAGCACGACCGCGGCGAACAGCGCGCCGAGGCCGTAGAGGGCGGGCACCGCCACGAGGATCACGCCGAGCGCGCGCAGCGCCTCCACGGGACCGATCGGCGCGCCGAAGAAGACGACGAGCACCACGCCGACGACGGCGAACATCCAGACCGCCCATACGACCTGGCTCACCACCGGCCCGAAGATGACGACGAGGCGCGACGCCGGCGTCATGAACACTGCCTCGAGGGTGCCGCGGATCTGGTCGGTGCGCAGGGCCGTGCCGGGCCCCCACAGGATCATGCTGATCCACATGTAGGCAGCCCAGCCGAGGAACAGGAAGCCGGCGATGTCGGCGGTCCCGGCACGCTGCGCGAAGGCGTCACGCGCCGCCGAGCTCGAGCCGCCGAAGCCCTGGGCCTGGAGGACGTAGCTCAGCGGCAGCGCGATCGGCCAGAAGAGGAAGCCGATGAACATGCTCGGGTAGCGCCGGAGGAGCCGCCACTCCTTGAGGCCGGCGGCGCCGAGCGCGCGGAGATCGGCGAGCGCGCTCGTCATTCGCGCAGCGCCCGCCCGGTGAGGGAGAGGAACACGTCCTCCAGCGTCACCGGCACGACTTCGACGTGGTTGATTGCCGCTCCCGCGGCCCGGGCCGCGTCGAAGGCGGCGGGCACGAAATCCCGGGCGCTCGGGGTGTGGATCGTGACTGACAGCGTCCCGTTCTCGCGCGCCGCGTGCTTCACCTCGCCGGCCCTCCCGAGCCGGTCGAGGAGCGGCTGGTCTCCGCCAGCCCGCGGCGGTGCGCCGACCTCGAGGCGCACGACCTCGGTGGCCGAGATCGTCCGCTTCAGCGCCGCGGGCGAGTCGAGGGCCACGATGGTGCCGTGATCGACGATCGCGATCCGGTCGCAGAGCTGGTCGGCCTCCTCCATGTAGTGCGTGGTGAGGAGCACGGTTCGGCCGCGGGCGCGCAGCGCCAGCACCCGGTCGCGAAGGTCGCGGGCGCTCTGCGGATCGAGGCCAACGGTCGGCTCGTCGAGGAGGAGGAGCTCCGGGTCCGGGAGCAGCGCACGAGCGAGGACGAGGCGCTGCCGCATGCCGGCGCTGTAGCGTTCGACGTAGTCGTCGGCACGGTCGTCGAGGTGCACCGTGTCGAGCGCGGCCTGGATCCGCGGCTTCATCTCCACCGGTGGCACGTGGTACAGGGCGGCGAAGTACTCGAGGTTCTCGCGCGCGGTCAGCTTCCAGTACAGGCTGCGCCCGTCGGACAGCACGGCACCCATTCGGCGCCGGATGGCGCGCGCATCACGCACGACGTCGAGGCCGAGCACGCGCGCGGTGCCGTCGGTCGGCTCGAGAAGGGTGGCGAGCATCCGCATTGTCGTCGTCTTGCCGGCGCCGTTCGGGCCGAGGACGCCGAAGATTTCGCCGCGTTCGACGCGCAGGTCGACGCCGTCCACCGCCCGGAAGCGCTCCCGGCGGTCCGGCTCGCGGCGGAGCCGCTGGAGGAGGGTCCGCCGCCCGCGCTCGAACTCCTTGACGAGGCCGGTCGCCTCGATTGCGGGGCTGCTCACCGGGGGGCCTCCTCGCGGATGAGGGTCGCGACGCCGCTGACGAGCCCGGCGATCATTGCCGCCACCACGATCGCGCCGGCCACGAGGAACATGAGCGTGGCATGGACGTCGACGAGCGCGCCGGCGATGCCGTACGAGATCGGTGCCAGCCCGACGCTGCCGAGCATGACGAGGCTCATCACCCGGCCGATCCGGGATGGCTCAACCCGTGCCTGGAGCCAGGCCATGATCCGGACGTTCAGGAAGCCGGCGCCGGCGCCCATCACGGCGAGCACGGCGAAGGCGACCGGGACCGATGGCGCCAGGCCGATGACGGCGAGCCCGATGCCGAGGATGAGCGCCAGGACGAGGAGGAGCGCGCCGAGATGCTCGATGCGGGCCACCACGCCGGCCACGATCGTCCCGAGCACGGCGCCCGCGCCGAAGCCGGCGATCATGATGCCGTAGGCGCTCGCGCCGGCATGGAAGCGGAACTCGGCGAGCCACGGCAGGCCGACGTTGATCGGTCCACCGAAGGCGACGTTGAAGGCCGCGATGAGCAGGATCAGGGAGCGGATTGCCGGATCCGACCACGTGTAGCGGATCCCCTCGCGGACCGCGCCGGTGACGTTCATGCGCTCAGTGGTCACGGCGCGCCGCCCGCCGCGCACCGCGATGAGGGCGGCGGCGGCGACCGCGAAGCTGATCGCGTCGATCGCGAAGGCCGGACCGGTCGAGACGAGCTGGACGAGGAGGCCGGCG
>JBBQMC010000068.1:0-12106 GCA_038328565.1 Candidatus Limnocylindria bacterium
CTATTCAATCCCTTTGATCACGATCGTCACGACACCACATTCTTGGGTGGGCGCGCGGCTGTCGGACTTGAATTTGTACGCCCCTACCTTGATCATGGCTTCGCGGATCACGGCGGAGTCGTCGATGGTGGAGAGTTCCTCGTTGAACTTCTTGGCGATCACGTTGCCGCTGCGGTTAACGCAGACATTGATGGCGAGGCGTCCATTTGAGCGGACGACGCTTTTGAGGCCAGGACGGAAGATGATCGCGCGGGTGAGGATGCCGTCGCCGCTCGTGACGGCGACGCTCACCTGCCGCTCGCCGGCGTCCACCTGCGGGTCGCCGGCGATGGCGCTCAGGGTGCTCGAGGCGAGCTCGAGCTGGTCGAGGCGATCGACGGTGACGACGAGGCGCTCCCCGCCGATGCGGGCCTTCAGCTCGTCCGCCGTGCCACGCGCGATGACCAGGCCATGGTCCATGACCGCGATCTGGTCCGCGAGCCGGTCGGCCTCTTCGAGGTACTGCGTCGTGAGCAGCAGCGTGGTGCCACCCGCGACGAGCTCACTGATGAGCTGCCACATCCCGAGCCGGCTTCGCGGGTCGAGCCCGGTGGTCGGCTCGTCGAGGATGAGGATCGGCGGCTCGGCGACGAGGCTGCCGGCGAGGTCGAGGCGACGGCGCATGCCACCGGAATAGGTCTTCACCGGGCGGTTGGCCGCGTCCATGAGCTCGAAGCGCTCGAGAAGCTCGTCGGCGCGTCGACGCGCGGTCGCGGCCGGAAGGTGATAGAGGCGGGCGATCATCTCGACGTTCTCGCGCCCGGTGAGCAGCTCGTCCAGGGCCGCGAACTGGCCGGTGAGGCCGATGCGTGCCCGAACCTCGTCCGGATGGTGGCGCACGTCGAAGCCGGCCACGCTCGCGTCGCCGGCATCGGCACGGGTGAGCGTGCAGAGGATGCGGACAGCGGTCGTCTTGCCGGCGCCGTTCGGGCCAAGAACGGCGAGGATCCGACCCTCCTCGACGTCGAAATCGACGCCGCGCAGGGCATGGGTCTCGCCGAAATGCTTCTCCAGCCCGCGGGCATGGATCATCGGTGTGGGGGCATGCTCGGTCATGGAACGTCCGAGCCTACGGCATCTGGCGCCGGCCCGCATCCGAGCCCCGGCCCGGGGTCAGGAGGCGCGCCGCAACGCCCGCCAGCCCAGCGGCGACGACCCCCACTCCGAGACCGGCAAGCGGCGTGAGGTCGAGCGCCGGCGTTCCGAAGAGGAGGATGGGGCTGAGCATGAACAGGAATGCCAATGCGCGCCACGCCGTCTCCCCGGCCATGGCGCGGCGGCCGATGCGCAGCGCGCCCCAGCAGGCCGCGGCGCCGCCGGCGATGCCACCCCCGAAGCCACCGAAGACGATGAGCGCGGCAGCTTCGAGCTCACGACCGGGAAGGGTCGCGTCCGGGTAGAGATAGCCGAGGCGGCTCACGAGGATCGCGCCTAGCCCGGCACCGAGCGCAGTCGCGACGCCTGCGATCGCGGGACCGCCGGCGTCAGCCGCTGGCGCTCGCGGGCGACGATTCTTGCCCCGTTTGCGCGGTCGGGTCACCGCTCGTTGATCGGGAAGATCCGCCGTAGCCGACGATACGCGCGCGCCGCCGCGTCACGGCGGCCGCGGAGCCATTCCGGCTCAGCCATCGGGTCGTCCGGACCGAGCGTGCGATCACCGAACCCGGTCACCGATCCGGGTCGGGTGACGATCGTCGTCTCGTGGGCGGGGGAGGTCGGCGCCTGCTCCTCCGATGGCTCGGCCTTCGACCATGCCCGATCCGTCGATGGCGTCGCCGACTCAAACTCGCTCCCCTGCTCCATCGCGGGCGTTGGCGGGAGGTCGGCGATCTCCGGCGCGGGGACGCCGAACGCGGAGAGGGCAGCATCGAGCTCGTGCGCGCCGGGCAGGGTGAACTCGGCGTCGGGCAGCTCGCTCGTCGTCATCCGTGGTGCGGCAGCGTCGGCGGGAGCCGATGGGTTCGGCGTCGAGATCGGGGCGTCGGACGTCTCGGCCGGCGGTGGATACGGCACCTGGGCGAGGTAGGCGCGGACCGCCGCGACGTCGGCCTCGTCCCATCCCTCTGCCGCCGCGACAGCCGTGAGCCGCTCATCCCATCGGGCATTCGGAGCGGGCGATGCCTCCTGCGGCGGCGGTTGCACGGCGACCGGTCGCTGCCAGCCTGAAGCACCCTGTTCAAGCTCATCGGCGCCGTCGTCGCCAAGGTAGAGGAGCGCCTCCTCCGATGCGTCAACCGTTGCAGCTGCCGGACCGGCTGGAGGTTCTGCTGCCGGCTCTGGTGCGCTCTCGCTTTGACCCTCACGCTCCATTGCCAGATCCGCGTCGGGCTGGTGTGCCGGCTCGGGCTCCGACTGCTGCTCCGGTGACGGCGGCTCAGGCCCGAACGGTGGCTCGAAGCCCATTGCCGGCTCTGCATTGGCCGCGGGCATCGGTGCGAGTTCCGGCTCCGGTTCAGGCGCGGGGGCTGGCTCGTCCGCGGCCGACTCAAGCTCGGCTCCTGCCTGGAGGTCAAGCTCAGTTTCCGGCTCGGGCCTGGGCCACATGTCTTCGGCACCGGACTCGACGGCAGATTCCGGCAGCTCTGATTGCGGTTCCGGCATCGGTTCGGGTTCCGGGGCACCCAAGTCCGACTCGGGTTCCGGTTCGCCTTCTGGTTCCGGTTCCGGCTCGGGTTCGGGTCGTGGCTCCGGCTCCGGCTCTGGTTCTGGTTCCGGTTCGGCCTGTGGCACCGGCATCGGTTCAGGCTCTGGCTCTGGGTCCGGTTCTGGCTCCGGCGCGGGTTCAGGCTCCGGAGCAACTGGCTCCGGCTCGTGTTCACGCTCCGCGGCAGCGGGCTCCGGCTCGGCTTCAGGCTCCGGCTCTGGTTGCGATTCCGGCATGGGTTCCGGGGCAACCAAGTCTGACTCGGGTTCCGGTTCGGGCTCTGGCTCTGGCGCTGGCTCTGGTTCTGGTTCGGGCTGTGGCTCCGATTCGGGTTCCGGTTCGGCTTTGGGTTCGGGCTGAGGTTCCGGCTCCCGTTCTGGTTCCGGGACAACCGACTCCGGTTCGGGTTCTGGTTCCGGTTCGGTCTGTGGCTGGGGTTCCGGTTCGGCTTCGGGTTCGGGCTGTGGCTGAGGCTCCGGCTCCGGCTGAGGCTCCAGTTCAGGTTCGCGTTCCGCGACAACCGACGCCGGTTCTGGTTCGGCTTCGGGTTCGGGCTGTGGCTGAGGCTCCGGCTCCGGCTCCGGCTGAGGCTCCAGTTCAGGTTCGCGTTCCGCGACAACCGACGCCGGTTCGGGTTCTGGTTCGGGCTGTGGCTGAGGCTCCGGCTCCGGCTCTGGTTCTGGTTCCGGCATGGGCTCCAGTTCCGGGGCAGCCGGTTCGGGCTCCGGGGAAACCGCCTCCGGCTCAGGCTCCGGTTCGGGCTCCGACGGTTCTGGCTCCGGCTCCGGCTCTGGCTCTGGCATCGGTTCCGGTTTCGGGGCAACCGGTTCGGATTCCGGAGCATCCCCGTCGTGTTCCGCGATTGGCTCATCCGCGCGCGGCGCGGGCGCGGGCGCGGGCTGGGGCTCGGGCTGGGGCGGCGCGTAGTCGGCCGCATCCAGCCACGTCACCTCGTCGTCGGCATACCAGTCCGGCTCCTCCGTCTCAGCGCTGTAGCCGGCCGGAATGACCACCGGCTGGATGTCCTCGATCGCCTCCGGTGTCGGCGCGGCGCTCGCCCCTGCGGCGGGCGCTTCGCCAGCGTCTGCGACTTCGGGCTCGTCGGTTAGGGCTGTCTCCGCCTCGTCGCTGGCCACCGGCTCGGCGTCGGCGATCGGGGACAGGCCGACCGGTATGGGCTCAGCGGCGACTTCCGACGGGACGTCGTCCGGTGCGGCGACCTCCAACGGAGCGACGTCCACTCCGGCAGCGGCAATTTCGTCCGCGACCGGCACCGGCTCGGCGACCGCGGCCTCGAGGCTGGGCTCCTCCTCGATCGGAATCTCCGCGGGAATCCACGGCTCTGGCCTGGCCACGAGCGCTGGTTCAGGAGCGGGCTCGGATTCGAGCGCGAACTCAGGGGCGGAAACGCGTGCAGTTTCGATTTCGGGCTCGGACTCGGGAACACTCTCGAGCGCCGGTTCAGGCGGAAGCGCCGGTGCTGGTTCGAGCGCTGGTTCAGGCGCGGACGCGGGTTCGGAAGGAGTCGCGACCTCGATGCCGGCTTCGTCCGCCGGCGCAGCCGCGGTCGCCTCGAA
The DNA here is from genome assembly GCA_038328565.1 of Candidatus Limnocylindria bacterium. Classification (GTDB taxonomy): domain Bacteria; phylum Chloroflexota; class Limnocylindria; order QHBO01; family QHBO01; genus JAICQM01. Next base: position 4,261 of record JBBQMC010000068.1, read on the forward strand.
CGCCGCCATCGCCTCGCCTGCCTCGCGAGCTCCGGGCAGCTCGGCGAGGGCCGGATCCTCGGCGCGGGCCAGGGCCTCCAGGATCCCCGGGCCGCCGAGCCGCCGCCGACCGCGGCGTCCCCTGGACGGCTCCACCTCGGCGGGAGGCGCGTCGGGATCTTCTACGTCGCCTTCCCCAGCAGCCGCTTCCGGCTCGGTGGGCGGGGCGATCGGCTCGTTGAGGATCGGCTCCGGCGTCCGCCACGCGACGGGCGGGATCGGCGCACCGCCCGGCAGTCGAAGGTCCATTCGCGCCTCGAGCAGCTCGACGCGGCTCCGGAGGGCGGCCACCTCGCCACGCGCCTCGCCGAGCGCGAGCAGGGCCTGGCCGTACCGCTCGGTCAGGTTCCGGAATTCGGTCAGCAGCTCCCGGAACGGGCTCGCCTCCACGATCGGCTCCGGGATCGGAGTCGGTTGCGCGATCGGCTCGCGCGTGCGGCGCCCATTGGTCAGACGGGAACCTTCCGGAGCGCCACGACCCGTGTCCTCGTCCGACGCGTCAGGAAGCTGGAGGTAGACGCGCATGCCACGGTCACCCTCGCGGCGGCCGTTCAGCACGCCGCGAGCCACGAGCTCCCAGACGCGCTTCTTCGGGATGCCGAGGGCGGCGGCCGCCTCCTTGACCGTGTAACCGTCCATCACGGGAGCGATAGCGTACCCCGTCGTTGCCAGAAGTCAGGCGATGTCGCGCAAGGCCTCGATGAGCCGATCCACCTCGTCGAGGGTGTTGTAGTGGACGAGACCGATGCGCACCAGCCCGCCCGAGTGGTCCAGCCCGAGGCGGCGCATGAGCTCGTACGCGTAGTAGTCGCCATCCCACGAGCTGATGCCGCGCGCCCCAAGCTCCTCGGCGACGTCGCGCGGGTGATGGCGGTCGAGGCTGAACGCGAAGGTCGGCACCCGCTCCCGGTTGCGGGCGGGATCGGTGATGCCATAGAGGCGGAGGCCGGGCACCGATGACAGGCCGTCGAGCACTGGACCGATGAGCCCGCGCTCGTACCCGTGAATCGCCGCCATCGCGGCGCGCAGCGCGGACCGCCGCTCATCGTCATGCGCGGCCCCACCGTACGCGCGGCCCAGGGCGGCGAGGTAGTCGAACGTCCCGACGAGGCCGGCGAGCAGCTCGTGGATCTGGGTCCCGGTCTCCCACTTGCCGGGGATCGCCTCGCCGGCGGGCCGAACGCGATACGCGGTGAGCCGCTCGAGCAGCTCGCGCCGGGCGTAGAGGGCGCCCAGGTGCGGGGCGAAAAACTTGTACGGCGAGCAGACGAGGAGGTCGGCCTGGAGGTTCGCCACGTCGATCGGCAGGTGCGGCGCCGCGTGCACCGCGTCGACGCAGGCGATCGCCCCCGCGGCATGGGCGATCTCGACGACCCGCCCCACGTCGTTGACGGTGCCGACGGCGTTCGAGGCGAGGCCCACCGCCACGATCCGCGTCGACGGGCTGATCGCATCCTCGAGCGTCGCCAGGTCGAGCGTGCAATCCTCCGGATCGATATCGACCCAGCGCACCGTCGCCCCGCGCTCCTCGGCGACGGCGAGCCACGGCGCGACGTTGCCGTCGTGGTCGAGGCGGGTCAGGACGATTTCGTCGCCCGGCTGGAGGTCCCGGCCGAGTGCCCGGCTCACCGAGAAGGTGAGCGTCGTCATGTTCGGGCCGAAGACGATCTCGTCGGGGTCGTGCGCGCCGATGAAGTCGGCCATCCCGGCGTGCGCGTCGGCGAGCAGCGCATCGGTCTCGCGGGAGGCGTCGAAGGCCCCGTGCGTGTTCGCGCCACCCGCGGCAAGGTGCGCCGCAATCGCATCGATGCATTCCCGCGGCACCTGCGTGCCACCCGGCCCGTCGAGGTAGACCGCGGATCGACCGGCGTGCTGACGCGCGAGGGCCGGAAAATGGTCGCGCACGGCGGCGACGTCGAGCCCGCGCTGGGCGACCGGGGATGTCATGGGGGCGATGGTACGCGCGCCGCGACCATGCCGCGCCGCGTCCCGTATCATCGGTGGCCCATGTCGACCTCCATTCGGGTGCCGACGCTGCCCGCGCATGACCTCGCGATCCCGCCTGCGTTCGAGCGCCTCGGCGAGCTCGCCTACAACCTGTGGTGGACCTGGTCGCCGCGGGCGACCCAGCTGTTCGCGCGGATCGACGCAGGGGCGTGGACGCGCTACCGCAACCCGATCCCCGTCCTGCGCGGGGTGGGACCCGAGCGCTGGGACCAGCTCGCCGCCGACGAGGACTTCACCGTCGACGTCAGCCGCCTCCTCGACGAGTACGAGCGTTACCTCTACAACGGCAGTGACAGCTGGTACCGGACGCGGCCGGATCGCCAGCTTCCCGGCCCGGTCGGCTACTTCTGTGCCGAGTACGGCATCCACGAGTCGATGCAGATCTATTCCGGTGGCCTCGGCGTGCTGGCCGGCGACCACTTGAAGTCGGCCTCGGACGCCGCGCTGCCGTTCGTCGGCGTGGGGCTCCTGTACCGACGCGGCTACTTCCGACAGCAGATCGATGCGGACGGTCACCAGGAGCACGCGCAGCCGGACATCGACCCGGATCAGCTGCCCTTGCGGCGCGCGCGGGGGCGCGACGGGCTGCCGCTCCAGGTGAAGGTCGACCTCCCCGGACGCGATGTCCACGCCGCGGTATGGGTCGCCCAGGTCGGCCGTGTGCCGCTCTTGCTCCTCGATACCGATGTCCCCGACAACGATCCCGCCGACCGGCCGATCACCCACATCCTCTACGTCCGCGGCCGCGAGATGCGCCTGTGCCAGGAGATCGTGCTCGGCATGGGCGGCGTGCGCGCGCTCCGCGCCATCGGCGCGGAACCGGCGGTCTGGCATCTCAACGAGGGACACTCGGCATTCCTCCTCCTCGAGCGCGCGCGCGAGCTCATCGACGCGCATCCCGGGCGCGATCCGGAGGACGCCCTGCGCGAGGTGGGCCGCACGTCGGCCTTCACGATCCACACCCCCGTGCCGGCCGGCAACGAGGTCTTCGATCGCGGCCTGCTGTCGAAGGATCTCGCCGCCTGGTTCACCGCCACCGGGATGCCGCCGGAACGGCTCTTCGAGCTCGGCCGCGGTCGGACCGATGAGCCCCAGGCACCCTTCGACATGACCGCCTTCGTCCTGCGCCACGCGGCACGCGCGAACGCGGTCAGCCAGCTCCATGGGCGGACCGCCACGGAGACATGGCAGGACGTGGCCGGCCACCCGATCGATGCGATCACGAATGGCGTCCACGTCAGCACCTGGCTCGGCCGTCCCATTCGCCGCCTCTACAAACAGGCCATGGGCACGTCACTCGGCACCGACCTCAACGGGCCGGAGCCGATCGAGCGCCTCGCCGGCGTCGACGACGCCGAGCTGTGGGGCGCGCACCAGCAGCAGAAGCGCGAGCTGTCCGAGTTCCTGGAGAGCCGACTCGAGCGGCAGTTCGCGCGCCACGGTGAGTCGCCCGACGCGCTGCGGGCGGTGCGGCGTGCGCTCGATCCGGACGCCCTGCTCATCGGCTTCGCACGACGCTTCGCGACCTACAAGCGCGCCGACCTCCTGTTCCGCGACGAGGCGCGGCTGGCCAACATCCTCCACCACGCCGATCGCCCGGTGCAGATCATCATCGCCGGCAAGGCGCACCCGGCGGACCGCCCCGGCCAGCGCGTCATCCAGCGCATCTTCGGACTGTCACGCGACGAGCACCTGCGCGGCAGCGTGTTCATGCTCGAGGACTACGACATCCGGGTCGGGCGCTACATGGTCGGCGGCGTCGACCTGTGGCTGAACAATCCGCGGCGACCGATGGAGGCGTCGGGGACGTCGGGCATGAAGGCGGCGATCAACGGCGTGCCATCGGTCAGCATCCTCGATGGCTGGTGGGACGAGGGCTGGGACGGCGACAACGGCTGGGCGATCGGCGACCGCACGCCGGATGGCGACGAGGAGGAGCAGGACGCGGCGGATGCGCAGGAGATCTATCGCCTGCTCGAGGACGAGATCGTGCCGCGCTACTTCGCCCGCGACGATGAGGGTGTGCCGCGGGAGTGGGTCGGCACCATGCGCGCCGCGATCGGCTCGTCGCTCTGGCAGTTCAGCACGGCGCGCATGCTGACCGAGTACGTGGACCGGCTCTACCTGCCGGTCGCGCGAGGGGCGGAGGCGGTCACCGCCTGATCAGGGCAGGAAGAACCTCGGGTTCTCCCACCCGCCATTTTCGTTGACCGCGAAGTGGAGATGGCAGCCGGTGCTGTTGCCCGTCGTCCCCTCGTAACCGATGACCTGGCCGATCGTCACCGGTTGGCCGACGTACACGATGACCCGCGGCTGGAGGTGCCAGTACCAGCTCTGGATCCCGTTGCCGTGGTCGATGACCACGCCGAAGCCGGTATCCCACGGCATGAGCGGCTGGCCTGACGCGGCGATGACGCCCGTGGCCGCAGCGAGGATGGGCGTGCCGCAGCCGGTGGCGATGTCGATGCCGGCGTGAAAGTGCTCGTAGTACGTGCCGCGGTACGTGTAGGGCGGCTCCAGCACGAAGCTGGTCGGCCCGAACTCCTGGTTGACGTGGAAGCCGCCCTCCGGCCAGCGGAAGCCGCGCGCCGATGTCTGCTGCGCCCTCCGACGTGCCTCTTCCTCAGCGGCCGCACGACGACGCGCCTCCGCCAGCGCGGCCTGCCGGGCCGCCTCCTGCGCCTTGAGCTGCTGGACCAGCCGGTCCGCCGCCTGCTGCTGCGCGACGCTGTTCGCGAGCGCCTGCTTCGTGTCGCCGGCCTTCGACGCCGTGGCGTTCAGCGCGGCCGCCTGCTGACGTCGCTTCTCAGCGGCCGCGGCCTTGAGCTGGGCGAGGCGCTTCGCCATCGTGCTGAGGTCCGCCTCGCGCTGGGTGAGGAGCTTCTGCTGCGCCTCCGCCGCCACCCGGGCCTCGCCGAGCGCCGCGCGACCCTCCTTCAGGGAGCGCTGCTTCGTCGTCAGCTCGTCGCGGAGTGAGCGGATCTCGTCGGCGAGGCGCTGGTCGGTGGCCGACACGGTGAGGAGGTAGCCGACCTGGGTCGATGCCTCGTCCAGCGAATCGGAGCGCAGCAGCACCTCGAGCAGCGACGTCTGGCTCTGCTCGTAGGCATCGCGAAGGTGCTGCTGGAGCAGCGCCTGTCGGGCGTCGAGATCGCGCTGGTTGGCGAGGATGTCGGCTGCGAGCTCGGTCAGCTGCCGGTCGAGGGCGGTGATCTCGGCGCCCAGGTCGGCGAGGCGCGCCTTGATGTCGGCGACCTGCGCCTTCGCCTGCACCCAGAGGCCGTTGACGCGCTCGTATTCGGCGGTCACGTCGGCCAGCTGGGACTTGGCGACGTCGAGCTGGCGACCGAGCGTGGCCGACTGCGCGCTCAGCTCGTCGAGCTGGGCGCGTTGCGCGGCGATCTGCTGCCGCAGCTGCTGCTGCTGCGCCTGCGCTTGTGCGAGGGATGGGTCCGCGGCCAGGGCAGGGTCACGGGGAGTCGTTGTCACGACGTTGAGCCCGACCGCCACGAGGGCCACCAAGGTGACGGTTAAGCGCGATCGTCGTGTCATGCGGCGATCCGAGTCTTCACTTGCCCTTCTCGTGCCCGATGTCCAGAAGCTCACCACACCGATGCTAGGCGGCCAGTGTCAGCCTGTGACGGGCACGAATGTACTACACCGTCGAACCGGGGCGTCAGTTATCCACACCAAACGACCCGGTGGAGATCGTTTTCCACACTCGCCGTCAGTCGTCGCGGCGCGAGGTGAGCCGCCCCGCCACCGCTCCGGCGATTGCCCCGCCCACGAGGAGCAGCCACGACGGCAGGCGGCGCCGGGAAGGCTGGCTCACCGGTGGCGGCGGAGCCACCGGCACCGGCAGGAAGCGCGGGTCGGCGGCCATCGTGACCACCGGCTCGTCCTCGAGCGCGGCCGCGCGCGCCACCTCGGCGCCGAGCAGGATGATCACGCTCGCGAAGTAGAGGAAGACGAGCAGCGTCACCGCGGTCGAGATCGGTCCAAAGGCTGAGTCGTAACGGGCGACGTTCGTCGCGTAGTAGGTGAAGCCGAAGCGCAGCACGGTCCACAGCACGGTCGCCACCAGGGCGCCCGGCCACACCTCGCCGATGGTGACGTGCCGGTTCGGCACGATCCGATAGATGAGCAGGAAGGCGACGAAGATCAGCACGAACGGCACGACGAGGCCGATGAGGCCGATCGCCGCACTCCCTCCCGGCACCGAGCCCATCAGCCCGGTCGCGGCCTCCTGCAGGATGCCGGTCACGATGCCGACGACGAGGCTCGCCACCGCGAGGATGCCGGTGATCCCCATCAGGGCAAGGCCGATGAGCTTGTCGGCGAGGAAGCCGCGCGGCTTGGATGCCGCGAACGCGCGGCTGATGCCGCCCGACATGGCGGAGAACACGCCGAGCGCGCTCCAGCCGAGGAACAGCGCGCCGATGAACCCGATCCCGCCCCGGCCGGCGATCACCGAGTCGATGATGCCGCCCACCGTCTTGGGGTCGAGCGGCGAGCCTGCGCCCACTTGGTCGACGATGAACGCGCGCGCCTCGCCCTGGCCAAGGAAGAGGCTGAACACGACGACTCCCAGCACGAGGAGCTGAAACAGGGAGAGCACCGAGAAGTAGGCCATGCTCCCGGCGTACTGGAGCGCCTCGTGGGCGAGGAAGCCGGAGATCGCGCGCCGCCCGATGCGCGGCCAGCGGTGGGCCATGCTCCAGGCGTCGAGCCTGCCCACGAGCGCCTTGATGCGATCCATACGGTGCGCGTCCTCGCAATCGCCATGCCCCGCGCGCTACGGTACGCGCATGGCAGCGGCACGCGAGGCCCCGCTCGAGCTCGAGCTGGGCGGCCACCAGGTCACGATCACGAACCCCGGCAAGCTCTTCTTCGCCGAGCCGGGCGTGACGAAGCGCGAGCTCGTCGAGTACTACCTCGCGGTGGCCGATGGCGCCCTGCGGGGCGTCCTGGATCGGCCGATGGCGCTCAAGCGCTTCGTCGACGGTGCCGCCGGCCAGGCCTTCTTCCAGAAGCGCGCCCCGAAATCGGTCCCGGAGTTCGTGCGCACCGTGGAGCTGTCATTCCCGTCCGGTCGCACCGCCGACGAGGTCGTGGTCGACAATGCCGCTGCGCTGGCGTGGGCGATCAACCTCGGCTGCATCGACCTCAATCCGCACCCGGTGCGCTCCGGTGACCTCGACCATCCGGACGAGCTGCGCGTCGACCTCGATCCCGGCCCGGGCGTGCCGTGGTCCGACGTGCGGAAGGTGGCGCTCGTCGTGCGTGAGGTGCTCGAGGAGCTGGGCTACACCGCGTGGCCGAAGACCTCCGGCTCGCGCGGGATCCACGTGTACGCCCGGATCGAGCCGCGGTGGGGGTTCTCCGACGTCAGACGCTGCGCGCTGGCGCTCGCGCGCGAGGTCGAACGCCGCGCGCCGGACATCGCGACCAGCAAATGGTGGAAGGAGGAGCGCCACGGCGTCTTCCTCGACTACAACCAGAACGCGAAGGACCGGACGGTTGCATCGGCCTACTCGGTGCGGCCGGTGCCGGCCGCGTGGGTCAGCGCGCCGTTGACGTGGGACGAGGTCCCCGACGCCGAGCTCGGCGATTTCACGATCCGCAGCATGCCGGACCGATACGCCCGGCTCGGCGACGTCGGCGCAGGGATCGACGACCGAGGATTCTCGCTCGAGCCGTTGCTCGAGCTCGTGACGCGCGACGAGGCCGCCGGCCAGGGCGACGCGCCGTGGCCGCCGAACTACGCGACGCAGCCCGGCGAGCCGCCCCGCGTGCAGCC
>JBBQMC010000069.1:0-11935 GCA_038328565.1 Candidatus Limnocylindria bacterium
GACGAGGACCGGGGTCCGGTCGGGACGCAGGACGATGCAGGTGAGGCGCTCAAGCGGCGGCGGCGTGTAGCCGAGCAGGTATCGGTAGTCCACCGATGGCGTGATCAGCAGGGCGTCGAGCGCGCGTGCCGACGCGGCATCCGCGGCGCGAGCGAGCCGCTCGCCATAGACCGCGTCGCTGAAGCGGGCGGTCTCGCCCGGGGCGATCGTCATCGTGGCCAAAGCGTACCGGAATGCCGGGCCGGCAGGGAACCATCAGGCCATGGCGCTCCCGCCGCGACGCGCCGTACGCTCGATGCACGCGAAATCGGGCGCGTGACAATGTCATACATCGAGCGCGACGAGGTCGAATGAGAACCAGAAGCGCGGCAGGACGGCTGCTCGTGGCGGCGAGCCTCGCGTCCAGCGGTTGGCTAGCGAGCCCGCCGCCGGTGGGTGCAGCCTCCCCGGTCGCGCCCGCCCAGGCCTATCTCGCCCGCACCGAGGGCGGCTCGGCCGGGAGTTGGCAGCTCGTGTACGAGCGCGCGCTGCCCGCGACCAGCGGAGGCTGGGTGGGCAAGTTCATCAGCTCATCCAGCGGGGCCCTGCGCATCGTCTACCGCGGCGCGGACGGCGCCCTCGGCAACCGGGCCGAGGTCGCGATGCCGGCAGGCGCCACCGCCGGCACGATCGCGATCACAGCGAAGGCGGACAACGCCCTTCGGAACGCGGTCGCCGACGCGGCACCAGCCGCGACGCTCCCGGTCGCGATCTGGCTCCGGGCCGACCCGACTGCGGCGGTGCGGGCGGTCGTGGCGCGCCATCCCGAGGTGGCATGGATCGGCGACCGACCGGTGGTGAATGACCTCGCCACCCTGCGGGCGCTGCGCGCCGAGCTCGACGCCGCGCGTCGCGGGGTCTACGCAGCTGCGCAGTCCGCCTACCGGCAGCGGATCGCGGCAATGGGTGGCATCGTCGCCTACGAGAGCACGTCGACGTCGCTCGTGTTCGCCGACCTGCCGGCCGAGAGCGTCGCGGCGGCGGCGGCGGACGGCGCGGTTACCGGCCTGGGCCTCGAGCAGGCATGGTCGCCGTCGATGGCGACCGCCGGCCCCACCGTGCAGGCCGATTGGACGGGCGGCTCGGGCGACCAGGGAACCGGCGTCCGAATTGCCGTGGTCGAGTATCACAACGTGCGCCCCGGCGGCGACCTCACCGGGCACGTGGTGGCCTCGCACAGCACAACCGGCCTGCTCGCCTACACCGGCAGCGGCACCTTCGACCATCCGACGTGGGTCGCGGGGGCGGTCGCATCGCAGAACGGCACCTGGCGTGGGGTGACACCGGGCGCGGTGATCGTCTCATCGGGCACCGGCGGCTACAGCCCGTCGGTGGCGAACGATCGCGCCATCATCGCCGCCGCGGACTGGGCGATCTCCGCCTCCGGCGGCGACGCCGACATCGTGAACACGAGCCTCGTCCAGGACACCGCCACCGGCGCCGCCGAGGCGAGGCATTACTTCGACGCCATCGCGTACGAGTCCGGCCGCCTCCCGGTGAGCGCGGCCGGCAACTACGTGAACTTCAACGCTGGACGGTCGGGTCGCCGGGGACCGGGTGGAACGTCCTCACCGTCGGGGGCATCGACGATCGTGGCACCCTCGCCACCTCCGACGATCGCGTGTGGTACGTGCCGGGCTCGAACGGCGGCAACTACGCCGATCCGCCGGGCACGGCATGGAACGCGCATGGCGACTTCAACAAGCCGAACGTGGTCGCTCCCGCGGTCGGGGTCCGCACGGCGAACGGCCTGGCCGCGTCGGGTACAAGCGTGGCCGCACCCATCGTGGCTGGGATCGCCGCGCAGCTCATCGCGCGCTCACCGACGCTCGGCAGCTGGCCGGAGGCGGTCCGGGCGATCGTCATGGCGGGGGCGGTGCGCCATACGGTCATGCCGGATGGATCGGTCAACGCCGACCACGAGGGCGCCGGGACCGTGTCCGCGCTGTGGGCGAACCGGATCATCGGCCAGGCGGACTCCCCCTACGGCGGCATGACGTTCGGGACGATGACGGCGGGGAGCCGCCCCGCCGTGTCCATCAGCGTCACTGCCGGACAGCGCGTACGGGTGGCACTCGCGTGGAGCAGCCACACGTCCGGCGCGATGCTCACCAAGGCGGACACCCTCACCGCCGATCTCGACCTGCGAGTGACCCTCCCCGGCGGCTCGACGCGACGCTCGTACACCCTCGACAACGCGAACGAGTGGGTCGATTTCGTCGCGCCGACGACCGGCACCGCCAGGATCGAGATCCTTGGCACCCGCTTCGATTCCACCGCCGAGCCGTACGGGCTGGCTTGGGCGAAGATCTCGCCGCCGATCCAGGTGGTGCGCTACGCGGGCAGCGACCGCTACGCGACCGCGGCTACGATCTCGCGGGCGAGCGGCGCGCCGATCGGCGGCACGGTGTACGTCGCGACCGGCACGGACTTCGCCGATGCGCTCGGTGCCGGCCCGGCCGCCGCCGCGAGCAACGGCTCCGTGCTGCTCGTCCAGCCAAGCGCCATTCCGCCGGCGGCGGCGGCCGAGCTCCAGCGGCTCGCCCCGGCACGGATCGTCATTGCCGGCGGCACGAGCGTGGTGAGCGGCGCGGTGGAGGCGTCGCTCCGCTCCTACGCGGGGACGGTGGTCCGGCAGGCCGGCGTGGACCGATATGCCACCGCCGCCGCCATCTCCGCCGCCCGCTTCGGGCCGGGCGTGCCAGTCGCGTTCGTGGCCACCGGCGAGAGCTACCCCGACGCGCTGTCGGGCGGCGCCGCCGCGGGCATGCTCGGTGGGCCGATGCTGCTGACCCGCCGCGACGGCCTGCCGCCGCCGACCGCGGATGAGCTCCAGCGGCTCGGCCCCCAGCAGATCGTGATCCTCGGCGGCACCGCGGCAGTGTCCACGGCCGTCGAGGCCGCGCTGCGGGCGTACGGCCCGGTCACGCGGCTGGCCGGGGCGGACCGCTACGCGACCGCGGCCGCGATCGCCGCGCGCTACCTCCCCACCGGCGCGACCGCCTGGCTGGCGACGGGCGCCGGCTATCCGGACGCGCTCGTCGCCGCCCCCGTGGCCGGACGCGCGCATGCACCGCTGCTCCTCACCGCGGCGGGGAGCGTGCCCGCCGCCACGATGGCCCAGCTGCGGCGCCTTCGCCCCGGCCGCGTCAATGTTGCCGGTGGCACGGCGGTGATCGGCACCTCGGTCATCGCGGCAGTCCACGCGAACCTGGATCCGTAGCATGGCGCGGCTCACCGGCGCCAGCATCACGGCCGGGCTTCTCGTCGCCGTGCTGCTCGTGGCGGGCTGCGGCGGCCCATCCCCGACCCCGCCGCCGACGGCGAGCGGCGGTAGCCCGGCTCCATCGCGTCCCACGGCCGGGCGCCCCTATGACGCGGACGCGGTCCTCGCCGCCATGACCGCCTCGCGCCGGCCCGGCGGCGTCCCTGACGAGCTGGAGACCCCGGCCGTCGCCGCCCAGGTTGCGAGCGCGCTGTGGACGTATGACGGGCGGCCCTACCCGTCCCTCGTCATCGGGGGGACCTGCGGCCCATCGTCGTGCACGCTCGAGGTCACCGGGCAGCCGGCCGGTGCCGCCGGCGCGGATCTCTACGTCTTCGCGGTGGCGCGTCCGGCCGGCGCCGTGTCCTTCACCACCAGCGACCTCCACGGGTACCCGTCCGCCCTCGATGCGGCGATCGAGGACGTCGCCCGCGCCGGCGTAACGGCGGGCGACGTCGGCGATCTCGCCTACACGACCGCGAGCTGGCAGATGCCGCCGCGCAGCGGCTGGTTCCTTGCCGCCTTCCGCTCTGGCGGCGAGGAGGGATCGCCCGGGCTCGACGTGCTCGTCGACCTGGCCACGCGCACCGTCATCGACACCAGCGCCCCGTGACCGCGGGCGCTCACACGACGCGGAGCGGGACCTCGAACGAATGGCCGCCCATGATCCGCCATGCGCGGAGCGCTCGCTCCGGTGGGGCATCGGGCTCGGCAAGCGTGGCCAGCAGGTAGAACGGCCGGTCGTACTGGGCGCTGCGGCGATCGGTCGCGGACGGCACCGCCGGCGATCGGGTGTGGGAATGGAAGATCGCGACGAGGTCCTCCCCGGCGTCCTCGATCGCGAACACGATCCGCACGAGATCCTCCGGGTGGACGTCATAGCGCAGCGGCGACGCCTCGACGTTGCGCGCCGGGTGGAAGACCGATGCCCGGCCGGCACCGTCCGGGTCGAACGCACCGGCCAGGAGGCCGCACGCCTCGTTCGGCAGCTCCTCGCGAGCGTGGGCGAGGAGGGTCTCGGCCACGGCGCGCGGCAGGCTGAGCCCCGACAGCTCGCCGCTCACCAGAGGATCGACCCCTCGAGCTCGTCCTCCAGCTCGTCGAGCTCCCGCGTCCAGAGACCGGTCGAGAGGTACTTCCAGCCGCCGTCGGCGAGGAGAACGACGATCGTGAGCTCGCCGCTCGCCTCGGCCGCCACGCGGAGGGCGACGTGGATCGCGGCCCCGGACGAGAGGCCGGCGAAGATGCCCTCCTCCCGCATGAGACGTCGCACGCCGATGACGGCCTCGCGGTTGCTGACGAGCCGCTTGTCGTCGATCACCGACATGTCGAGCACCGGCGGCACGTAGCCATCCTCGAGCGAGCGCAGCCCCTGGACCAGCTCCCCGGGGAGTGGCTCCGCGGCGACGATGCGCGCCGTCGGCCGTGCCCGCCGGAGGAAGCGTCCGACGCCCGTCAAGGTCCCGCCGGTGCCGAGGCCGGCGACGAAGACATCGAGCTCCGGCACCTGGGCCAGGATCTCGGGTCCGGTCGTACGCTCGTGGGCGATCGGGTTGGCAGCGTTGCCGTACTGGTACGGCATGAACAGGTCGGGGTCGGCTGCCGCGAGCGCCTTCGCGAGGCGAATGGCCCCGTTGCTTCCCTCCCTCCCTTGCGAGAACACGATCTCGGCGCCGGAGAGGCGCAGGAGCGCCACGCGCTCCGGGGTCGTGTTGTCCGGCATCACGATGCGCACCGGATGACCCAGTCGTGACCCGATCATCGCTAGGCTGATGCCGGTATTGCCGCTCGATGGCTCGATGATCGTCTGTTCCGGCTCCAGCGCGCCGCTGGCGCGCGCCTCCTCGAGCATCGCGCGCGCCACGCGATCCTTCACCGATCCAGTCGGGTTCGCGCCCTCGAGCTTCGCGAACAGGCGGACGCCTGCGCGTGGCGCGAGGCGACCAAGCTCGACCATCGGGGTGCTGCCGATGGACGCGACGATGTCCTCCGCCGCCGGCGGTGGCGCCACGGTGGCAGGTGGCCTCGCGGCGGGCATCGCTCCTAGCGCGCGCCGCCCGCCATGGCGGGAAGCAGGATCACCGTGTCCTCGTCGCCGACGGGCGTGGCCATTCCGTCGCGGAAGCGGACGTCGCGGTCATTGACGTAGACGTTGACGAAGCGGCTCAGCTCCCCCGCGTCGCTGACCCGCTCGCGGAGCGCGGGATGGCGCGCGAAGAGGTCGTCGAGCACCTCGCGCACCGTGGCGCCGCTGGCAGGCAGCATCCGGGCGCCTTCGACCGCATCGCGGAGGACGGGCGGAATGCGGATGCTGCTCACGCGGGCGCACCGACGAGCTCGACGGCGTCGTCGGCCGTCCGCCACGGCGACGCGTCGCCGCAGGCCGGGCACTCCGGGTCGCGCCACACGCGGACCTCGTCGAAGGTCGTGCCCATGGCATCGAACATGAGGAGCCGGCCGGCCAGCGTCTCCCCGACGCCGAGCAGCAGCTTGAAGACCTCGTTCGCCTGGAGGAGCCCGGCGATGCCGGGCAGCACGCCAAGGACGCCGGCCACGCTGCACGCGGGTGCCAGCTCGGGCGGCGGCTGGACCGGGTACATGCATCGGTAGCACGGGCCTGCGAACGGGACGAATGTCGTGATCTGGCCGTCCCAGCGGTAGATCGAGCCGTGCACGACCGGCTTGCGGAGCTTGACAGCCGCGTCGTTGAGGATGTAGCGGGTGTCGAAGTTGTCGGTCCCGTCCACGATCACGTCATAGCCGGCGATGAGTCGCTCGACGTTGTCGGCGCTGAGCCACTCGCGATGCTCGATGACCTTCGTGGCCGGGTTCAGGGCGTTCAGCGTCAGGCGCGCGCTCTCGGTCTTCGGCATGCCGACGCGGTCGGCGGTGTGCAGGATCTGGCGCTGAAGGTTCGAGGCGTCGACGACATCCGCATCGACGAGGCCGATGGTCCCGACTCCGCTCGCGGCGAGATAGAAGGCCGCCGGCGACCCGAGTCCGCCCGCACCGATGAGGAGCACCTTCGCATCGAGCAGCGCGCGCTGGCCCTCCTGCCCGATCTCGGGAATGAGGATCTGGCGGCTGTAACGCGCTCGTTCGGCATCGGTCAACAGCTGGCGCGGCTCCTCCCAGGCGCCGCCGGCCGGCTTCCAGCGACCGATGAGGTCGGCCAGGTTCACGACGTCGGTGTAGCCGATGCCCACCAGGTACGCGGCAGCCCGCGCCGACCGCGCGCCGGAGAAGCAGTGGAGGAGGAGGGGCGTGGCACGATCGGGGACGACCTCGTCGATCCGCGCGGCAACGTCCGGCAGCGGGAGGAGCGTCGCGCCGGGGATGTGGCCCTCGTCCCACTCCTCCTTCGATCGGACGTCGAGGATGCGGCGTCCATCGGCGGCGAGCCGCAGTGCCTCCGCCGTGTCGACCATCCGCACCTCGCTCATGGTGCCGCCTCGGCCGCCTCGGGCCATGCCGCACGATCGCCGCGGACGGCGCCCTGGAGCACCTTCCACGACAGCAGCGCGCACTTCAGCCGCGCCGGGCCGATCGGCACGCCGAGGTTCTCGAGCACCTCGGCCGGGTCGATGGCCCGGACCTCGTCGAGGCTCATGCCACGCAGCTCGTCGGTCAGGATGCTGGCCGAGGCCTGGCTGATCGCGCAGCCGCGGCCGTCGAAGGCGACGTCCGCCACGTGGGACCGATCGTCGTCGAGGCGCAGCGTCATCGCCAGCTCGTCCCCGCAGGTCGGGTTCGAATCGGCCCAGTGGAGGTCGTGCGGGTCGAGCGTGCCCTTGTTGTGGGGCTGGCGGTAGTGCTCGAGGATGAAGTCGCGGTAGAGGTTGTCCATCGGCCTAGCTCGTCGCTCCGAACAGCGCCTGGGTGGCATGGATCGCCGCCATGAGGCGCTCGATGTCGTCGCGGTCGTTGTAGACGTAGAAGCTGGCGCGGGTCGTGGCCGGCAGGTCGTAGCGGATCATCAGCGGCTGTGCGCAATGGTGTCCGGCCCGAACCGCGACGCCCTCCCCATCAAAGACGGTGGCCACGTCGTGGGGATGGACGCCGTCGAGCACGAAGCTGATGACCCCGCCGTGCGCCTCCGGATCGTCCGGGCCGAGGCGCCGCAGCCCCGGGATCTCGCCCAGCGCCGCCCAGGCCTCGACGAAGAGCTCGCGCTCGTGGGCGCGCACCGCGTCCATGCCGAGCGCCTCGAGGTAGTCAATCGCCGCGGCGAGCGCGGCCGCCTCGGCGATCGCCGGCGTCCCGGCCTCGAACTTCCACGGCGTCTCGTTGAACTCGGTGCCGGTGAGCGTGACGCGGCTGATCATGCTGCCGCCGGTCAGGAAGGGGGGCATCGCGTCGAGGAGCTCGCGGCGCGCCCACAGCGCGCCGATGCCCGACGGGCCGAGCATCTTGTGACCGGACAGGGCGAGGAAGTCGACGCCCAGCTCGGTCACGTCGACCGGCAGGTGCGGGACGCTTTGGGCGGCGTCGAGGAGCACGAGCGCGCCCGCCTCGTGGGCGAGGCGCGCGATCTCGGCGACCGGGTTGATCGTGCCGAGCGCATTGCTGACGTGAGCGATGGCGACGAGCTTCGGGCCCTTCGCGAGCCGCGCCCGCAGGTCGTCGAGGTCGAGGCGGCCATCGTCGGTGACGGCGACGTACTCGAGCGCCGCGCCGGTGTCGGCGGCGAGCTGCTGCCACGGCACGATGTTCGCGTGGTGCTCCATCTCGGTCGACAGGACGAGGTCGCCCGATCCGAGGTTCGCGCGGCCCCAGCTGAAGGCGACGAGGTTGATCGCCTCGGTCGCATTGCGGACGAACACCACCTCGCGCCACGACGGCGCACCGATGAATGCCGCCAGCCGTCGCCGGCCACCCTCGTACCGATGGGTGGCGTCTTCGGACAGCTCGTAGATGCCGCGATGGACGTTCGCGTAGTGATGGCCGTACGTGTCGGCGAGCGACTCGATCACGCTGCGTGGCTTCAGCGACGATGCGGCCGAGTCAAGGAAGACGAGGCGCTTGCCACCGCGGGTGGGCCGCTCGAAGACCGGGAAGTCGGCGCGCAGCGCGGCACCGTCGAAGCCGGCACGGATCGCCGCGCGGTCGACGTGCTGGAGCGCCATCGGTCTCTTGGCCGCCGTGCTCAGTGGGTGGCGACCGGCTCGGGCGCCGATGCCTCGTCGCCGATGCCGACCGGCAGGCCGAGCTGCTCGCGCACCCAGTCGTAGCCGTTCGCCTCGAGCTGGTGCGAGAGCTCTTCGCCGCCCGACATCACGATCCGCCCGTCGAGGAGGACGTGGACGAACTGCGGCTGGACGTAGTTCAGCATCCGCTGGTAGTGCGTGATCATCAGCACCCCCATCTCCGGCGAGAGGGTGGCGTTGATCCCCTCGGCCACGTTCTTCAGCGCGTCGATGTCGAGCCCCGAATCGGTCTCGTCGAGGATCGCCAGCTCGGGGGCGAGGATCGCCCTCTGGAGCATCTCCAGCCGCTTCTTCTCGCCGCCGCTGAACCCCTCGTTCACGTAGCGCGTGGCGAACGCCGGGTCCATGTGGAGGAGCGTCATCTTCTCCTCCATGAGCCTGCGGAACTTCGCGAGCGGGATGCCCGTGTACTTGATCGACTTCTCGCCGTCCGCGTCGGCGGGCTTCGGATGGTGGACCGCGTTGTAGATGTTGCGCAGGAAGCTCGCCACCGTCACGCCGGGGATGGCGCTCGGGTACTGGAAGGCGAGGAAGACGCCCATCCGCGCGCGCTTGTCCGGCGACAGCTTCAGCACGTCCTGGCCGCGCCACGTGATGCTGCCCGCGTCGACGCGGTAGTCGGGGTGCCCCATCAGCGTGTAGGCGAGGCTCGTCTTGCCCGACCCGTTCGGGCCCATGAGCGCATGGACCTCGCCCTGGCGGACGGTCAGGCTCACGCCCTTGAGGATCTTCTTCGTTCCGATGCTGACCTCGAGGTCAGCGATCACCAGCTCATCGGTCATGCGTGGTTGCGTCGCTTCCTTCGTGCTTGGTTCGTGGCGCCTGCGTGAATGTCATGGCGCGATCGGGCGCGCGGGGCCGGTCGCGTCGGTGGCCTGCGCCTCCGCGGCGAGGGCGCGCTCGGCAAGCGCGGCGTGCTCGGCGGCGTGACGGCGGCGGACCTGGGGCGGGAACGGCGGTCCGCCGGCCGTGGCCGCCACGTCGGCGATCGTCGTGGTGGTGAGGCTCGCGTCGAGCGCCTCGTAGATCCGCTGGAACACCTCGTGGACGCTGCAGGGCTGCGGCCGGTCACACGCCTCGAGGTTGTCGGCCCCGGCGCAGGGCATCTCGAGCAGCGGCCCATCGAGGGCTCGCACCGCGTCCGCGACGAGGATCGTCTCGGCCGGGCGTGCGAGCTCGTAGCCCCCGGCCTGGCCGCGGGTCGCGGTCACGAGGCCGGCGCGGCGCAGGTCGCGGACGAGCTGCTCGAGGTAGGCGTGCGGCAGCTTCTCCGCCTTGGCCACCCCGGCGAGGGAGATCGGTCCAGCGTCGTGCTGGCGGGCGAGGGTCACGAGGACCCGGATGCCGTACTCGGTTCGCGTGCTGATCTTCATCGTCCGTCGAGCTCCACCACGACCTCGCCGTCCTCGACGTGCGTCGCATAGGCCCGCACCGGCCGGACGGGCGGCAGGGCCAGCACGCGACCGCTGAACAGGTCGAAGCGGCCGCCATGGCGCGGGCACTCGACCGCGTCGCCGTCGAGTTCGCCCTCGCCCAGCACACCGCCATCGTGGGTGCAGACGTTGTCGATGGCGCCCCACTCCCCGTCCTCGGTCAGGCCCACCGCCAGCGAGCGGCCGTCGACCTCGACGACCCGCACCGTGCCGGGTGTCATCTCCGCCGCGGCGAGGCCGGTGACGAAGCCGTTCGTGGCGCGCTCGACGGTCATGCCGCGCTTCCTTCGGGCGTGTCGATCGCATCCGCATGACCGATGCGCTCCGCGAGCGCGGCGAGCATCGCCGAGTGGATCGGCTCGTCGCTGATGCGCGCCATCACCTGCTCGAAGAAGCCGCGCACGATGAGGCGCTCCGCCTCGTTGGCGTCGAGGCCTCGCGACTGGGCGTAGAAGAGCTGAACGGGATCGAGCGCCCCGGCCGTGGCGCCGTGGCCGCAGCGCAGGATGTCGTTCGCCTCGATCTCGAGGACCGGAATCGGCTCGGCGCCGGCGTGCGGGCTGAGGAGCAGGTTCCGACACTCCTGGTAGCTACTCGTCTGCCGCGTCCCGTGGCGGACGTTCGTGACGCCGTAGAAGGAGGCATGAGCGCGCTCGTAGAGCGCCGAGAGGTAGAGGAGGTCGCTCGTCGTGTGGTCGGCGGCGAGGTCCTGGACGGTGTTGATGTCGATGAGCTGGTCGTCGCCGGCCGCGGTCAGGCCGAGGAGCAGGCTCGTGCCGCCGGTGCCGCCCATGCGCACGTCGACGCCGAGCTTCGTGACCCGCGACCCGACCTCGGTGTTCAGGCTCGTGACGTCGGCCCCGCGGCCCACCGCGACCCGCTGCGAGCCGAGGTTCCAGACCTCCTTGCCGAGCAGTTGGAGGTTCGCGTAGCGGACCCGCGCATCGGCCATGGCGACGATGTCGACCGTGCCACCGAACCACCCCGCCCCGCCGTCAGGCGAGCCGAGCTCCTCCATGAGACGAACGCTCGCGCCCTCGTCGACGACGATCAGGCTGTGCGGCAGGAACGTCCCGTCGGCGCGGGCCGTGGTGAGCCGCGCGATGAGCGTCCCGTCCACCTCGACTCGCGGGGGCACGTAGAGGAAGGTCCCGCTCGTCCAGGTGGCCAGCGACTGGCCCCAGAGGCCGGCGTGCGAGGCGGGCGGCGTGCCCGCCCCAAGGTGGCGGCGGACGAGGTCGGGGTGCTCGCGGGCGGCCGTGGCGAGATCGGTGAAGATCACGCCGCGATCGGCCAGCCGGGCGTCCGGCAGGAACGGGCGAAACTCGGCGTCGGTGAGCAGCTCGCCGTGCCGCGGCATCTCGGCCAGCGGCGCGCGACGCCACTCCTCCTCCTGCCCGGTCGGCCAGCCTGCGTCCTCAGAGCGGCGCCACCACGCGACGCGCAGGTCCCGAAGCCAGTCAGCCTCGCCGCGCTCGGTGCTGAGGCGCGCGATCGCTGCCGCGTCGAGCGCCATGGCGGTCGGCGCGGCCATCGGTCCAGCCTGGGTCACCCGACGGCACCCTCCATCTGGAGCTGGATCAGGCGGTTCATCTCGACCGCGTACTCCATCGGCAGCTCCTTGACGATCGGCTCGATGAAGCCGTTCACGATCATGGCGCTCGCCTCCGCCTCGGTCAGGCCGCGGCTCATGAGGTAGAAGAGCTGCTCGCTGCCGACCTTGCTGACGGTCGCCTCGTGGCCGATCGTGACCTGCTCCTCGTCGATCTCCATGTACGGGTACGTGTCGGAGCGTGCCTCCTCGCTGAGGATGAGGGCATCGCAGCGGACCGTCGACTTCGACTGGGTGCAGCCGGGATAGACCTTCACGAGGCCGCGATATGAGGTGCGCCCCGTCCCCTTGCTGATCGACTTGGAGGTGATGAGCGAGGTCGTGTTCGGGGCGGCGTGGATGATCTTGCCGCCCGCGTCCTGGTGCTGCCCGTCGCCGG
>JBBQMC010000070.1:0-11851 GCA_038328565.1 Candidatus Limnocylindria bacterium
CAGACGACCGCGGACCCCGACGACATGCGCCACAAGATGGAGGTCCTGAGCGCGCATTGCGAGCGGCTCGATCGGCCCTACGAGGAGATCGAGCGCACCTGCGGGCTCGACATCTACGCCGCGGGGTCGCGGCGCATGGCCGAGCCATCGGTCGTGCTCGATCGCGTCGAGCGCCTGGCGGACGCCGGGGCGCAGGCACTCTTCTTCGTGCTGCCGCGCCTGGCCGACAGCGACTCAATCGAGCGCTTCGGTGCGGACGTGATCGCGGCGCGCGGCTGAGCGGACTCAGCGTTCGCGCATCAGCCGCGGATGCCGACCGAGGCGATGCCGCCCATCAATCGGTTCTGGCTGAAGGCGTAGACGATGAGCGGTGGCAGCATCGCCACCAGGGTCGCGGCCATGACGATGTTCCACTTCGTGCCGACCGTCGTGACCTCGCGCGCCAGGGCGAGCGGGACGGTGAACCAGTTCGGGTCGTCGAGGTAGAGGAGCGGCCCGAAGAAGTCGTTCCAGACGCCGAGGAACGTGAACACCGCGACGACCACGAGCGCCGGGGCGCAGAGCGGCAGGATGATGCGGCGGTAGATCGTGAAGAAGCCGGCACCGTCGATCCGGGCAGCCTCGTCGAGGTCGCGTGGGATGGTGCGCATGTACTGCCGCAGCAGGAAGATGAAGAACGGGTTGCCCGTGAAGGCGGGCACGACGAGCGGCAGGTAGCCAGCCGGGAAGCCGTTCACGGTGCCGTACCAGCCGATGTTGAAGAAGAGCAGGAACTGCGGGATCAGGAGCACCGGCGCGGGCAGCAGCATCGTGGCCAGCACGATGGCGAACAGGACGTTCTTGCCCCGGAACTCGAGCCGCGCGAAGGCATAGGCGATGAGCGAGTTCGACAGCACCGCACCGATGATGTTCAACGTGGCGAGCGCCAGGCTGTTGAGCGCGAAGCGCAGATACGGTTCGTTCGGCTGTGTGAGGGCGGTGACGAACGTGTCGAGGTGGAAGTACTTCGTCGGGATCCACTCCGGCGGGAAGGTGAAGACCGGCACGTGGTCCGGCTTGAGCGCCGCGGTCAGCATCCAGCCCAGCGGCAGCAGGATGAAGAGGGCGAGCGCGACCAGCGCGGCGTAGACGAACGTCACGTGGAGCAGGCGGCGCGAGCCCACCGATCGCTCGACGCGGGCCGTGGGACGGCTGAGCGGCTCGGGCGTCATCGGTCGCTCATGTCGCGTAGAACACGAAGCGCCGCTCCAGCCGGAACGTCACCCACACCAGCGCCAGACCGATGACGGTCAGGATCCAGGCCAGCGCCGCCGCATAGCCCATCTGCCCCTCGACGAACCCGCGCCGGTAGAGCAGCAGCATGTAGAAGAGCAGCGAGTCCGCGGGTCCCGCGCCGCCGCCGGCCCCGGAGATGACGATGACCGGACCGATGATCACGAGCGCCGCGGTGAGCTCGCCGATGAAGAGGAAGAAGATCGTGGGCGAGAGCATGGGCAGGGTGATGTGCCGGAACTTCTGCCATGGGCCGGCGCCGTCCATGCCCGCCGCCTCGTAGAGCTCCGGCGGGATGTTCTGCAGGCCGGCGAGGTAGATGATCGCGTTCGTCCCCACGCCCCACAGGCCCATGATCGCAACGCCCCAGAGCGCGAAATCGGGATCCTGGAACCAGTTCGGCGGGTCGTGCAGCCCGAGGCTGCGAAGCAACTGGTTCACGGCCCCGAGGTCGCTGTTGAGGAGCGTGAACCACAGCACCGCGATCGCGACCCCGGAGAGCACCGCCGGCACGTAGAGGATCGTGCGGAACATGCCCATGCCGCGCACGCGCTGGTTGAGGAGCAGCGCCACGACGAGGCCGGAGATGAGGAACAACGGCACCGCCATCACGATCCAGGTCAGCGTGACCTCGAGCGACTTGTAGAAGCTCGGGTCGCGCGTGAACGCCTTCACGTAGTTGTCGATGCCCACGAATCGGCCGGGACGCAACAGCTGCTCGTCGGTGAAGCTCAGCCACACCGCCCACCCCAGCGGCACGAGCAGGAAGAACACGAAGCCCGCCAGCCACGGAGCCAGGAAGAAGTAGGCGGCCCGCTGCTCCCCGAACGTTCCGCGGCCGCCGCCCCCGCGTCGGCGCCGACCGGTGACCGCGAGCGGGCCCGCTGCGGCAGCTTCGCTCAGGGAGTCGCCGCGCGCGCCGCCGGCCAGCTGCATCGGTGGACCTGCGTCTCAGCCCGGCCGGCTATTCGCCGCCGGACGCCTGGGCCGATGCCTCCGCACGGACCTCCGCCTCGAAGTCGGCCTTGCCGAAGTTGTCCCAGCGTGCCCAGACCTCGTCGAGGTTCGCCTGGGCCTGGGACGCCATGTCGTCGAGGATCGCCTGCGCATCGGTCTGGCCCTCCACCGTCAGCAGGCGCATGACCTCGACGGGGTCCCAGGCCTCCTCGCCGGGCGGGGCGAATGGCACAGGCCGGGCGTTGGCGAGGACGCCCAGGAACGCCTCCTTGACCGGGTCGTCCTTGCCATAGCCGGCGGACTGGGCAACCAGGCTGGAGAGCGGCGGGTCGGGCGTGGCGGACATCTGGATCTTCTGCGCGTCGGTGGCGACGAACTTCAGGAATCGCAGCGCCTCGTCAGGGTGCTTGCTCTGGGTGAACGTGCCCCACGGCGCCGTCCACGTATCGACGAAGTCCTGCTGACCCTGGACGACGAAGAACGGCGCCATGCCGAAGTTGATGTTCGCCTCTTCGTACGTGGGCACCGCGGTGAAGTCGCTCCAGGTCATGGCGATCTGGCCCTGCGCGAACAGGTCCGACTCCTGGATCGTGTCGAGGACGCTCGAGCTGGGCGCGAACCCGTCGTTGATGAGCCCCGCGCCGATCTCGAACGCCTGTGCGAGCTCGGGAGCGTTCATGTTCCCCTCTGCGGTCCGGCCGTCCTGGCCGTAGATCGGATAGAAGTTGAAGGCGATGTCGGCCGGCATGGAGCAGCCATACACATTCTTCGCCGGGTCCTCGTTCGGCTTCCCGAGCTTGCGGCAGATGTCCGCGTACTGCTGGAACGTCATCGATGTGTCGGCGGATGGGTAGGGGACCCCGGCGGCGTCGAAGATCGCCTTGTTGTAGACGATGACGTTGCCGCCGAGGAACGTCCCGATGCCGTAGATCCCGTTCGCCGGGTTGTTCTCGAGCGCCCCGCGCGACAGCCCGCCCTGGTTGTAATCCGCGACCTTGACGCCCCACTCCGCGAGCCGGTCCGTCAGGTTGACGACGTAGCCCGCCTTCATCCAGTCGTCGTTCTCGATGATCGCGACGTCCGGAGGGTTGCCGGCCACGAGCGCGGTGTTCACCTTCGTGACGTACTCCTCCTCCGGATAGATCACCACGTCGACCTGCTTGCCGGGGTTCGCCTTCTCGTAGGCGGCTTCCATCGCACGGATGGCGGCATCGTCATCGCCCTGCGGGAACATCCACACGCTCAGCGAGTTCGACGATCCGCTGTTCTCGTTCGCGCGGCCGAAGCAGCCGGTCAGAGACAGCAGCGCCATGAGCATGACGGCGGTGGTCAGGGTGCTGCGTCGCGTACGCATGTCGAATGCCCTCCCCGGCGGACCTGGATGTCACCCGCCTTGCATAATTGCGGCCGATCGCGTTGGCGACCGGGCAGACCCAGTGTATGCCTGGCCGCGAGCGCACAATGACACGGCTGATTCCGCGGTGTGTGACCCAGACGCGTTGTGGCGATCGCGAGACGGCGAACGCCTCGAAATGGAGCGTTCCTCCGACGGATGGTGCCGGGTTGACACCGGCCACGCTCTTGCGTAGATGACGCGCGTGGAATGGCAGCTCGCGAACCGTCCCATGGTCGTCGCCGCGTACGCGGTCAACCTGCTGGTGCGCGGGCGGCGCGGCCTCTTCGGCCGGCACAAGACGCACCCCGGCACCGCGGCCGAGATCATTCGTGCCTGCATCGACGATTGCTGGGACGGCACCCACTATCGCGCCAGCCCGGGCTACTTTCGCCAGTTCTGGACCCGCGACCTGAGCTTCAGCGCGCCGGCGCTGGCCCGCATCTCACCCCAGCACCGCGACCGCGTGATTAGATCCTTCGACTGGGCCATCCGCACGTGGATCCGCCGCGACAGCCACGTCACGACCACGATCCACTTCTTCGATCAGCCCGTCGACATCTTCGACTACGGCGTCGACTGCCTGCCGCTCATGGTCGCGGCGCTGCACCGGATCGGGGCGGACGACGTGCTGCGGGAGCATCGGTCCTGGCTGGAGGGGGAGGTGCGGCACTACATGGACGAGGTGGTCGACCCGGCGACCGGGCTCGTCCGCGCGGACCGCAAGTACAGCGCCCACCGCGACACGATCGTGAACCGATGCAACGCGTTCGGGAACAGCATGGTGGCGCTGCTGGCCATGACCGTGGTGGACCTCGGCTGGGACATCCCCGAGCCGATGAAGCCGCTCGAACGTGCGCCGCAGTCCATCCTGCTCGACCACTTCTGGGATGCGCGCGGCTTCTTCCGCGATGCGCCCGGCGACGACACGCCCTCCGGCGAGGGCAACGTGTGGCCGTTCTGGACCGGCGTCATGACCGATCCATCGGTCCTCCGGCAGGCGCTCACCACGCTCGAGGAGCGCGGCTACGCGAAGCCGTATCCGCTGAAATACGAGCCGATGCGGCGGCCCGAGCTCGAGCCGCTCTTCGTGCGGACGTTCATGCCGGACTACCAGGGCGCCACCGTCTGGACGTCGCTCGGGTCGATGTACCTCCAACTGCTCCACACCCTTGACCCTGAGCAGGCGCGCCGGGAGATGGACCGATACGTCGAATGGATCGAGCGCGACGGCACGTTCTGGGAGGTGATCGACGACGAGACGGGGCAGCGCTACAGCTCCACCATCCTCACGAAGAGCGACGAGAGCATGTTGTGGTCGGCGATCTTCCTTGACCTGCTCGAGCACCCGGAGCTGCCGCCCGCCACGATGCGGTAACGGCCCGGTGGACGCGCGGGTCGGGCGATCGATCGCCCGTTCTCAGCGCGCGGCCGGGCACCAGCGCCCGAGGCCGGTGATGGGTCGCGAGATGCGCTGAGCGTGGCCGTGAGCGACACTGCCCGCGTGCAGCCGCTCGAGGTGAGCTACGCGCGCAGCGGCGACCTCGCGATCGCCTACCAGGTGGTGGGCTCCGGCGGGACCGACCTCGTCTTCATGCGCCACATGTCGGGCGACCTCCTCTCTACCTGGGAGCAGCCGCTGCTCGTCCGCCACGTGGAAGGGCTCGCCGCCAACGGGCGCGTGCTGCTCCTGGACAAGCGCGGCACCGGGCTGTCGGACCGCGTGCGTGAGGTGCAGTCGCTCGAGACGGCGATGGACGACATCCGAGCGGTCATGGACGACGCGGAGTCCGATCGGGCGGTCGTCTGGACCGGCCTCGCCAGCACGGGGATCGGCGTCCTCTTCGCCGCCACCTACCCTGATCGGTGCGCCGGCCTCATGCTCCTCGACCCGCGTGTGCGCGGCACCCGGGCTGACGACTATCCGTGGGCTCCGAGCGACGAGGACTGGCGAGCTCAACTGCGCGCCATCCGCGCTGGCTGGGGCGAGCGCGGCTACCTCGAAGGCGTCGCGCGCGAATGGGCGCCCGAGAAGGCCGACGATCCGGACTTCATCAACTGGCTCGTCTGGCACATGCGCCGCAGCCTGAGCCCTGGGGCAGCGCTGACAGCGTATCGGACGGCCATGGAAGCCGATGTGACCGACGTCCTCGCCGCGGTCCGCGTCCCGACCCTGATCCTCGCTCGGACGGCCGATCTCGAGCGCGCCCGCTACGCGGCCGACCGTATCCGTGCTGCGCAGCTCGTGGAGCTGCCCGGCCTCCAGGGCCTGTTCACGTGGATCGATGACGACGTCCACGAGCTGACGATGCGCACGACGAGCCAGTTCATCGCCTCATTGACCCACGCGCCGGTCACCGGCCGCGTCCTCGCCACGCTCCTCTTCACCGACATCG
Source organism: Candidatus Limnocylindria bacterium (assembly GCA_038328565.1). Classification (GTDB taxonomy): domain Bacteria; phylum Chloroflexota; class Limnocylindria; order QHBO01; family QHBO01; genus JAICQM01. The sequence goes on from JBBQMC010000070.1 coordinate 6,019, forward strand.
TCGTCTCGACTGAGACAGCAGCGAGGCTCGGCGACGCCGCGTGGCGGACCCTGCTCGGCCGGCACAACGCCATGGTGCGTCGCGAGCTGGCGCGCTTCGGTGGGCAGGAGCTGGACACCGCCGGGGATGGGTTCTTCGCCTCGTTCGACGGTCCGGCCCGGGCGGTCCAGGCCGCCACTGCCATCCGCGACACGGTCGGGGAATTGGGCATCCAGATCCGTGCCGGCGTCCACACCGGCGAGTGCGAGATTCACGATGGCAAGCGCACCGGGATCGCCGTGTCGGTCGGCGCGCGGATCGCCGCGCTCGCCGGATCGGGCGAGGTGCTCGTCTCGAGCACAGTGAAGGATCTCGTCGCCGGCTCGGGGCTCGCCTTCGAGGACCGTGGGACCCGGGAGCTCAAGGGCGTGCCGGAGGCATGGCGCCTCTTCGCCGTGGTCGCGCCCGGCGCCTGAGCGCTTACTTCTCGCCGTCCGCCGGGAAGAGCGTCGTCATGTCGCGCTGGTGACCCGGCACGCTGCCGACGGTGAGCCACGCGATGAGCGCGAACGTCAGGATCCCGCCTGCCAGACCGATCCACACCGCGAGATCCCCGCTCACGCTGGCCATGAGCGCCAGCACCGCCGCCTCGCACCCGCCGACCATCGCGACGATGAGCCCGATCATCCCGCCGGACGTCGTCAGCCCGTACGCGTAGAGGCCGATCCCGCTCGTCGGTGTCGGACCGTAGCCGGTCAGCACGCTGTTGATGTCGTCGTGGGTCGCAGAGGTGAAGTAGGGCGTCACGATCGGTGCCACCTGGGTGTACGCATGCCGGATCCGGGCCATGCCGTGCATCGCGCGCAGGTCGTCCACGTTCGCGCCGCTGATGCGCCCGTAGGTCGTCACCCCGATCACGAAGTCGAACGCCAGCAGGATCGCGGCGACGGTGAGGAACTGGTCGCCGAAGGCCATCGCCTGGGCGAGCAGCGCGAGCGCGACGAACGACATCGAGAGGAACGTGAGGAACATCCCGCCGCGCACGAAGGCCTCGCTGTAGGCCAGGCCCCTCGCCGACAGGAGGCTCCAGTGCTCCGTGCTCAGGATGGTGATCACGCGCGGGTCGGTCAGCTCGGTGATCGGCGTGACGTCGCCAGCGGGCATGGGCGGAGTGGCGGGGCGCTCGGAGGACATCGGTCTGGAAGGCTCCTTGGCGAATGCGCGGCAGGCCCGATTGTGCACCCGCCTGCCGGGCGATTTGCAGCGGCCGTAGCTAACGGCGAGTCAATTGCGCTTCTTGCGGCGGGTGCAAGCAACGGCGAGGCTCCGGTGCTACTTGCCCGCCAATCGCTACCGTGGTTGCAAAGAACGCAACCGAGTGGCCGTTAGTGACCGCAGCCGCAAGACCGCTCGCATGCCGGTCAGCCGCGTTCCTCGCCCGGTCAGTCTTCCGATGCCACCCGAGCTGGATGGTCGGCTACGCCTTCGACCGCAGCGAGCTGCTGGCCAGCCGCGGGCTCCACGACGGCCTATAAGCAGGGCGCGATCGGCATCGGTATATCGGTATATCGGTATATCGGTATATACGGCGGCGCTAGTTGGAGGGCATCGCCCCGAGCTGCTTCATCTGGCCGAGCGCGTCGTAGTAGTGCCAGTGCTCGACCATCTTCCCGTCGCGGACGCGGAAGATGTGGACCTCGCCGATCGTGTAGCGCTTGCCGCTGGCAGGCATGCCCATCATCTCGCCCGTCTGCGTGGCGCTGGCGGTGAGGCGGGCCGCGACCTCGTCGCCCTCGGCGATCAGGTCGTCGACGCTGAACTCGATGTCCGACAGGCCCTGCTTGATCCGCCCGATGGCGGCCTTGAGATCGGCCCGCCCGTCACCGGTCGAGGGCCACGTGTGGGAGGTGAAGTCGGGCGCCATGAGCTCGTCCACGGCATCCGCGTTGCCCTTCACGAAGATCTCGTCCACGAAACGGCGGACGAGGGCCTTGTTCGTATCGGTATCCATGCGGACCGATGCTGCACGAACCCTGCCGGAGACGGCCGGCCGCTCAGCTACCGGACGACGCGATACCCAACGTGCGTGGCGAACGGCGACTGGAGCACGCCGATGTGCTCCAGCTCGACCTGCTGCCCGAAGCCGTCGAACAGCCGCTTCCCGGCGCCAAGAGTGATCGGCGCGATCGAGATCCACAGCTCGTCCACCTTGCCGGCGCTGAGTGCCTGCCGGATGACGTCGGCGCCGCCCATGAGGCTCACGTCACGCTCGCCGGCCGCGTCGCGGGCGCGGGCGAGCGCCTCGTCGAGGTCGCCGACGAACGTGAAGCCGCCTTCCGACGGCTCCTCCTGGGGCCGATGGGTGACGACGAAGAACGGCACCTCCCACGGGTTGTGGCCGCCCCACGCGTCCGCCGCCTCGTACGTGCCGCGCCCGCCGATCACCGCCCCGAGCTGCGCCATCCGGGCATCGAGGAACTCCTTGTCGGCACCGGTCGCCTCGCCGAACTCATGGTCGGCGTAGGTCCACGGGCCGCCGAAGACCCAGTAGTGCAGCCGCTCGCCGCCCTCGCCGAGCCCCTTGTCCGGGCCATCGTACGGTCCGGTGATGTAGCCGTCGAGCGACGTCGTGATGGAGGCAACCACCCTGGTCATGTCGGAGCTCCCGTACGTGTCGTGCATCGGTCTTGACCGATGCCGCCGCCCGAACTCATCGGTCCCCGGTCAGTCCCGACGCCGGAAGTTCACGACCGCGATGGCGAGCATCGCGATCCCGAACGCCAGCGTCGCAGCGGCCCGTCAAGCCAGGACGTCCGTGATGTTGCTCAGACGGGCCGTATGACGACCCGCCGCCGCTTCCAGCGTCGATTGGCGGACCTCAGGTGACCGATTGACGACGGAACGCCCATTCGGGACCGATGAGCCCGCCGCACGCCGTCGCAAGGCTCCTTTGAGCAACCTCTGAGCAACCTCGGCCTCGGGCGTGCTGGTCACTCCTCGGGGCTGACGATCCGCAGCAGCTCCGCCCCGTAGCGGTCGAGCTTCGCCGGCCCGATTCCCGGCACGGCGAGCAGCTCTCCCTCGGAGCGCGGCCGCGCGACGGCGATGGCGGCGAGGGTCTTGTTGTCGGCGACGACGTAGGCGGGAACGCCATCCGCCCGCGAGCGGTCGAGGCGCCAGGCGGTGAGCGAGTCGAGGAGCGCCTGCGCCTCCGGCTCCATCGGTGCCTCGCCCACCAGGTCGAGCGACGACGGCGAGATGTTGCCGGTCACGCCGTTGTCGAAGCGGACGCTGACGCTGCTGCGCGTCCCACCGCTCACCGTGCCCGGTCCATGGCGCGCGTGGCTGACGCGGTCGCCGGCAGCGAACGAACGTGCGGGAGGCTGCGCCATGGGTGCCGCGCGCACCTGCGCCGCCGCGCCGCCGGGACGGAGCTGCGAGAGGAAGCGCGACGGCTTGGCGGGCGTCGGCCGGCCCTTGGCATTCACCCGCGTCGCCGCCCACGACAGGGCGAGGTGCGTTCGAGCCCGCGTGATGCCGACATAGAGCAGGCGTCGCTCCTCGGCCAGGGCGGCGGGGTCGTCGAGCGCCTGGCGGATGGGCAGCCCGCCCTCCTCGAGCATGGGCAGGAAGACAGCGTCCCACTCCAGGCCCTTGGCGCGGTGGAGGGTCGACAGCGTGACCCCGGAGCCGCTGGCGGCGGCCGCCTCTTCCGCAGCGTCGCGCCGGTCGAGCTCGCCGAGGAAGGTGGCAACCGACGCGGAGGCGTTGCTGAACTCGAGCTCCCGGGCGATCGCGAACAGGGTGAGCAGCGAGGCATGTCGCTCCCGCGCCTCGGCCCCGGCGCTCGGCTCCGCCTCCGTCTCGACGTCGACGCCGAGCTCGCTTCGCCAGCGCGCGGCGATGACATCGGTCAATGAGCCGCCGCTCGCATCGGTCCGACGGAGGGCAAGGCGCGCCGCGCGAACCTCCGGGCGGGCGTGGAAGCGCGTGCCGCGCACCGTGAACGGCAGCCCGGCGCGGGTGAGCGCCGCCTCCACCGGCACGAGCTGGGCGTTCGTGCGGACGAGGATCGCGATCTCGGGCGCCGCCACGCCGTCGCTCACGAGGCGCCGGATGGCGGTCACGATCGCGGCCAGCTCCGCCTCCCCGCTGCGGTGGGCGGCGATCTCCGGCTCGGGGCCGTCGCCCGCCACCGAGGTGAGGCTCTTCCCGGCGATGAGCCGGTTGGCGAGGATGAGCACCTGCGGCGTGCTGCGGTAGTTCGTCGTCAGGCGCACGGTCCGCGCTTCCTGCCAGCGGCTGCCGAAGTCGGTCAGGTAGTCGGCGCTCGCGCCGGTAAAGGTGTAGATCGTCTGGTCCGGGTCGCCGACGACGCACAGGTCACGGCGGTCGCCGACCCACAGCCGCAGCAGCGCATCCTGGAGCGGGTTCGTGTCCTGGTACTCGTCCACGCTGAACCAGGCGTAGCGGGTGCGCACTAGGCCGATGGCGTCCGCGTCCGCCTCGTACAGCTCGACCGCCCGGGTCAGCATGTCCTCGAAATCGATCCGTCCCGCGCGCAGCTTCGCCTGCTCGTAGCGGCGGTAGAGGCTCGCGAACAGGTCCGGCGGGACAGGCGGCTGGCGGCCGGCATTCGCGGCCTCGGCGACGTAGGCGGATGGTCCGATGCGCCGGTTCTTCGCCCACTCGATCTCATCGGTCAGGTCCTTGGCGGGCGTGAAGGCGTAGCCGCCGGGCAGGGAGCGGGCGAGCGGCGCGACGAGCGGCATCTTCGAGTCGAGGACGCGCGGCAGCGGCTCGCCGTGCACCTGCGGCCAGAAGTGCGCGAGCTGGCGAAGTGCCGCGGCGTGGAACGTGGCCGCCTGGACGTTCCTCAGCCCGAGCGCGGTGAGGCGGGCGCGCATCTCGCTGGCCGCCTTCTCGGTGAAGGTCACGATCAGCATCCGCTTCGGGTCGGCCGCCTTCGTGTGCGCCGCGTGTGCCGCGCGGTGGCTGATGACGCGCGTCTTGCCGGTGCCCGCGCCGGCGAGGATGACGAGCGGGCCGGTCGTGAGCGTGACGGCCTCGCGCTGCTCGTCGTTCAGGGTGTCGAGGAGGGGGTCGGGCATCAGCCCACGGTACAACGAGAGGAGGCGGTCGCGAACCGCGTGGAGCCCGTGCCGGACCTGCTCGTGGCGTTGCCCGTCGTCGTCTTCCGCGGCTACGCCAGGGCGTGGCGCCGCGGCGGCCTGTCGCTGCTCGCCGTGCCGGTGCTCATGGGGCTCGCCGGCATGACCGACATCGGTCCACTCGTCGCGACGGCCGGCTTCGCGCTGTGCCTCGTGGCGTTTGGCTTCCTGGCGGCGGAGGTGATCGACGGTATGCGCGAGCGGGAGGTCTGGGCCTTCGCGGTGGGCCTCATCCTGTCCGTCGTCGGCGCGGTCGGATCGGTCCTTGCGTTCCAGGCGCTTGGCGCCGAACCTCATCAGCCCGAGCGGGGTGCGGGTGATCAGCCTCCTCGTCTTCGGTGGCGCGGCCATCGCATCCGCTGCCGGGCTCGAGCTGCTCCACCGACACCGGACGCCGCCCGGAACATGAAACGACCGCCGCCCGGGATGGGACGGCGGTCGTGGGACGCGGACCTCCTAGAGGCGGCGGCCACTCGGGCGCGTCTGCTCGTAGTAGCGGCCGAGCTCGTCCCGGTAGGCGGGGTCGCCGGACCGATCGTCGTCGAGCTCCGGGGCGTCCTTGATCACGTCCTTGGTGAGGTGGACCCGCACCTTGTGCTGGTTCGGATCGATGCTCGAGATGACCCCGGCGGGCAGCATGACCTTGCGGCCAAAGATGAGCGGACCGGTGCTCACCACGAGCT
>JBBQMC010000071.1:0-11839 GCA_038328565.1 Candidatus Limnocylindria bacterium
GTGCTGGTCACGAACACGAGCTCGCTGTCGGTGGCACGGATCGCCGGCGCCACGGCGCATCCGGAGCGCGTGGCGGGGCTCCATTTCTTCAACCCCGTGCCGCTGTTGCCGCTCGTCGAGGTGATCGCCGGACCGAGGACCGATCCGGCCGTGACCGAGGCGCTCGTCGCCCTCGCCGGCCGGCTCGGCAAGACGCCGGTCGTCGTCCGCGACACGCCGGGGTTCATCGTGAACCGCGTGGCGCGGCCCTTCTACCTCGAGGCGCTGCGGATCGTGGGTGACGGACAGGCGGACGTGGCCACCGTCGACGCGGCGATGCGCGCCGCCGGGTTCCGGATGGGGCCGTTCGAGCTCATCGACGCCATCGGCGCCGACGTGAACCTCGCCGTCAGCACGAGCATCTGGGAGTCCTCGTTCGGCGATCCACGCTACCGGCCGCACCCGCTGCAGCGGATGCTCGTCGACGCCGGTCGCCTCGGGCGCAAGTCGGGCGGCGGCTTCTACGACCATCCCGAGGGTGCGGAGCCACGCCCGTGGAGCGGGCTCGCGGCGCCGCCGGCGGGCCTGTCCGCGCTCGAAGCCGGCGCGATCGAGGCGCGCATCCTGGCTGCCATCGTCAACGAGGCTGCCTCCGCGGTCGCCGAGGGCGTCGCCACGCCCGACGCGATCGACACTGCAATGCGGCTCGGCACGAACTACCCGCATGGCCCGCTGGCGTGGGGCGAGCGGCTCGGCCTCGCCAGCGTGGTCGGGACGCTGGATGCGCTCCACGCCGCCGTACCGGATGGCCGCTACCGGGTCACGCCGCTCCTGCGCTCGCTGGCCGAGCACGGCGGCTCGTTCTTCGCGGAGCACTGAGTGGGGGAGCGGCTCCGGCATCGGTACCGGGCGGTCATCTTCGACATGGATGGCCTCCTGCTCGACACCGAGCTGCTCTGGCACAGCGCCGAGGTCGAGCTCTTCCGCCGGCATGGGGGCGAGTTCACGTGGGACGACAAGATGGCCGTCATGGGCACGAGCTATGACGCCACCGCGGTCTACTTCGCGCGCCGCCTGGGACGGCCTGCCGGGGAGGGCGTCGCGCTCGTGGACGAGATGGTCGACCTCATGCACGGCATGCTGGAGCGCCAGGTCGACGGACGTCCGGGCGCCGTCGAGCTCGTCGATCGGCTGCGCGGGCGGCTGCCGCTCGGCCTCGCCTCGAACTCCTCGCGCCGGCTCGTCGACGCGGCGCTCCGCACCGCCGGACTCAGCGACGCGTTCGACGCGATCGTCACCTCGGATGACGTGGTGCAGGCAAAGCCCGCCCCGGACATCTACCTCGAGGCATGCCGCCGCCTCGGCGTCGAGCCGACCGATGCGCTGGCGCTCGAGGACTCGACGGCCGGCATCGCGGCCGCCAAGGCCGCCGGCCTGGCGTGCATCGCGGTGCCGCAGTTCGCCGAGGGCGACGTGTCGGCCGCGGACCGGGTGATCGACTCGCTCGAGGAGCTGCTCGCCGAGGTCTGAGCCGACGCGCTACCCTGTGGCGCATGTGCCGATCGATTCACACGCTCCGCACCGGCGCCGTGCCGGCCACCGACGACGAGATCACCGCCGCCGCCCTCCAGTTCGTCCGCAAGGTGAGTGGCTACCGCAAGCCTTCGGCGGTCAACGAGGCCGCCTTCACCGCCGCGGTCACCGAGGTGGCCGCCAGCTCGCGACGCCTGCTCGAGGCGGTCACCGCCACGCATCCGCAGGCCGCCCACTAGCCCTCCCGCCGCCGCGGAGTAGCATCCGCCCGACACCCATTCGCACGAGGCGCACGGACGGCATGGCGATGCACATGCGGGCCACGGTCGAGCTGGCCCGATGGTGGTGGACCTTCATCCTGCGCGGCCTGCTCGCGATCGCGTTCGGGATGCTCGTCTTCGTGTCGCCCGGGATGGGAATCGCGGTCCTCGTCGGCCTCTTCGCCGCGTGGGCGCTCATCGACGGCGTCGCGCTCCTCGTCGCCGGCTTCCAGACCCGCGCGAGCGACCGCAACTGGTGGCTCGCCATCCTCGAGGGCCTTGCCGGCGTGGCGGCGGCGGTCGTCGCGCTGTTCTTCCCGGTGTACGCCGCCACCATCCTCGTCCTGCTCATCGCGGCGTGGGCGATCGTCACCGGCGTGATCGAGATCGTCGCGGCGGTCCGTCTGCGCGAGCGGATCCGCGGTGAGCTGTGGCTTGGCCTGGCGGGGCTCCTCTCCGTCCTCGTGGGGATCGGGATGTTCTTCTTCCCGGCCGCCGGGGCGCTGAGCATCCTGTGGCTCATCGGCGCGTTCGCGTTCGTGTTCGGGATCTTCCTCATCGGGCTCGGCTGGCGGCTGCGGCGCGTCAACGAGCTCGCGAAGATCGACGCGGCGCACGACTACAGCCGCTGAGTGCGGCGCTCGGTGGTCAGTGGCCGAGCTGGTAGCCGAGCAGGCGCGGGAGACGCGCGAGGGCGCGCACCAGGGACGACGGACGCCGACCGGCATCCCGCGCGTCGTCCTCGCGGATGAGCGCCTCGCGAACGATCCGCGCGCCGAGGTAGCGAATCGGCTCCGGGGGCAGGAACGGCTGCCGTCGCCCCACGAAGGCGAGGTGGCGGGCAGGGTCGTCGTGACCGCCGGCCAGCGCCGCGAGGATGCGGCCGGCCAGGCGGGACGGTCCGACGCCATTGCCGGCGAAGCCGTGGGCGAAGTGGAGCCGACCGCCATGCGTGGACCCCACCTCGGGGAAGCGCTCGCCGGTGATGTCGATCGGGCCGCCCCAGGCATCGGTCAGGCGCACGTCGCGGAGCGTGGGCAGCAGGTGATCGAGGTTCGCTACCACCCGCGCGATGGCACGCCGGTCGTGCGTGAACGACTGACCGATGCGACCGCCGAAGCCCGCGCTTCCCACCCCTGCGCCGAACGCGATCCTCCCGTCGGCGGTGGTTCGGAAGTAGCTGATCGTGAAGCGCGAGTCGCTGAGCAGCTCGCCACCGGTCCAGCCCAGCTCGGCGAGGCGGTCGGGGATCGGTTCAGTGAGGACGATGTCACTGCCCCAGGCGAGGACGCGGGTGCGGAAGCCAGGCCAGCCTGCCGCCCAGGCATTGATCGCCAGCACGACGTGGTCGGCCGTGATGCTGCCTTCGTCCGTGGTGACCCGGAGCGGCCTGCGACCGTTGACCCGCCGCGCCCGCGTCCCTTCGACGATCTGCACGCCCCGCTCGAGCAGCACCCGCCGCAGCCCGCGCGCGAGCCGCGCCGGCTGGACCGATGCCGCGCTTGGCATGAGAAGCGCGTCGCCGAACGCCGGCGAGGCGCAGACGCGCTGGACCTCGTCCGCGGGAACCGGCACAAGCTCGTCCGTCAGCCCGAGCCGCGCCAGCTCCGTCACGGTCGACTCCCAGTCATTCGGGCGGCCCGGAAACGCGTTGACGCGGAGGTAGCCGCGCTTGAGGTACCACGCATCGACGCCGTGCGCCGCGCACCACGCGCCGATCCCGTCGACGACCTCGTCAGCGGCACGCCCGATCGCCACCGCCGCCTCGTCGCCGTACCGCTGGGCGAGAATCGGCACGTCCTCCCACCAGCCGTGGAGGAAGCCGCCGTTCCGCCCGCTCGGCCCGCCGCCGCAGATGTCCTGCTCGAGCAGGACGACCCGTATGCCCGGGTTGCGCTCCATGAGGAACCACGCCGTCCACAGCCCGGTGTAGCCGCCGCCGACGATCGCGACGTCCGCGGTCAGGTGCTCGTGCAGCGGTGCGAGCGGGCCTGGGTCGCCCTCGGCGGCGAGGGCCTCCCGCACCCACCAGCTTCGCGCGGCGCCGGGGATCGGCAGCGAGGGGGCCGGGCGATCGGTCATGCGATGCCGATGCTACCCGCAGCGCGCCGGTGCTAGCATCGCGCGGCATGCCAGCCACCCATCCCGCCCGCACCCCGGTCATCGTCGACGGGCGGCGCACGCCGTTCGGCCGCTACGGCGGCGCCCTGGCCGGCGTCCGTCCCGACGACATGGCCGCCCACGTCATCCGCTGCCTCGTCGATCGCACCGGCATCGACCCGGCGGCGATCGACGACGTGATCCTCGGCGCGGCGAACCAGGCGGGCGAGGACAACCGGAACGTGGGTCGCCTGGCCGCCCTGCTCGCCGGCCTGCCGGTGAGCGTCCCTGGCCAGACGTTGAATCGGCTCTGCGGCAGCGGCCTCCAGGCCGTCGTGAGCGCGGCACACGCGATCGCCTACGGCGATGGCTCGACGTTCGTCGCCGGCGGCGTGGAGTCGATGACCCGCGCGCCGTTCGTGATGGCGAAGCCGTCCGCCGCGTTCCCGCGGGGCGAGCAGACGCTCTTCGACACGACGCTCGGCTGGCGCTTCACCAACCCGCGCCTCGCCGAGGCGCACTACCCCTACAGCATGGGCGAGACGGCCGAGAACGTCGTGGAGCAGCGCGGGGTGAGCCGGGAGGAGCAGGACGCCTTCGCGCTCGAATCGCAGCGCCGCTGGAAGGCGGCCCAGGACGCCGGCCGCTTCGCCGGCGAGATCGTGGCGATCGAGGCGCCGGGCGTCAAGCGCGGCGAGACGGTGACGGTCAGCGTCGACGAGCACCCGCGTCCGGAGACGACCGCCGACGAGCTGGCGCGCCTGAAGCCGGCATTCAAGCGCGATGCGACGGGGAGCGTGACGGCGGGCAACAGCAGCGGCATCAACGACGGCGCCGCGGCGCTGCTCGTCACGAGCGAGGCACGTGCCCGCGAGCTCGGGCTCCGTCCCCTGGCGCGGCTCGTGGCCAGCGCCGTCGCCGGCGTGGACCCGGCCACGATGGGCCTCGGCCCGATTCCGGCCTCGCGGCTCGCGCTCCGGCGCGCCGGCCTCACCGTCGAGGATCTCGACCTGGTCGAGCTGAACGAGGCGTTCGCCGCACAGGCGATCCCGTGCATGCGCGAGCTCGGCCTCGACCCGGCGAAGGTGAACGTCAACGGCGGCGCGATCGCGATCGGCCATCCGCTGGGCGCGTCGGGCGCGCGGCTGACGGCGACGCTGCTCCACGAGATGCGGCGGCGCGGCGCGCGGCACGGGCTGGCGACGATGTGCATCGGCGTCGGCCAGGGCATCGCGGCCGTCTTCGAGGCGGTCGAATGACGGAGCCGGGGGTGACGCGCGGGATCAGCGTCGTTGCCGACGGGGAGGCATCGGTCAGTCCGGACCTCGCGCTCGTCTCGCTGACGGTGAGCCTGAGCGGCAAGGAGCTCGCCCCGACGCGGGACGACGTCAACACGCGGGCGTCCGCGGTGCTCGCCTTCGCCCGCACGGCCGGCATCGCGAAGCCCGACCTCAACGCCCCGGACCTCCAGATCCAGCCCGAGTACGACTACCGCCACGGCCAGCGCCTCACCGGCTACCGGGTGGCGCGCCAGGTCACCATCCGGGTCCGTGACCTCGACCTGCTGGCCGCGATCCTCGACGGGGTCGTCGCCGCCGGTGCGAACGAGGTGCAGGGTGCGCAGATGAGCGCCGCCGACGCGAGCGCGGCCGAGCACGAGGCGCTGCGGAACGCGGTCGTCGCGGCGCGCGCCAAGGCCGAGGTGGTCGCCACCGCAGCGGGGGCGAAGGTCGGCGAGGTGCTGCGGATCGAGGAGGAGCCGGACTTCGGCGGCCCGCCGATGCCGAAGATGCGGATGGCGATGGCGGCCGATGCCGTCCAGACCGAGGTCGCGACGGGCGACCTCACCGTCACGCGTCGCATTCGCGCCACCTTCGCGCTCGGCTAGGCGCCCGCGTGTCGGACGTGCGACGGATCTTCTCCGTCCAGGCCATCCGCGCCTTCATCTACGGCTTCGGCAGCATCCTCATCGGTGCCTCGCTCGCCGCGACCGGCCTGACCGATGGCGAGGTCGGCCTCGTGTTCACCGCCATGCTGCTCGGCATGGCGATCACCTCGCTGGCGGTGGGGCGCTGGGGTGAGCGAATCGGGCGCCGGCGCGTCTACGTCGGGTTGCTGCTCGTCATGGGCGTCGCCGGCACCGTGTTCGCGCTGACCGGCTTCGTCCCGTTCCTCGCGCTCGTGGCCCTGACCGGCACGATGTCGACCGATCCGAACGAGTCCGGACCGATCACCAGCGTCGAGCAGGCGATGCTCGCCGCCACCCCGTCCGCCGAGCGGGCGCGCGTCTACGGCCGCTACAACGCGGTCGCGTACCTGGCTGGAGCGGCCGGTGCCCTCGCCGCGGGCGGCCCGAACGCGCTGCGTGCCGTCCTGCCCGGCCTGCCACCCGACCAGCGCTGGCTGCTCCTCCTGCCGATCGGCGCCGTGGCCTGCGCGCTCGTCGCGCGCGGGCTGAGCGCCCATGTCGAGGTCGATGCCGAGGCTCGCGCCGGCGTGCGGCTCGGGCTCGACCGCTCCCGGGCCGCGGTGCGCCGGCTGGCCGGGCTGTTCGCGATCGACGCCTTCGCCGGCGGGTTCATCGTCCAGTCGTTCATCGTCTTCTGGTTCGGGCGCCGCTTCGGCGCCACTGCCGACGTCATGGGCCTCGTCTTCTTCGGCGTCGGGCTGCTCCAGGCCGGCTCATCCATCGCTGCCGGCTGGCTCGCCGAGCGCATCGGCCTGCTCAACACGATGGTCTTCACGCACCTGCCCTCGAACGTGCTGCTCGCCCTCGTCCCGCTCGCGCCGACGCTCTGGCTCGCGGTCCTCCTGCTGCTCGCGCGTTCGGTCCTCTCGCAGATGGACGTGCCGGCGCGCCAGGCATACGTGGCCGCCCTCGTCGACCCGGCGGAGCGCACTGCTGCGGCGGCCTACACGAACGCCGCCCGGCACCTCGTCCGTCCGGCCGGCCCCGCTCTCGCCTCGGCGGCGATGAGCGTGGCCATCGGGCTGCCGTTCTTCGTCGCCGGCGCGCTGAAGATCGTCTACGACGTCCTCGTCTACCGCGCGTTCCGGCGGGTGCGGCTCGCCCCGTCCGACGAGGGCTGACGCAGCGCGATCAGCGGGCTCGGACGGGGGTGTGGTCGCCGAGGACCTGCCCGTCGGAGAGCTCGATCACCCGATCGGCCACGTCCACCAGCACCGGGTCGTGGGTCGCCACGATCGCGGTCGCGCCCTCGTGACGCACGAGCGACTGGATGAGCCGCATGATCGAGCGGCCGGTCTGCGAGTCGAGGTGACCCGTCGGCTCGTCCGCGACGAGCAGCTCGGGCCGGTTGGCGAGCGCTCTCGCGAGTGCGACGCGCTGCTGCTCGCCACCGGACAGCTCGTGGGGCCGATGATGGATCCGCTCGCCGAGGCCGACGAGGTCGAGGAGCGTCCGCACCCGCTCCGCGCGCTCGATCGGGTCGGTGCGCAGGAGGCGCATCGGCACCTCGACGTTCTCCGCGGCAGACAGGATCGGCAGCAGGCCGAAGGCCTGGAAGACGAAGCCGATCCGGCGCCGCCGGAGCTGGACGAGCGCCCCCTCACCCAGGTGCGCGAGCTCGACCCCGTCGAAGCGGACGCTGCCGGCGGTCGGTCGATCGAGGCCGCCGAGCAGGTTGAGGAGGGTCGTCTTGCCGGAGCCGGAGCGGCCAATGACCGCCACGAGCTGGCCGCGCGGCACGACGAGGTCGATGCCGCGGAGCGCGTGGACCGTGCCGGCCCCCATCGGGAAGTCGCGGACCAGGCCGGCGACCGCGAGGAGCGGCTGGTCGGCGGAGTCGCGCAGGGCGCTCATCGGTCCTCCTCCGTCTGCCGGCCGTCGGGCCACACGCCGATGTGGTCAGCCTCCAGGGTCAACCGCACCCGCTTGGCGAGGCCGAGCGCCTCGACGTGTTCCCGCGGCAGCTGGAGCCGCCCGGCGCGGTCGAGCACCGCGTACTCCTCGGCGATGATCTCGCCCTCTTCGCCGGCGACGCCCTCGGCGGCGCGGCGCAGCGTCTCGGTGGAGGTGCGCCCGTCCCGGATCGCCACCGTGCGCCGCACGTGCTCGGCCACGAGCGGGTCGTGCGTCACGACCACGATCGTCACCTTCAGCTCCTCGTTGATCGAGCGCAGGACGCTGAAGACCTCCCGGCTCGTCGTGGTGTCGAGCTCGCCAGTCGGCTCGTCGGCAAGGAGGACCGGCGGCGTGTTGGCGAGCGCCACCGCCACGCTGACGCGCTGCTGCTCGCCGCCGGAGAGGCGATCCGGCCGGTGGTCGGCGCGGTCCCCGAGTCCGACGCGCTCGAGCAGGGCGGTCGCTCGCTGGCGGCGGGTGCCGCGCGCCACGCCGTCGAGCAGCATCGGCATCTCGACGTTCTCGCGCGCGGTGAGGTAGGGGAGCAGGTTGGCGGCCGTCTGCTGCCGCACGAAGCCGATCACGCGACGCCGGTAGCGGGTGCGCTCCGCGACCTTCATGGCGCCGAGATCGTGGTCGGCGACGACGGCGCGCCCGGCGGACGGGGTGTCGAGGCCGGCGAGGACGTTGAGCAGGGTGCTCTTGCCGCTCCCCGACGCACCGACCAGGGCGATGAACTCGCCGGGGTCGACGAGCAGGTCGAGGCCCTGGAGCGCGACCACCTCGAGCTCGGCGACCTTGTAGATCTTCACCAGGTTGTCGCACACGATGGCGGCGCCCGCCCCGAACGATGGTCGGCGGGTGGCGGTCGGCCGCACCGCCCATGGCGAGGGGCCGCCGGACCCGTTTATCGGCGCGCCGCTGCCGGCCGGAAGGTCGACGATCTCGTCGATGCCGTCGCTCACCGCTGGACCTCCATGGACCGATGCATCATCGCCGCTCACTCGCCGATCCGCAGCGCACGCGCCGGATCCACCCGCCGCGCCGCGAGCGCACCGATGCCCACCCCGATGGCCGAGACGACGACGAGCCAGGCCCCGGCGATGCCGAGCAGCAGCCAGTCGATCGTCAGGTCGGCGGAGATGTCGGCGCCCGCAAACGCCCCCAGGTCGAGGCCACGGCCGATCAGGGCCACGATGGCCAGCCCGAGGCCCGCGCCGGCGGCGACCGCCACCACGATCGGCGGCACCTGCTCCAGGATCGCCATCCGCAGCGTCTGCCCCGCGGACAGGCCCATGGTGCGCAGGTACGCGACGTCACGCGATCGCGCCGCCGCGGCGAGGAGGAGGCCGACGATGAGGGTCAGGGTCACGTAGGCGGCGGCCACGGCGAGCGAGAGGAGGAAGCCGACGGTCACGGTCGTCACGAGCGGGGCGTCGCGGAGCGCGTCCAGCACTTCGCCGCGCGCGGCAACGGTCGCGGCCGCGCCCGTCCCCATGACGCGATCCCGGATCTCGGTCGCGAGGCCATCGCGACCGCGGACCATGAGGCTGACGGCGCGCAGGTCGGGCAGGCCGGCGGCGCGGGCGAGCAGGTCCCGCGCCACCACGACGAAGCGGTCACCGGCCGGTACGCCGGGGAACGTCGCCCGATCCGCCACGCCGGAGAACGCGAGGCGCGACCCGAGGACGGACAGCTCGAACTCCTCGCCCGGGCCGATCTGGTGTCGGAAGTCGCCGAGGCTCGACGTGATGAGCGCCGGGATCGGCGCGGTCGACGTGCCGAGCTCACCGGCAGGAAGCGCCTCGATGGCGGCCGGCATCCGCGGATCGGCCGGCGTCCCGCCGGCGACGGCGGTCATCTCGGCCGGATCGACGGCGATGAGGATGAGCCGCGCCCCGCCGTTCGAGCTGATGAGGGCCACGTCCGGATCGGTCCAGATGCCGGCAACCGCGGTCACGCCGTCGACGGTCGCGAGGTCGAGGGTGGCCGGCAGGCCCTCGGTCAGGCTCGTCACCTTGTAGTCGGCCCCGGTCGCGCGCCACGCCGCGAGGGACTGCCCCTGCGCGATGCTGGCCGCCACGGTCGCCCCGAAGGCGCCGAGCGCCGCGGCGACGAGGAGCGCCACCAGCGGCACATGCACCGCCCCGGGCGCCCGCCCGGCGCGTCGCAGCGCGAGCGGCGCCACCAGGCCGCGCAGCCTTCCGGCGAGGCGCGCCACGCCGCGCACCGGATACGGGTAGATCCGGAGCACGACGAGACCCGCGGCGAGGCCGGCGAGCAGCGGGACGGCGGCGAGGTAGAGGTTGAGCTCACCGCTGGTCGCCGTGGGCACGGAGCTGCTCGCCGTGCCGGTCACGCCCCGCGACCGCACGAAGAGGACGCCGATCACGGCCAGTGCCACCACGAGGCCGTCGAGCACGAGGCGGCGCGCGGTCGGATGCGCGGGGGCGAGCCGGGTGCGCAGCAGCCCGCGCAGGTCGCCGGCCGCGAGCGGCACGATCAGCGCAACGCACGCCAGGGTCGCGAGCCCCGCCACGCCGAGCGCCATGCGCAGCGGCAGGTCACCCGCGGCGGCGGGAAAGATCCGCGTCGCCAGCAGCCAGCCGGCGAGCGCCAACGGGAGGCTCAGGATGAGGGCCTCGGCGAGTGCGGGGAGCACGAGCTGGACCACGCCGGCGCCACGCTCGCGCTGGATGACGAGCGCAGGCCGCCGGCGTTCGGCGAGCATGACGGCGAGGAGCAGGATGGCCGCCGCGGCGATGCCGGCGACGCCGATGCCCACCAGGGCGAGCAGGAGGAACGCCTGCCGCTGGCCGGCGAGGTAGGCGTTGAGGAGCGTCGCGAGCCCGGTTCGTGCCTCGATCGGGAAGAACGTACCGGCCTCGAGCGTGCCGAACGCCTGCCGCAGGCCGTTGAGCGAAGTCACGAGGCGGCTCGGCGAGGCCGCGGCGACGCGCTCGGGCGCGATCGGGTACGTGTAGGTCAGGGTGAGCAGGCGCGGCCAGGACCCGAACAGGGTCGCGAGCCCGTCGGTGCTGATGAGCCCCGAGCCGTCGACGTTCACGTCGCCGACGTTCGGCGCCACGAGGCGGTGGTCGCCCGCCCAGAACGGGTCGTTGGGCTCCGGCACGCCGTAGAGGCCGACCACCTCGCCGCGCACCGTCGGCTCCGGCCCTTCCGCCCCGACGTTGAAGCCGAACCGCGGCTGCTCGGTCATGTCGAGGTGGTCGCCGAGCTCGATCCCCATCGCGGTCGCGGTCTCGCGTGACATCGCCAGCTCGAGGTGGACGGTGCCACCGACCGGGTGCGCGGGATCCTGCACCTGCGGCGGTGGGTCGAACGACCCGGCGCCGGGCAGCCGGCCGTCCACGAGCTGGAGATGATCGGCCACCATCGGTCCGGCATGAAGCACGAGCGTGCGGCGCACCGGGTTGGGCGGCTGCCCGTCGATGACGAGCTGCCAGCGCTCCGTGTCATACGCGACGCGCGCGGCGTCCACGATGCCCGCCACATCGGGCGGCAGGGCGGTCCCGAACTCGCGGCCGAGGCGATCGGTCTCCTGCGCCAGCTGATCGGTCCCGCCATCGAATTGGAAGATCTGCGCGGTCGTGATGACGAGGTTCCGCTGCGTGTCACTCGCATGGGCGAGCTCGTCGCGCAGCGCCGTCGCGGAGGCGCGCACGGCCAGCAGGGGACCGGCAGCCGCGAGGAAGGCCGTGGCGAGGACCGTGAGCCCCAGGACGGCCAGCGGAAGGCGATCGACCCGCAGGCGGCGCATCCACAGTTCCAGGGCGGCGACGATCGACATCCGGGTCAGTCCTCCCCGATCCGCAGCGCCGAGCCGAGGCCCACCCGCCGCAGCACGAGGGCCAGCACGGAAACCGTGACCGCCAGTGCGCCGAGCGCCACGCCCTCGAGCAGCAGGACCTGGCCCCACGGTATGGCGATGACGAGGCCCGGCAGGGGCTGGCTGCCCGCCTGGGTCAGGGTCACGAACGGCAGGACGACCCACGCGATGAGCAGGCCGAGACCGGTGCCGATGGCGAGGCTGACCGCGACGAGGATGACGTTTTCGAGGGACAGCCAGCCCGCCAGCTGC
>JBBQMC010000072.1:0-11803 GCA_038328565.1 Candidatus Limnocylindria bacterium
GTTCGATGACAGCACCTCGCTCACGAGACGGAGCGAGTAGGGGAACTCGTCCTCGGACGGGATGACCGGCTCCAGCGCGCGCTCCGCGAGCGCCCCGTGGCCGATCTCGCGGCGGCCGGGGCCGCGCATGAACTTCGCCTCGCCCACCGAGTACGGCGGCATGTTGTAGTGATGGAGGTAGCGCTTCTCGGTCTCCGGCGAGATCGTGTCCATGCGCTGCTTATCGCTCGACGGACCGAGGGTCGCGATGCTGAGCGCCTGGGTCTGGCCGCGCTGGAAGAGGCCGGAGCCGTGGGTGCGCGGCAGGACGCCGACCTCCACGTTGATCGGCCGGATGGTGGCCGTGTCGCGGCCGTCGATGCGGATGTTCTCCGACAGCACGGTCTCCCGGACCGTGGCCTTCGTGAGGACATCCATGAGGGCCGAACCGATGCCGTGGCGCCGCTTGATCTCGTCGAATCGCTCCCCCTGCTCGCTGCGATCGTAGTGATCGCGCGCGCGCCGGACCTCGTCTGCGATGTCGCTGCGCACCGCCTGCAGGCGATCGGCCAGGCCGTCGGTGAGGTTGATGAACAACTCGGCGGTCGCCTCGGCGTCGGGCATCGCGCGGTGGGCGGCACCGTGGTCGCGGCCGAAGACGAAGCGGACCAGATCGGCGAGCTTGTAGCCGCCGGCGTCCGGATAGAGCTGGTACGCGAGCTCGAGCGTGTCGAACACCGCGGATGGCTCCCACGACGTGCCGGCCGGCAGGTTGCGGGTGATGAACGGCAGGTCGAAGGCGACGTTGTGGGCGACCACCGGTGCCTGGCCGATGAACTCGACGAGCTTCCCGATCACGTCGCCGACTGACGGGGCGCCCGAGACGTCGGCGTCGGAGATGCCATGGATCTGGTGCCCGATGATCGAGCGACCCGGGTTGACGAGCGACTCGAAGCGATCGACGACCTGGCCATCGCGGACGCGCAGCGCCGCGACGTCAACGATGGCACCCGCGTCGGGCTTCATCGAGGTCGTCTCGAGGTCGAGCACCACGAACTCGGTCTCGCCGCCGGCGAGGCGCTCGCCGATCTTGGCCACGCTGTCCGCCTTCGGACCGATGAACGGGTGCCGCTTCGGCTTCCCGACCGCCTCGACCAGCTTGTCCTGCAGGTCGATGCTCTTCTGCGCCTCGGCATGGCCATAGGCGATTGCGTCGGCCATGACCGACTCCGGGACGATGTTCGCGCCCGCCTCGACCATCATCACCGCCTCACGCGTGCCGGCCACGACGAGGTCGAGGTCGCTCTCCGCCAGCTGCGAGGTGGTCGGGTTCGTGACGAACTCGCCGTTGACGCGTCCGACCCGGACGGCGCCCACCGGTCCCGTGAAGGGGATGTGGCTGATCGACAGCGCGGCCGACGCACCGTTCAGGGCAAGGATGTCCGGGTCGTTCTCCTGGTCCGCCGAGAGGACGGTCAGCACGACCTGGACGTCGTTGTAGTACCCCTTCGGGAAGAGCGGCCGGATTGGCCGGTCGGTGAGACGCATGGCGAGGATCGCCGCTTCGGATGGGCGCGATTCGCGCTTGATGAAGCCGCCTGGGATCTTCCCCGCGGCATACATGCGCTCCTCGTAGTCGACGGTGAGGGGGAAGAAGTCGGCGCCCTCGCGCGGCTCCTTGGCGGCGACCGCAGTGGCGAGAACGACGCTGTCGCCGTATCGGACGAGGACGGCCCCGTCGGCCTGCTCGGCGAGCTTCCCCGCCTCGAGCGAGAAGGTCTGGTCGCCGATCGGCGCCTCAACCTTGGTTGACAAGTGATGCCTCCAGTTGGTGTGCCTCTGGCCGATGCCGGTCGCTCAGCTCGTGCGCGGTCCGTTGCGCTCGGTTCGGGCGGCGCTCCACGGCGCTCAGCCGAGAGGGGTGGTGTGATCAAAGTGATCGATGCGGGTCGTCGGCGTGCCCGCGACCGCGGATGTGATGCGACCCGGGCGAGCGGCCCGGGTCGGGTGGGTGTCCTAGCGGCGAAGGCCCAGGCGGCCGATCACGGCCCGGTACCGGTCCACGTCGTTGCGGACGAGGTAGGCGAGCAGCCGGCGCCGCTGGCCGACGAGCTTGAGCAGGCCCCGGCGCGAGTGATTGTCGTTCTGGTAGGTGCGCAGGTGGTCCGTCAGCGACTTGATCCGCTCGGTGAGCAGCGCGATCTGCACCTCGGGTGAGCCCGTATCGCCATCATGCGTGGCGTAGTCATCGACGATCGCGCTCTTCGCGTCCTTGGCGAGCGGCACAGATTCCTCCACGTTCGTTTCCGTAACGGTCGAAGTTTACCAGAGGTGCCCGATCCCCGCTCCTCTCAGGGCTCGAGGATCGCGCGCGCTTGACTCTCGTCGTCATGCATCTGCACGACGAGCGATTCGACCGATGCGAAGCGGAACTCGTCCCGAATGCGCGCGACCACCTCGACCTCGAGGCGCAGGTCGTAGAGGTCGCCGTCGAAGTCGAGCAGGTGCACCTCGACCAGTACCGGGGCCGCGTCCTTGAACGTGGGGCGCACGCCCACGCTCACGAGGGCCGGGTGTCCTGGCCGCGTTCCGGGCGCCGTCGCCCGGCCGGCGTAGATCCCGAGCGCCGGCAGCGCCGGCAGGTAGTCGAAGGCGAGGTTCGCGGTGGGATAGCCGAGCTCGCGACCGCGCGCGTCGCCACGGACGACCGTCCCGGCCAGGTACGGCGGCCGGCCGAGGATCGCGCTGGCGCCGGCCACGTCGCCCGCAGCGAGGCGCTCGCGCGCTCGGGTCGACGACGCCGGGCCGGCATCGTCACCGGTCAACGGCTCGAGCAGCACGAGGTCGAAGCCCGCCTCCGAGGCGTGGCCGCGCACCAGCTCGGGCGTGCCGGCGCGCGCGCGACCGAACGCGCTCTCCGGCGTCATGACGAGGGCCCGCAGCTCGATGGTCGGGGCGAGGGCGGCGAGGAACGCGTCGGGTGGCATGTCGCGCACCTCGGGTGTGAAATCGAGGGCAGTGGCGACGTCCGCCCCCGCCTCGCGCAGGCGGCGCAGATTCTCCCCCACAGGAGCAAGGCGCGGGATGCGGTGGCCGGGCCGGATCACCTCGAGCGGCGGCGGGTCGAACAGGAGCGCGACGGCGGATGCCCCGCGCTCGTCGCCAGCACGCCGCGTGGCGGCGACGAGTGCCCGGTGGCCGAGGTGGACACCGTCGAACACGCCCATGCACAGCGCGGCTGGACCAATCGGCGCGACGCCCCGGAGCAGGTGCGTGGTGTCGGCCATTCTCATCCAGCCGTCGCGGCGGCGTCGTATGCGACCACCTTCTCGGGGTGCAGGAGGTGCCCAGCGACGCTGCCGATGCCCAGCAGCCCGCCGGCATCGTCGAGGATGACGTGGCGCCCGGCACCCGTATCCGCCACGTCGAGCAACGAGCCATTGCGGAACCTCGTCGCCGCCTCCGGCGCGAGGGTGAGGCGCGGGAGCGGAAGCAGCCCGGCGATGGGCAGCACAACCTCGCCCAGACGCCCCGCCCGCGCCAGGTCCTCGAGCTGCTCCGGACGCACGCCGTCCTCGACCAGCAGGCCTGCGGCCTCGCGACGCCGAAGGGCGTGCAGGTGACCGCCGCAGCCCAGCGCCGCGCCGAGATCGCGCGCGATGGAGCGCACATACGTCCCCGGCCCGCAGAGGAGCTCGAGGGAGGCGTCGGTCCACCCGTCGCCACGGACGAGGTCGGTCAGCTCGAGGCGCTCGACGGTCACGGTGCGCGGCGCCAGCTCGAGCGGCCGGCCCGCGCGTGCGGCGCGGTGGGCGGTCTGGCCACCCTGCTTGCGCGCCGAGAATGCCGGAGGACGCTGCGCGAACTCGCCACGGAAGGCGGCGAGGGCTGCCTCGATGGCCGGTCGCGGCGGGACGGGGCCGGTGCCCGGGCTCAGCGGCCCCTCCGCATCGTCGGTGGCGGAGCTGATGCCCAGCCGCACGACCGCGTCGTACCGCTTGCGCCCGCCGGTCAGCTCCTCGCTGAAGCGGGTCGCCGGCCCCACCAGGATCGGGAGCACCCCGGAGGCAAGCGGGTCGAGGGTCCCGGCGTGACCGATGCGTCGCAGCCCGGTCAGGCGCCGCAGGAGGGCGACCATGTCATGGCTCGTGACGCCGACCGGCTTGTCGAGGTTAACGACGCCCAGCATCGGCCCGATCGAGCTCCCGCTCGCACGCGTCGAGCATGCGGGCCTGCGCCTCCGCGAGTGGAGCCTCGATCGTGCAGCCGGCGGCGCGGGCGTGGCCGCCGCCGCCGAAGGCGCCCGTGATCGCGACCGCGTCGGCGCGCTCGGTGGTGCGGACACTGATCCGCACCTGGTTCGTCGACTGCTCCTTGAAGAGGACGTTGATCGCCGCGTCGCGGGTGATGCCGAGCAGATCCACGAAGCCCTCCGAGGCGGTCGCATCGACGCCGGCCTCGCGGAGCATCGCGAGCGTCATGGCGGCGTGGACGATGGCGCCGTCGCGCCGCTGGCCGATGCTCGCCAGCATCCGGCCCCAGAGCGCCACGGTGGCGAACGGCTTGTCGGCGTAGATCGCCCGGTTGATGCGATACAGGTCGCCACCTGCCTCGAGGAGGCTCGCCGCGACCCGGAGCGTGCGCGGGGTCGCGTTCGGGTGCACGAACGTGTGGGTGTCCTGCACGATGCCCGCCAGCAGGCAGGTCGCGATCTCGGCGTCGATCTCCACGCCGAGATCCGGCAGGAGCAGCGCGACCATCTCGCAGGTGGCTGCCGCGCCGGCATCGATCAGGGAGATGGCGCCCGCCCCGTCGTTCGAGACGTGGTGGTCGATGTTCGCCAGGGTGGCGCGCTCGAGCCACGGACCGCAGTCGCGGGCGACCGCGCCCGTGCGGGAGAGTGCCCCGTCGACCACGAGGGCGAGGCCGGGCTCGAGCTGCGGAGTGCGGCGCACCTCGCCCACGC
The DNA here is from genome assembly GCA_038328565.1 of Candidatus Limnocylindria bacterium. Lineage (GTDB taxonomy): Bacteria > Chloroflexota > Limnocylindria > QHBO01 > QHBO01 > JAICQM01. The sequence goes on from JBBQMC010000072.1 coordinate 4,946, forward strand.
GCGGCATGAACGACAGAAATGGTGGCGGCACGTCGGCGCTCACCACCTCGGCTTCCTTGCCGAGTCGCTCGGCGGCGATGCGGAGCGCGGTGGCGGCACCCAGGGTGTCAGCGTCCGGGTTCTCGTGGCAGATCGTCGACACGCGCGCCGCGGCGCGAAATGCGGCGACGACCTCGGCGGCGCCCATCAGGTCCCATCCTCGGCTGCCGGGGGTGGGTCGTCGGGGTGCGTCGCCCGCTCGTCCTCGATCTCGCGCAGGAGCTTCAGCACCCGATCCCCCGCCTCGATGGAGTCGTCGCGGCGCAGGCTGAGCTCCGGGACGGTGCGCAACGTCAGCCGTGCGGCGAGCTGGCGGCGCAGCCACGGTGCCGCGTCCCGGAGCGCGGCCATCGAGCGCTCGCGCTCCTCCTCGCTGCCGTAGACGCTCACGAACACGCGGGCGTGGCTGAGGTCACGCGCGGTCTCGACGCGGGTGATAGTCGCGAACCCGAGCCGCGGGTCCTTCATCTCGCGCTGCAGGAGCTGCATCAGCTCGCGCTGGATCTGGCTGTCGAGCCGATCGGTCCGCTGGCTCATCGGTCCGCGTCGGCTCCGCTAGAGCGTCTGCGCCTCGGCGATCATCTGGAAGCATTCGATGACGTCGCCCTCGGCGAGATCATCGACGTCCAGCCCGATGCCGCATTCGAAGCCGGTCGCGACCTCGCGGACGTCGTCCTTGAAGCGCTTCAGTGACGTGATCCGCGTCTCCGCGATCTGCTTGCCGCCACGGAAGAGGCGAACCTGCCCGCCGCGGGTGATCCGGCCATCGGTCACGTAGGAGCCGGCGATGTTGCCCGCGCGGCCGGCCTTGATGATCATCCGCACCTCGGCGTGGCCCTCGACCTGCTCGACCAGCTTCGGGGTGAGCATGCCGGAGAGTGCCTGGGTCACGTCATCGGTCAGCTTGTAGATGACGTCGTAGAGGCGAACGTCCACCCCGGTCGCATCGACCGAGCGGGTCGCGCCGGGATCGAGCTTCGTGTTGAAGCCGATCACGACCGCATCCGAGGCCGAGGCGAGGTTGATGTCCGACTCGTTGATGTCACCCGCACTCTCACGGATGATGTTGATGCGGACCTCTTCGTTCGTCAGCCGCTCGAGGGAGTGCCGGATGGCGCCGAGCGAGCCCTGGACGTCGGTCTTGAGCACGACGCGGAGCTCCTTGACGTCCGCCTGGCCGATCTGCGCGCTGATCTCCTCGAGCGTCGAGGCGGTTCGGCCGTCCCCGCCGGCCGCGGCGGAAGTCGCCTTCTCGGCCATGTCGCGCGCGGTCTTCTCGTCCGCCACGACGCGCAGGATGTCGCCCGCCTCCGGCAGATCCTGGAGGCCGATGATCTCGGCCGCCGTGGCCGGCTCGGCCGTCTTGATGCGCTTGCCGGCAGCGTTGTTCAGGGCGCGCACGCGGCCGAACGTGCGGCCCACAGCCACGACGTCGCCGATCTTCAGCGTGCCAGTCTGGACGAGGACGGTCGCGACGTTGCCGCGGCCCTTCTCGACCTTGCTCTCGATGATCGTGCCGACCGCCGCGCGGGCCGGGTTCGCCTTGAGGTCCTGGAGGTCCGCGACGAGGAGCACCATCTCCATCAGCGCGTCGAGGCCGGTGCGCTGCTTCGCGCTGACCGGCACCGCGATCACGTCGCCGCCGTACTCCTCGATGAGCACCTTGTTGTCGGCGAGCTCCTGCTTCACGCGATCCGGCTGTGCGTCGGCCTTGTCGACCTTGTTGATCGCCACGATCATCGGCACGCGGGCGGCGCGGACGTGGTCGATCGCCTCCTTGGTCTGCGGCATGACGCCGTCGTCGGCGGCCACCACGATAATCGCGATGTCGGTCACTTGCGCGCCCCGGGCGCGCATGGCGGTGAACGCCTCGTGACCCGGGGTGTCGAGGAAGACGATCCGCTTCCCGTTGTGGGTGACCTCGGACGCGCCGATGTGCTGCGTGATCCCGCCCCGCTCCCCCGCCGCGACCTTCGTGTCGCGGATGGCGTCGAGGAGGCTGGTCTTGCCGTGGTCGACGTGGCCCATGATCGTCACCACCGGCGCACGGGTCTCGAGGTCCGCCGCCGCATCCTCGTCCCACAGGGCGGGGCGCGTCGACTTCTCCTCCTCGCTCCCCGGCGCGACGAGGTCATGCGAGGCCGCCTCCTCGGCGGCCGCACGCTCGGCCACGCCGCGCTCACTCGTCTCGAAGCCGAGCTCGGCGGCGACGAGCGACGCGGTGTCGTAGTCGATCGTCTGGTTGATGGTGGCGAAGATCCCGTTCCGGATCAGCTCCTTGATGACGTCGGCATGGCTGACCGACAGCGCATCGGCGAGGTCCTTGACCGAGACGGAGTTGGGCAGCTCGATCGGTCCCGACGGTCGCTGCGGCGCCGGCGCCTCCATGGTGGCCGCCCCGGTCTGCGGGCCGGGACGGCGGCGCGCGGGACGCGGTCCTCGACGCGGAAGGTATCTACGTGGCGGCATGGTTCTCCTCGAAGCTGAGCGCTCCCGGTGCCAGATTGGCACCGAGCGCCCGGTTCACTGCCTCGGCCGCACGCGTCGGCTCGCGACAGTCTGGTGCATCACAGATGTAGGTCCCGCGGCCGGCAAGCCTGCCGGTCGCGTCGATGGCCACCGACCCGTCCGCGCTGCGCACGATGCGGGTCAGTGACCGCTTGGCGCGCACCTGGCGGCAGGCCGCACAGGTCCGCATCGGGATGTGATCAGGTCGTCGCTTCGGCATCGGCCGGTGCCTCCGCCGCGTGCGCCTCGTCCTCCGGTGCGTCGCCCGCTGCGGCGGCGGCGACGCCCGCGTCGGAGCGGATGTCGATCCGCCAGCCGGTCAGCTTGGCGGCGAGGCGTGCGTTCTGCCCCTCCTTGCAGATCGCGAGGCTCAGCTGGCGCTCCGGGACGACGACGTTGGCGATCTTGTGCTCCTCGTCGACACGAACGCTCAGCACCTCGGCCGGGCTGAGCGCCTCGGCGACGAAGCGGGCCGGGTCCTCGTCCCACAGGACGACATCGACCTTCTCGCCGTTGAGCTCGGCCACGATGGCCTGGATCCGTGCGCCGCGCTGGCCGACGGCCGCGCCCTTGGCATCGACGCCCGTCTGGCGGCTCTCGACCGCCACCTTCGAGCGACTGCCCGCCTCGCGGGCGATGCCGCGGATGACGACGGTGCCGTTGTAGATCTCGGGGATCTCCATCTCCATGAGGCGACGGAGGAAGCCACGGTGCGTGCGGCTGGCGACGATGACCGGGCCGCGCGTGGTGCGACGCACCTCGAGTACGTAGGCCTTGAGGTGCTGGCCGATCCGATACGCCTCGCCGGGGAGCTGCTCGCTGACGGCGAGCACCGCTTCGACACCCTTGCCCATGTCGAGCACCACGGCCTGGTCGGTCGTGCGGTGCACGACGCCGGTCATGATCTCGCCCTCGCGGGACGCGTACTGCTGGTAGACGACGTCACGCTCCGCTTCGCGGAGGCGCTGGCGGTAGACCTGGCCCGCGGTCTGCGCGGCGATGCGTCCCAACTGGGCCTGGGTGACGTTCTCCGGGATGCGGACCTTACCGCCGACCCCGGTGGACGGGTCGTGCTTCTGGGCGTCCGCGACGGTCATCTGGAGATCGGGGTCCTCGACCTCCTCCGCCGTCGCCATCACCTCGTACTCGCGGTAGACGCTGATCTGGCCGCTCTCGGGGTCGACGACCACGACGACGTTCTCGGGCGCGTCCGCATTGCGACGGTATGCCGACTCGATGGCCTGCTCCAGGGTATGGATCAGGACCTCCTGCGGGACACCCTTCTCGGCGTTCAGCTGGAGGAGCGCTCCGATGAAATCTCGATTCACGGCCCCACCTCGCTCAGCGTCGGACGAAAAACAAACGTGGGCTGGCGAACCGACCCACGTCTCCACGTAACTCGATATCAATTCGGCTTCCGGCTGGGACCCGAAACCGGTCTGGAGTATAGCAGCCGAGCGCTCACCCCGCCGTCGACCGGCAGGGTCGGTGGGTGCGCGAGCGAGGGTCGATGAGGCGCCCGATGGCGTCCTCGGCGCGTCAGCTCCCAGGCAGGCGCTGGATGTCCTGGATCGTGATCAGGACGACGAGGAGGAGGAGCATGACGAAGCCGGTGGCGTAGATGAGCGCCTCACGTTCGCGGCCAAGGCGGCGCCGGCGCGCGCCCTCGAGCAGGGTGACCGCGATGCGGCCGCCATCGAGCGGCGGGAACGGCAGGACGTTGAGGACGGCGAGATTGATCGAGAGCAGCGCGGCGAGCTGGAGCTGGACGACGAGCGGCTCGCGCACGACCTCGCCGATGATCTGCGCGATCCCGATCGGGCCGCGCGCGTCGCCGGTGTTCGGGGCCAGGCCCACGAGCCCGAGCACCGTTCGCCCGAGGGCGGCCGGGATCTGGACCGCGGTCGACCATGTCTGGTCGACGCCCATGGCGAGCGCCTTGACCGGCTGGTCTGCGAGCGGCGGGAAATCGCGGATCTGCGAGTCCCACCCGAAGCCGATGGCGCCGATCCCGGCCTTGCGCTGCTCGTCGGTGAGGACCCGTGGCGTGACGGTGATGGTCTGCACGTCGCCGCCGCGGCTGATCGTGAGCGCCACGGGCTTGCCCGCGTGGCTCTGGATGTAGAGCAGGAGGTCTGACGCGCGCTGGGGCGCCACCCCATCGGCCGCGGCGATCCGGTCGCCCACCTGGAGCGCGCCAGCCGCCGGGCTGTCGGCCTGGACCTCGGTCACGGTGATCGGAGCCACCCGGTCGGGCTGCGGCTGCGCGGCTGCGATGGCGAGCAGGCCAACCGCCAGCAGGAAGTTCATCACCACCCCGGCGAACAGGACGGCGAGACGAACCCAGAGCGGCTTGCGGCTGAAGGAGCCGGCCATCTCGCGTTCGACGGCCGCCTCGGAGAGGCCGCGCTGCCGGAGCCGGTCTGCCTCGCTGTCCCCATCCGCGCTGTCCTCGCCGAGCATCTTCACGAACCCGCCGAGCGGGATGGCGTTCACGCTGTAGCGCGTGCCGCGCCAGATGAGGGAGGCGAGGCGGGGCGGGAAGCCGATTCCAAACTCATGGACCGTGATGCCGGACACCTTGGCGACGATGAAGTGGCCGAGCTCATGAACCACCACGAGCAGCACGATGAGGAGGAGGGTGGCGAGGATCGTGGTGACGATGTCCATCAGTTACGCCGCCAGCTCCGAGGTGAGCGCCGCACGCACCTCCTGGTCGAGCGTGACGATCTCGTCCAGCGCCGGCTCCACGGCAGCCCCCCAGCGAGCGACGGCGTCCGAGATGACGGTGGCGATCTCGCCGAATGGCAGACGCCCCTCGAGGAACGCCGCGACCGCGACCTCGTCGGCGGCATTGAGGATGACGCCGCGGTTGCCAGCCGCCTCGGCAGCCTCGCGCACGGCGTCGTAGGCGGGGTAGTCGCCGGCGGCGAGCGGGCTGAAGGTCAGCTGGCCCCAGGTCTCGGGCGAACCATGCGACGAGGGCGCCGGGAGGCGGTCTGGATACGTCAGCGCATGCTGGATCGGGAGGCGCATGTCGGGCAGGCCGAGCTGGGCCTTGTACGAGCCATCGACGAACTCGACGAGCGAGTGCACGACGCTCTCGGGGTGGATCACGGCATCGATCTTAGCGTAGGGCAGGCGATACAGCCATTTCGCCTCGATGACCTCGAATGCCTTGTTGACGAGCGTGGCGGAGTCGATGGTGATCTTCGGTCCCATGCGCCAGGTGGGGTGCGCGAGCGCCGCGCTCGGTTCGACGTCGTGGACCGATGCCGGCGATCGACCCCGGAACGGCCCGCCGCTCGCGGTGAGCACGAGGCGCCGCACGGTGTCGCGGGATTCGCCCGCCAGGCACTGCCAGATGGCCGAATGCTCGCTGTCGATCGGTCGCAGCCAGTCGAGCGCATCGCCGCCGAGGCCGTCGAGCGCCGTCGCCACCAGGTGACCGCCGGTGACGAGCGTCTCCTTGTTCGCCAGTGCGACCCGCCGCCCGGCGTCGAGGGCGCCCAGCACGGCCGGCAGCGCGGCCATCCCCGTCGTCGCCACGACGACGATGTCGATCCCCTCCAGGCTCGCGAGGCCGCGCAGGCCATCCCGCATCCAGCGGGTGGCGTCGATGCGGTGCTTCCCGTCGGGAGCCCACGCCCGGGCCGCGGGATGTGCGGCGAGCTGGGCGGCGAACTCCGGCGACGCGTGGCCGCTCGCCAACCCACGCACGCTGAAGCGGTCGGGGTGTGCGGCGACGACGTCGAGCGTCTGGCGCCCGATCGAGCCGGTCGACCCGAGGATCGCGAGCCCGATCACACCGACTGGCCAGCCACGAGGAGCGCGTATCCGACGAGGACCGGCGCCGCGAACAGGAAGGAGTCGATGCGGTCGAGGAAGCCGCCGTGGCCGGGCACGAGGTCGCCGGAGTCCTTGCGGCCGGCGGCGCGCTTGACCATCGACTCCGCCAGGTCCCCCGCCTGGGCGGCGAGCCCGACGACCGGACCGATGACGAGCGGGTGCCACGCCGCGATGCCGGTCAGCCACGTCCCGATGCCCGCGGCGATCGTTGCCAGCACGAGGCCGCCCGCCATGCCCTCGACCGTCTTCGACGGGCTGAGGTGCTCGATGAGGCGGCGCCGCCCGAGCCAGCGGCCGGTGAGATACGCGCCGGTGTCGTAGCCCCACACGACGAGGATCAGGAGCAGGACCCACGCGGATCCGGAGCGGAGGCCCAGCCCGCCGACCGCGGTCGTCGCCGACGCGCCGGCCGGGGCGAGGTGGCCGGCGAGGTCGATGAACGGAAGGAGGAGGCCGACGTAG
>JBBQMC010000073.1:0-11794 GCA_038328565.1 Candidatus Limnocylindria bacterium
GTGCGCCGCTGCGCCCGCGGCGTTGCCGAGTACCTCCAGCAGACCGGTGCGGCCGACCGCGGCGTGGTGGTGTGCCATGACCGCCGATTCGCCAGCGAGCACTTCGCCGCTGCGTGCATCGAGGTGCTCGCGGCGCACGACATCCACTCCTTCACCCCACCCGACGCGGTGCCGACCCAGGTCGGCAGTTACTTCACCCGCGAGCTGGGTGCCGGGGCGGGGATCGTCATCACCGCCAGCCACAACCCGTGGACAGACAACGGCTTCAAGGTCAAGGCCGACACCGGAGGCGCGGCGGCGCCCGAGATGCTCGCCGCCATCGAGGCCACGATGGACCGGCATGACGAGGACGAGCTCCCGCCACGCCGCGAGCTCGAGGATGCGCGAGCCGCGGGCCTGATCGAGGTCTTCGACCCGTATCCGCGGTTCCGCGACCAGCTCGCGAGCATCGTCGACATCGAGCGCATCCGGGCCGCGCAGAAGCGCGTCCTGGTCGAGCCGCTCTACGGCTCCGGCGCGGGCTGGTTCACGCGGCTCCTCGGGGACGGGCGCCTGACCCTCCGCGAGCTCCACACCGAGCGCAACCCGTACTTCGGCGGCGTCAACCCCGAGCCCATCCGGCCGAACATCGACGAGTGGCTCGGCGAGATCCCGCGCTGGGGCGCGGACATCGGGATCGCCTTCGACGGCGACGCGGATCGGGTGGGGATGGCCACCGAGCAGGGTATCTTCGTCAACCAGCTCCAGGTCTACGGGCTGCTGTACTGGTATCTCCTCGACGTGCGCGGACAGATCGGTCCGGCGGTCTACACCGTCACCACGACCTCGATGGCGAAGCGCCTCGCCGAGATCTACGGCACCCAGTCCTATGAGACCGGCGTCGGCTTCAAGTTCGTCGGCCCCAAGATGACGGAGACGCACGCGGTCATCGGTGGCGAGGAGTCGGGCGGGTTCGGGTTCGGCCTGCACATCCCGGAGCGGGACGGCCTGGCGTCCGGCCTCTTCCTGCTCGACCTGTGGCTGACGAAGGGGAGGCAGGCATCGGAGGTGCTCGCGGAGCTCCAGGCGCTCGCCGGGCCGAGCTACTACAACCGGATCGACATCCGGTTCAGGCGCGAGGGCTACGAGCGCGTGAAGACCGATACGCTCGCGCGGCTCGCGTCGGAGGCGCCGACCGAGCTCGCCGGCCTTGCGGTGGGGGAGCGGAAGGAGCTCGACACGCACGACGGCTTCAAGTTCTATCGGACCGACGGGTCGTGGCTCCTCATTCGCTTCAGCGGCACCGAGGCGCTGCTGCGGGTGTACAGCGAGGCGCACTCGCCGGGGGACGTCGACGCCCTGCTCGCGGAGGGCCGCCGCATCGCCCACGCGCCCGCGGCGGTCTGAGCGCGGTGATGGACGCACGCGACTTCTTCGGCTACAAGAACCGCGAGGACGAGCCGGGCCGCAACCCGGAGGACTACGATGGCGACGAGGGCCTCGATCCCGACGCCCTGCCGCAGCTCGACGAGGCGATCACCCTCGACGACCCGGCCGTGCTGGCGCGCATCGACCCGTCCGACATGCTCGGCCGGGTTCGGGAGCTGCCGCGGCAGATGGCGCAGGCGCGCCGTGTCGCCGCGGCGGTGGAGATCCCGGAGCGGTTCGGCGACGTCGACGCCGTGGTCGTGCTCGCGATGGGCGGCTCCGCGATCGGCGCCGAGCTTGTCGCCGGCATCGCCGGGGATCGCATGCGGGTCCCGCTCGTCCTGCACCGTGACTATGACCTCCCGCCGTGGGTCGGCAAGCGGACCCTCGTCATCGCCGCCTCGCACAGCGGCGAGACGGCCGAGACGCTGGCCGCGGTTGCGCTCGCCCGTCGCGCCGGGTCGCCGCTCGCCGTCATCACCACCGGGGGACGGCTCGGCCAGTCGGCATCGGTCGCGGGTGAGCCGCTGCTCCTCTACCGCGCACCCGGGCAGCCGCGTGCCGCCGTCGGCTTCGGCGTCGGGCTGACCCACGAGCTCCTCGTGCGGACCGGCCTGCTGACCGAGCCGGATCCGTTCGGGCCCGCGGTCGAGGCGCTCGAAGCCCTGCTCGAGCGGATGGGGCCATCGGTCGAGACTGATGCGAACCCGGCCAAGCAGCTTGCCTGGCAGCTCTTCGGCCGCGTGGCCGTGATCTACGGCGCCGGGCCGATGGCGCCGGTGGCGCACCGCTGGAAGACCCAGGTCAACGAGAACGCGAAGGCGTGGGCCGCCTGGGAGCCGATGCCGGAGGCGAACCATAACGCCATCGAGGGCAGCTACAACCCGCGCGACCTCGCGGACGCGCTGGCGGTGGTCGAGGTTCGCGATCCGGAGGAGCCGCCGGCGATCGCGGAGCGCTACCGCGTCGTGGCCGAGCTCCTCGGGGAGCGCGCCACGAGTCGAACCACAGTCTGGGCCGAGGGCCCGTCACCGCTCGCGCGGGCGATGACCGCGACCGCGTATGGCGATCTCGTCTCGGTCTACCTCGCCATCCTCTACCAGACCGACCCGACGCCGGTTACACTGCTGTCGATGCTCAAGGAGCGACTCGCCCGGGCGACGAGGAGCGACTGAAGGCGCCAGGTACCCACCGGCGCCGCGGTCGAAGGCGGCGCCCCACATGAGGAGAGCGACGTGCATTCGAGCATGATCGGCAAGGTCGAGAAGGCGATGCGCTATGCGCACGAGCCGGACCGCGTGAAGCTCCAGCGGTTCGAGGCCAGCTTCGCCGGGGACAACGGCTCCCACACCGTGACCCTCGACCACGATCATTGGCACTGCGACTGCCACCTGTTCGAGGCGGCCGGCGGCTGCGTCCACACGCTCGCCGTGCAGAAGATGCTCGACCCGATGCTCACCGAGGCCGCTCGCGAGACGCCGCTCTACGGCACCCGCGAGGAGGTCGCGACCTCGGCCTGATCCGCGCCGGCGGGCCGAGATCGGTCTGCTAGCATCGGGCCACCAACTGAAGACCGCGACGGGTGCCGCCGCCGAAAGGCCGGCGGGCAAATGGCGAAGCCGGTGCGATGCCGGCGCTGTCCCGCAACTGTATCCGGACCGATGCGCCACGTGGCGCCCCCGGGAGCCAGGTCGACCAGCCATGTTGCGATGTCACGACCCTCGAGAGAAAGGGAACGGCATCACCCATGGATTTCCGCGCATCGCGCATCCTTCCACCCCTCCTCGTCGCGCTGCTGCTCGCGGCCTGCGGCTCCGGCTCCGGCACCCCGTCTGCTGGTGCGGGGTCGCCGCTTCCGAGCATTCCTGCGCCCACCCCGACGCCCACGCTGGCGGCAACGACCTACCCGCTCGCGCTGACCGATGATGCCGGCCGCTCGGTCGCCATCGCGCACGACCCGCAACGCATCGTCAGCCTCGCGCCGTCGAACACCGAGATCGCCTGCGCCGTCGGCGCCTGCGACGAGCTCGTCGGGGTGACCGACTTCGACGACTACCCGGCCCAGGTCGCCGACGTCGACAAGGTCGTGGTCGGCGCGCAGGTCGACGTCGAGAAGGTCGTCGCGGCCCAGCCGGACCTCGTCCTCGCGGGCGGGAACGGCATCACCCCCGACGCGGTGATCGGCCAGCTCACCGATCTCGGGCTCACGGTCCTCGTCATTTATCCGCAGTCGGTCGCCGAGATCGGCGACGACATCACCCTCGTCGGGCGCGCACTTGACGAGGCGCCCGCGGCCGCGCGCGAGGTGGGGCGCATCGAGGACGTGGTCGCGACCGTCTCCGCCGCCGTGGCGAGCGCAGACCGGCCCCGCGTCTTCTACGAGGTCGGCGTCTTCGAGGGGCAGATCTACACCGCCGGCGCGAACTCGTTCCTCGCCTCGCTGATCGACCTCGCGGGCGGCGAGCCGGTGACCGGCGACGCGACCACGACGAGCATCGCTCTCGAGGACCTCGTGGCGACGGACCCGCAGGTCATCCTGCTCGGGGACGCCGCCTACGACGCCACCATCACGGCCGCGTCCGTGGCCGCCAGGCCGGGCTGGGGCGAGATGGCGGCGGTGACCGCCCACCGGGTGATGCCCATGCCCGACGACCTCGTCATCACCCGTCCCGGCCCGCGGGTCGTCGACGGCCTTCGCGCGCTCGCCCACGCCATTCATCCGGACCTCGTGGACGGCTGACCGATGCGCGCCGCCGCCCTCCCGCGCGCCTCCCGCGTCGACGCCCTCGTCGGCGGCCCGTCGCTGGCCCGCGCGGCGCTGGTCGTCGGTGGCGGGGTGATCCTCGTGGTCGCGGCCCTCGTCGTGGCGGTCGGGGTGGGGACGAGCGGGATCGCCGGCCCGCTCGACGCGGCCGCGATCCTGGCGCACCGCGCCGGCCTGCCGATCCCCGTCACCTGGTCGCCCGGGGCGGAGCAGATCGTCTGGGAGCTGCGCCTGCCACGGGCCGTGACGGCGCTCGTGGTCGGTGGTGGGCTGGCGACCGCGGGGGTCGTGTTTCAGGCGCTGTTGCGGAATCCGCTGGCCGACCCGTATGTCATCGGCACCGCTGCCGGGGCGAGCCTGGGTGCGGTGGCCGGACTCATGCTGCCGGCGCTCGTGCCGGCCCTCGCGCTCGGCGCGGGCACCGCCGGGGGGGGGATCGGCCTGGCCCAGGTGCTCGCCTTCGCCGGCGGCCTCGGCACGGTGCTCGTCGTGTACGCGGTGGCGCGCACCGGCGGTCGCGTGCCGATCGTCACCCTCCTCCTCGTCGGCTACGCCATCTCGAGCGTCCTCGCCGCCGCGACCGCGCTGCTGATGTTCTTCGCCGGCAACCGGCTCGGGGCGATCTTCGGCTGGCTCATGGGGTCGCTCGGCGGTGCCGCCTGGAACGACCTCGCGCTCGCGACCCCGCTCGTCCTGGCCGCGGCGGCGCTCATCCTCGTCCGCTGGCGGCGGCTGAACCTCCTCCTCCTCGGGGACGGGCCGGCGGCGCACCTCGGGGTCGACGTCGAGCGCGAGAAGCTCATCCTCACCCTGCTGGCCACGCTCGCCACCAGCGCCGCGGTGGCCGTGGCAGGGACGATCGGCTTCGTCGGCCTCGTCGTGCCGCATCTCCTGCGCCTCGTCCTTGGGCCGGACCACCGGCTCCTCCTCCCGGCCAGCCTGCTCGTTGGCGCCGCACTGCTCGCCATCGCCGACACGGGAGCGCGGCTCGCCGGCGGCATCCCGGTCGGGGTCGTCACGGCGCTCCTCGGCGCGCCGTTCTTCCTCATCCTCCTCCGCCGTTCGCGGGCGCTGGGCGGATGAGCGTCGCATCCGCGACCGACGCCGCCGGTGCGGCCGGCGTCGAGCCGGCACTCCTCGAGGCGCGCGGGGTCGCCTTCGCCTACCGAACGGAGCGGCCGGTCCTGCGAGGCGTCGACCTGGCCATTCGCCGCGGCGAGCTGGTCGCGCTGCTCGGCACGAACGGCAGCGGGAAGACGACGCTCCTCCGCCTGCTCGCCGGGACGGTGCGCCCGGATGCCGGGACCGTGACGTTCAGCGGCCGCCCGCTCGGGGAGTGGCGCCGCGGGGAGCTGGCGCGGCGGATCGCGGTCCTCCCACAGCACCTGGACCTGCCGCCGGGCTTCCGGGTGGCGGAGGTCGTGGAGATGGGGCGCGCCCCGCATGCCGAGCGCCTCTTCGGCGCGTCACCGGGTGATGCGGCGGCCGTGGAGCGCGCGCTGCGTGAGGCGGATGCGACCTCGCTGGCGGACCGCCCCGTCGACGAGCTGAGCGGCGGGGAGCGGCAGCGCGTGCTCGTGGCGATGGCGCTGGCCCAGGAGCCCGAGCTGCTGCTGCTCGACGAGCCAACGCTCCACCTCGACCTCGCCCATCAGCTCGGGCTGCTGCACATGGTCATGCGCCTGTGCCGGGGCGGCCTGGCCGCGGTGGCGGTGCTCCACGACCTGGCCCTCGCCGCGCGGGTGGATCGCGTGGCGGTCCTCGACACCGGTCGCATCGGTGCCGACGGCGCTCCCGCCACCGTGCTCACCCCTGAGCTCGTGCGCGACGCCTTCGGCGTGCGGATGACGACCGCGACGGATGCGGCCGGCGAGCGCCACCTGGTCCTCGAGCGCCCGGCCGGGTCGCCCTCGGCGGGCTAGCCGCCGCTCGGCGCGTTCTCCGGATCCTCACCCTCGCGTGGCACCGGGCGCACCGGTGGCGGCTCATCCGACATCTCGAGGTCGATCTGCTCGCTCCCGTCGGGGCGGAGCGAGCGGTGGACCCGGATGTGCGGGTGCGTGTCGTCGAAGCGCTGCTCCTTCTCGATCGTGACCATCGTGCCCTCCGACACGTCGCTCAGCTGCTCCACCTCGGGCAGCGCGGCGTTCGGCACGGCGCGGAAGAGGAGGTAGTTGATGAACACGTTGATCACCGCGATCACCGGGATCCCGAACAGCGCGCCCCACACGCCGGCCACGGTCGAGCCCACGAGCAGGCCGATGAGGACGAGCAGGGGATGGAGCCCGAGCGCGCCCTGCATGAGCTTCGGCTGGAGCCAGTTCACGAGGACCGTCTGGACACCCACCAGGATGATCGTGACCGGGATGAACCAGCCGGTATAGATCAGCGCGGCCACGACCGGCGGGATGAGCGCGAGCGGCGGCCCGAAGAACGGGATGAGCATGACGATCGCCGACAGCGTCGCCACGAGGAACAGGAACGGGATGCCGAAGGCGCCGCCGACGACCGCGACGAGGATCGCCTGCACGACCGCCAGGATCAGCTGGGCGCGCAGGAAGCCGCCGAACGCGCGCGCCACCGAGCGCTCGAAGATGAAGAACTCGTCCTTGTACCGATTCGGGACGATGCGGTTCACCTTGGCGAGGATGCGGTCGCGGTCGACGACCATGTAGAGCGACAGGATGAGGATGAGCACGAGTGATCCGAGCGCTGAGACGGTGACGCCGGCGATCGCCTCGATCTGGTCGAACAGCTGCGCGCCGATCGCGCCGACCTGGTCCTGGAGCGTCTTGAACAGCTGGACCAGGTCGACCTGGAGGCGTCCGAACTGGAGCGACTGCTGCCAAGATGCGAGCGTGGCCTCGATGTCGTTCGCCTTCTGCGGGAACGTGCGTGTCAGCTCGCCGAGCTGCTGCGTGATGGCGGCGCCGGTGTAGAACAGGACGAAGCCAAGGGCGATGAGCGCCAGCGCGTAGACGAGCGCCGCTGCGAACCCGCGCGACACGTGCGAGCCCTCCTCGATGGCGCTGACGAGGGGGCTGATGACGAAGGCGAGCAGCCAGGCCAGGAACAGGATGAGGAGGACGCCGCTGAACGTGGCGACGACCTGGAGCGCGTACTGGCCGAGCAGGACGACGAACAGGGCCGTGCCGCTGACGAGGAAGGCGACGAGCCAGCGCCGTTCCCGTGGTCCCACGCCCACCCCGCCGAGCTTGACGCGACTCTCACGCGGCTCCACGTTTCAGCCCCTAGCGCCGGCGCGCGTGCCGGTACCGATCGCGTCCCGCACCTCGGCCATCGTGGCTTCGACGATGGGCCGCACGCGCTCCCGGCCGGTGGCGAGCACGTCCTCGACGAGGTCGGGCGTGGCGGCCAGCTCGGCGCGTCGCTCGCGCATCGGCGCGAAGCGCTCGATGATCCGCTCGGCCAGCAGCTGCTTCGTGTCGACGCAGCCGGTGCGCGCCGTGCGCTCTCCATCCTGGATCTGGAGGTAGTCGCTGCCGAAGAAGCGGTGGAGCTGGCAGACGTTGCAGATCTCCGGACGGCCCGGATCGGTGCGCTTGATGCGCAGCGGGTCGGTGACCATGCTCATGACCAGGCGCCGGATCTCGTCCGGTTCGGCGAAGATCGGAATCGTGTTGCCGGCGCTCTTGCTCATCTTCCGCGCCCCATCGGTCCCGAGCACCACGGGCGCGTCGGTGAAGACCGGCTGCGGCTCGGGAAAGATCGGTGCATAGCGACGGTTGAAGGCGCGCACGATCTCGCGGCTGAACTCCAGGTGCGCCGCCTGGTCCTTGCCGACCGGGACGTGGGTCGCCTTGTAGACGACGATATCGGCCGCCTGGAGGACCGGGTAGTCGAGCAGCCCGAGGCTGTTCTCCTTGCCCTCCTCGCGTGCCTCCCTGTACGTCGGATTCCGTTCCGCCCAGGCGACCGGCGTGCAGGTGTTGAAGATCCAGGCCAGCTCGGCATGCTCCGGGATGTCGGACTGGCGGATCAGCGTGGCCCGCTCGGGGTCGAGGCCGACCGCGAGGAGGTCGAGCACCATGTCGTGCGTCAGCTGGCGCAGCAGCGCCCCGTCGTGGACGGTGGTGAGCGCATGGAGGTCGACGATCGCGTAAACGGCGTCGTACTGCTCCTGAAGCGCCACGTAGTTCACCTGCGCCCCGAGGTAGTTCCCGAGGTGCGACGCGCCCGATGGCTGGATGCCGGAGAAGACCCGCTCACGGGTGGGCGAACCCGGCGCGGTGGTGAGCTCGGCGGTCTGCGTCATGTGAGGCGGCGAGTGTAGCGCAGCCCCCGGCCCGCTCCCGCCGGGCGAGCCGGCCGGCTGGCGGCCCCCGCGTAGAATCGGACGGCGCATGCGCCAGACCGATACCACCGCCCGCTGGAGCGATGCCGCCGACCCGCGTCGGCGGATTGGCCATGCCGTCGAGTACCACGCGTCGATCGGGTCGACGAACAACCGCGCCGCGGAGCTCCTCGCCACCGGGCACCCGGGCGTCGTCGTCGTGGCCGACGAGCAGGTCGCGGGCCGCGGCCGGCGCGGGCGGACGTGGACCTCGCCCCCGAGGGTGAACCTCATGTGCTCGGTCGCGGTCGAGGTTGATCTGGCCGCGCGCGACGCCGGGCTTCTCGGCGCGGCGGTGGCGCTCGCCGTCGTGGAGGCGGCCGATCCGTGGGCCGTGCTCGGCGTCCGATGGCCGAACGACATCGTCGGCGGCGATGGGCGCAAGCTCGGCGGCATCCTCGTCGAGACCGCTGTGCGCGACGAGCGGCTGACGAGCGCGGTGATCGGGGTGGGGCTGAACGTGAACTGGCCCGGCACCGAGATGCCGCTGGAGATCCGCGACGGCGCCACCTCATTGGCCGCGGTTGTGGGCGACGAGATCGACCGGGTGGCGCTGCTCGCCGGCCTGCTCGATCACCTGGAGCGCGAGATCGCCGACCTCGGGGCGGGCCTCACCCCGCTGCCACGCCTCCGCGCGCGCTCCTGGCTCGACGGGCAGACGATCGAGATCGACACCGGCGCGGCGCTCGTCCGCGGGATCGGCGCCGGCCTGGCCGATGACGGCTCGCTGCTGGTCGACACCGATGCCGGCCGCATCGCGCTCGGCCACGGCGAGGTGGTGCGCGTCGTGGCCACCGCCGGGCTGCCGGCATGACGTCCCGGCCGCAGCCCACCCGATCGGCGGGAGGACCGGCGCCGCGCGTCGACCCGGATGCGGCCGCCGTGCGCGCCGCCCAGCGCGACCGGCGCGCGTTCGAGGTGCTGTACCGCCGCTACCTCGATCGCGTCTACGCATACGCGTTCTATGCCCTCGGCGACCACCACGACGCGGAGGACGCCACCGAGCGGACGTTCATGGGCGCCATGCGAGGGATCGGCGGCTATCGCGACACCGGCGCCGGGTTCCGGGCGTGGCTCTTCCGGATCGCCCACAACACGATCGCGAACGCGTACCGCTCACGTGGCCGCCGGCGCACCGATCCGCTCCCCGACGGGTGGGACCGGGCAGCGCCGAACGCGGATCCCGCGGCACTTGTCGCGCGCGCCGAGGAGGGTCGGCGCGTGCTGCGCGCCATCCGGGCGCTGCCCGACGATCGCCGCCATGTGGTCCTGCTGCGCTTCGTGGACGGCCTGACATCGGCGGAGATCGGCGCCATCCTGGACCGTTCGCCGGGGGCGGTGCGCGTCCTTCTTCATCGGTCCGTGCGCGAGCTCGCCCTCGAGCTGTCGGATGCGCACGGGACGCCGTAGGCCGGCGAGTAACGTTCCGCAACTCCCGGTGTTTGGATAGGATGAACGCTCCGCACACGGCAGCCCCCTCGCACCCATGCCCATCGAACGCACCCTGGCCGATCGCCTCGATGAGGCGGTCGACGCGATCATCGCCGGCGCGCGGCCACGCCCCGATCCGGCACTGGCGCCCGCCGTCGCGGCGGCCGAGCGGCTGCGGAGCGCGCTGGCACCCATCCCCGCGGGCCTCCGCTTCGAGGTGGCGCTCGCCGATCGGCTGAGCGATGGCGGACTCGGCGGCCGGGCGCTTCGCGCGTTCTCGACGGCCGCGCACAACCGCCTCGTGGCGGCGGGTGCGGTCTCCTCCGCGGCGGTCGGGGTCGGCGTGACCGCCTATGCCGTGTGGCGCACCAGCCGCCGGCACACCGCGCACCGGCCGCTGGGCCGCTGACTGCGATGCCGATCAAGTTCCCCTTCAGCCGCCGCCGCGCCGGGCTTGCCGATGCGTGGACGAAGTGCCCGAGCTGCGACGCGCAGGTCTTCAACCGCCAGCTGGAGCGGAACCAGCGCATCTGCCCCACCTGCGGCCATCACTTCCGGATGAGCGTCGGCGAGCGGATCGACCTGCTGCTCGACCATGACACCTTCGAGGAGCGCGACGCCGGCCTGGAGTCGCTCGACCCGCTCGGCTTCCACGATGCGAAGGCCTACGTCCACCGCCTCGAGGCGGCGCGCATCAAGACCGGGCTGCGCGAGGCGGCGGTCTGGGGCTTCGGCCGCATCGAGGGCCAACGCGTCGCCATCGGCCTGTTCGACTTCCGCTTCATGGGCGGGTCGATGGGGAGTGTGGTGGGCGAGAAGGTCGCCCGCTGCCTCGAGGGCGCGCTCGCGGCGCGGGTGCCGGCCATCGTCGTCTCCGCGTCGGGCGGCGCCCGCATGCAGGAGGGAACGCTCAGCCTGCTCCAGCTCGCGAAGACGACCGCGCCGCTGGTCCAGCTCGACCGGGCGGGGATCCCATTCATCAGCGTCCTCACCGACCCGACGACGGGCGGCGTGCTCGCCAGCTTCGCCAGCCTGGGTGACGTGATCGTCGCCGAGCCGCGCGCCCTCATCGGTTTCGCCGGCGCACGGGTCGCGTCCGGCACCGTCGGGGAGGAGCTGCCGGAGGGCTTCCAGACCTCCGAATTCCTGCGCGACCACGGTTTCGTCGACCTCGTCGTCGCCCGCCCCGAGCTGCGCGCCACGCTGTCGCGCGTGCTGCGCCTGCTGCCGGTCGGCCGCCGCCTGGGCGCGGATGGCGAGGGTGAGCGGCCATGGGGGCCGATCGGTGTCCTCTCCGGCTTCGCCGAGCGGCTCGGCGGCGCGGTGAGCGACACGATCGGCATCGACGCCGAGTCGGGCACGGCGAACGGCGACGAGCCGGCGCACCCGGCGCGAGCGGCGGGACGGCCAGGCTCGGGAGACGAATGATGACGGTGGACGAGACCGTCACCGCGGCCGCTGAGCGCATCGCCGCCCAGCCGCCGACCCCGGCCGAGGCGGAGGCGGCGTGGACCCGTGTCCAGCTGGCCCGCCATCCGCAGCGTCCGCGGACGCTCGACCTCGTACGCCGCATCTTCGCCGACTTCACCGAGCTCGCCGGCGACCGGACGTTCCGTGACGATCCCGCCATCGTCGGCGGTCCTGCGCTGCTCGACGGGCGGCCGGTCATGGTCATCGGTCATCAGAAGGGGACCGACACCGACTCGAACATCTTCCGGAACTTCGGCTCCGCCCATCCCGAGGGCTTCCGCAAGGCGCAGCGGCTGCTCCGGCTCGCCGACAAGCTCGGGATGCCGGTCGTGACGTTCCTCGACACCGCCGGCGCGTTCCCCGGCCCA
>JBBQMC010000074.1:0-11758 GCA_038328565.1 Candidatus Limnocylindria bacterium
CCACCGCCCGCGCGCAGAGGAAGGCCACGGTCGCCGAGTCGACGCCGCCCGAGAGCCCGATGACGAGCCGCTCGAAGCCGGTCTGCTCGAGCTGGGCGCGGATGAAGCCGACGATGACCTCGATCGTCTGCGCGGCGTCGATCCGTGGCAGGACGGCCTCGTCACTCACGCCGGCGGCTCGTCCGGTGGCGGCAGGTCGGCACGCGTGGCGATGATCCGGTCGAGCTCGCGCCGCACGAGTTCGAGCCGCTCGTCGGCGAGCAGTGGGACCTGGTAGCGCTGCATTCGCACGTCGTCGGTGTCAACCGTGCCGACGACGAGCGCCTCCTCCCACAGGGGCGCCTCGACGATGGTCGAGCCATCGGCGCCGATGAGCCGCGATCCGCCCCAGAAGGTCAGGCCCTCCTCGTTGCCGACCCGGTTGCAGAATGCCACCGGCACGGTGCCGAGCAGGGCGTACGTGTCCTGCATCTTGTGCCACCCACCGATCGCCGCCAGCCCTGCCTCGCTGCCCGGCGCGCGCGACGGGCCGGCCGCGATGTTCACGAGCAGCTGGGCGCCGTCGAGGGCCTGGAGCATCGGGAGCGATGCGTGCCAGAAGTCCTCGCACACCGAGAGGCCGATGCGCCCGAATGGCTCCCCCGCCTCGATCGTCCGGATCCGGTCACCGGGCCGAGTGAAGCGTCCCTCGTCGAAGAGGCCGTACGTCGGGAGATAGACCTTGCGGTGCAGCCCGATGAGCTCGCCATCGCGGAGGAGCGCCGCGCTGTTGCAGAACCGATGGTCATCGGTCTCCTCGACGAAGCCAACCGCCACGAGCATCCCCGGTGCGTCGCCGCCGAGCGCGAGCAGGCGCGGATCGTCCCGCCGCAGGGCGACCTCCGGCACGAGGTCGCTCAGCAGGTAGCCGGTGAGCGCGAGCTCCGGGAAGACGGTGAGCGCCGCGCCCTCGGTCTTCGCCTCGCGCACGCGGCGCGCGACGAGCTCGAGGTTCGCGTCGAGGTCACCGAGTCGCGGCGCGACCTGCGCCAGCCCGATCCGCAACTCCATTCGGCGTCGCGCGGCCTAGAGGCGGCCGTGCATCTCCTCGCCGCTCGACGCCTCGCCGCCCGGGGTCAGGTCGAACGCGCCGCCGGTGTCGGGCGGCGGTGCGATCCCGGGGCCGATCTCCTCGTCCTCGCGCACGTTGCGCGCCGAGCTCGTGGCGGCCGCGTCCGTGATCAGCTGCGTGCGCCGAGCAGGATCGGCGAGGTGCTCGGCGAAGTGGCAGCTCACCCCGTGCCCCGTTCCCAGCTCGCGCACGGCCGGCCGCTCGGTGGCGCAGCGCTCGGGATTGCCGAGCTGCTGGCGCAGCCAGCAGCGGGTGTGGAACGCGCAGCCCGTCGGCGGGTTCACCGGCGACGGGACGTCGCCGACGAGGATGATCCGCTTCTGCCTCGAGCGCTCCGCCGGATCGGCGACCGGCACCGCGGAGAGGAGCGCGATCGTGTACGGATGGAGCGGCTCGCGGTAGATGTCGCGCGAGGCGGCCACCTCCGCCATGGTGCCGAGGTACATCACCGCCACCCGGTCGCTGATGTGCTCAACGACGCCCATGTTGTGGGCGACGAAGAGGTACGTGAGGCCGAGCTCGCGCTGGAGGTTGCGGAGCAGGTTGAGCACCTGGGCCTGGATGCTGACGTCGAGCGCGCTCACCGGCTCGTCGCAGACGAGGAGATCCGGCTCGAGCACGAGCGCGCGCGCGATGCCGATGCGCTGCCGTTGGCCGCCGCTGAACTCGTGCGGGTAGCGGCGCGCCTGGTACGGCTGGAGCCCCACGAGCTCCATGATCTTCGCCACCTTGTCGCGCCGCTCGGCGGCCGTCCCCATGCCGTGGATGCGGAGCCCCTCGCCGATGCTCGAGCCGATGGGCGTCCGCGGGTCGAGCGAGGCGTACGGGTCCTGGAAGATGATCTGCATCCGGCGCCGATAGGGCTTGAGGTCGCGCTCCGACAGCTTCGTGATATCCGTGCCGTCGAAGTGGATCGTGCCGCCGGTGGGGGCGATGAGGCGCAGGAGGACCCGGCCGACCGTCGTCTTGCCGCAACCGGACTCGCCGACGAGGCCGAGCGTCTCGCCACGCTTGATCGTGAAGCTGACGTCGTCGACCGCCTTCACGTGGCCGATCGTGCGCTGCAGGACGCCGCCGGTGATCGGGAAGTACTCGGTGAGGTGCTCGACCTCGACGAGCGGCCGCGCCCCGTTGCCGTCGCTCACGAGCCGATCCCCATGCGCGCCGCCAGCCCACGGCGAGCCGGCACCGGCCTCGCGGCCTCGCGCGCCTCGCGCGCCGCATCGGCCTGCTCGGGCGTGTGGTATTGCCAGCAGCGGACGGCATGCCCGTCGCGCGTCGGCAGGAGCTCCGGGTGAAGCTCGAGCGCATGCGGCACGTCCTTCTCGACCCGCTCCACGCAGCGTGGCGCGAAGCGGCAGGCCGGCGGCAGGTCGATGAGGTTCGGCACCGAGCCGGGGATCGTGGCCAGCTCGTCCTGCACGCTGCCGAGGACCGGCACCGAGCCGATCAGGCCGCGCGTGTAGGGATGCTGCGGTGCGGCGAACAGCGAGCGCACATCGGTCTCCTCGACGATCTCGCCGGCGTACATGACCGCTACCCGGTCCGCCATCTCGGCCACCACCCCGAGGTCGTGGGTGATGAGGATGATCGCCGTCCCGGTCTCGTGCTGGAGCGCGCGCATGAGGTCCAGGATCTGGGCCTGGATCGTCACGTCGAGCGCGGTGGTGGGCTCGTCGGCGATGAGGAGCTCCGGCTCGCAGGCGAGCGCCATGGCGATCATCACGCGCTGCGCCATCCCGCCCGACAGCGCGTGCGGGAACGCGTCGAGGCGGCGCACCGGGTCCGGGATGCCGACCATGCGCAGCAGCTCGGCGGCTCGGTCGCGTGCCGCGCGGCGCCGCATGTTGCGATGCAGCTCGAGGACCTCGCCGAGCTGCATCCCGACGTTGAAGACCGGGTTCAGGCTGCTCGTCGGCTGCTGGAAGATCATGCTGATCCGGTTGCCGCGCAGCTTTCGGATCTCGCGGTCGCGGAGGGTGAGCAGGTCGCGGCCATCGAAGCGCACCGAGCCCGCCGTCACCTTCCCCGGCGGGGCGATGAGGCGCATGACCGACAGGCTGGTGACGCTCTTGCCGCAGCCGGACTCGCCGACCAGGCCCAGGATCTCGCCGCGGGCGACGTGGAAGTCGACACCCGTCACCGCGCGCACGACGCCGTCCGGCGTGCGGAAGCTCGTCTCGAGGCCCTCGACCTCGAGCAGTCGCTCGCCCACGGTTCCAGCCCGACGACGCGGCTCGGCCAGCTCGCGGATCGTCATCGGTTCAGCCTCGGATCGAGCGCGTCGCGCAGGCCGTCGCCGAGCAGGTTGAAGCCGAGCACGGTCAGGCTCAGGGCGATGCCGGGGAAGATGATGAGATACGGCGCGTTGAAGATCTGGTTCCGCTCGAGCGCGATCATCGAGCCCCACTCCGGCAGCGGCGGCTGCGCGCCGAGGCCGAGGAACGAGAGCGCGGCCACCTCGAGCACCGCGCCGGCAATGCCGAGCGTGCCCTGCACGATGAGTGGCGTGAGCGCGTTCGGCACGATCCGACGCCACAGGATCCCGCGTCCGGACTCGCCCAGCGCGCGCGAGGCGGTGACGAAGTCGCGCTCCCGAATCGACAGGACCGATGCGCGCATGACGCGCGCATAGACCGGGATGGCGACGATGCCGATCGCCAGCTGGGCGTTGAGGATTCCCACGCCGAGGACGGTGACGATGGCGATCGCCAGCACGAGGGCCGGGAACGCGAGGACGACGTCCATGATCCGCATCAGGAGGTTGTCGAGCCAGCCTCCCGCATAGCCCGCGGCGGCGCCGATCAGGGTACCGATGAGGATCGCGAAGCCCACCGTCAGGAAGCCGATCTGGAGGCTCAGCCGCGACCCGTAGAGGACGCGGGTGAACACGTCGCGCCCGTTGCGGTCGACCCCGAAGATGTGCTCCGGCCGCTCCGCCGGGCAGCCGACGAGATGCCAGCACGGCCCGCGCTCGGCGGGGCTCAGCCCCTCGTTGATGCCAACCGCGACGTTCGGCTCGTACGGGGCGATGATGCCGGCGAAGAGGGCGGTCACGACGAGCAGGCCGATGAGAACGATCCCGACCTGCGCCGATCGCTGGCGCAGCACATTCGACAGCGCGTCGCGCCACGGATTGGCGGCCCGCGGCTGGACGGTCGCCGTGCCGAGCGCCGGCGCGTCGATCGGGTCGGCGCTCATCGGTCCATCAGCTGAGGCGGATGCGCGGGTCGAGGAACCCGTAGCTGACGTCGACGATCAGGTTCACGATCACGTAGATGACCGCGATGACGAGGGTCAGGCCCTGGACGACGACGTAGTCGCGTCCGAGGACGGCATCGGCGACGGTTCGCCCCACTCCGGTGAGCCCGAAGATGCTCTCGGTGAGGACCGCTCCCGACAGGAGCCCACCGAGCGAGAGGCCGATGATCGTGACCACCGGCAGGATCGCATTCCGCAGCCCGTGGCGCATGACGACGAGGCGCTCGGAGAGGCCCTTCGCGCGCGCGGTGCGGACGTAGTCGTGGCCGAGCACGTCGAGCAGGCTCGAGCGCGTCATGCGGGCGATGATCGAGAGCGGGATCGTGCCGAGCGCGATCATCGGCAGCAGGAGGTGGCGCAGCGCGTCGGCGAGCGTGCCCCACTTGCCGGTGAGGATCGAGTTCAGGATCGCCATGTTCGAGATGAAGTCGAGCGCACCGCGCAGCGGTCCGGTGAGGCCGGTCATGCCCCAGGTCTGCGCCAGCGGGACGAGCTGGATGCCCGAGCTCAACCGGCCGCCCGGTGGCAGGGCGAACGGCGTCCCGCGCAGGGCGACGCCGAACAGGAAGATCAGGAACAGGCCGAGCACGAACACCGGGACCGACACACCGATGTTGGCGCCGATCATCGTCGCCACGTCGAAGACCGAGTTCCGCCTCGCGGCCGCCAGCACGCCGAGCGGCACCCCGAGCACGATGGCAAAGACGAGCGCCATCAGGGTGAGCTCGATCGTGACCGGCATGCGCTCGATGAGCATCTCCGACACCGGTCGCCCGAAGCGGATCGAGGTGCCGAGGTCACCCTTGGCGAGGTCCGACAGGTAGATCCCGAACTGGGCGGGGATCGGCTCGTCGAGGCCGTAGCGCACGCGGAAGTCGGCGCAGGCGGCGGGCGTGGCGCGCTCGCCGAGCGCCACGATGCAGGGGTCGCCGGGCAGGAGCCTCGCCAGCGCGAACACTGCGAAGATGATGCCGAAGAGCACGGGCACGCTGAGCAGGAGCCGTCGAAGGACGAAGCGCAGCATCGGCAGAGTGTAGCGGCTGCTCAGCTCCGGATAGACTAGAGCGCCGCCCTGGGGCGGCGCTCTCGCGATTGGTCCGTCAGCCGGTCAGCCCGCGGGGGCCGCAGGTGGCGGATTGAGGGTGGCTCCCCACAGCCCGCCCCAGTATTCGAACAGCGCCTGCCGTCGGATGTGGAGCGGGTGCTTGGCATCCCACTGGAGTGCGAACGACTCGACGACATCATTGGCGTCGAATGCCGCGCCATTGTGGAACGTGACGCCCTCGCGGAGCTTGCAGGTCCAGACCGTCCCATCAGTGTTCGGGTCGCAGCTCGTCGCCAGCGCGGGCAGCGGCTTCACGCCGCCGACCTCGTACTGGTAGAGCGGCTCGTTGATCTGCTCGCAGATGCGAAGCGTCTCGCCATCGGTCTCGTCACCGCAGTAGAGCGAGATCGGCTCGGCGTTCTGCATCCAGCGGAACGTGTCACGCCCGCCGGGATCCATGGTCGCGAACCATTCGCTCGTCAGTGGCGAAGCCTGTGCACCGTCGACGTCCGCCAGGTAGGCGGCCGCCGAGGCACCGTGGGCGATCGGAACCATCGGCACGAAGGCCTTGATCGCGTCGTTCGCCTTCCCGTAGGCCGTCTTGCGAGCGGTCTCGTCGAGGGTCTGTCCCGCGGTCGAGAGCGGCTCGGTGATCGACTTGTCGATCTTGCCGAACTGCACGTTGTTCGGGTTGTTGAAGTGGTAGTCGAGGAAGTTGACCGGATCCGGGAAGTCAGCGCCCCAGCCGAGGAGATAGAGGCCGGTCAGCTCGCCCTTCGACGAAGCGTCGAGGAAGTCGGCCGACTCCATGACCTGGATGGTGGCGGTGATGCCGAGGTTGTCCTTCAGCTGCGACTGGACCTCCTGCGCCACGACGTTCGGATCGGGGAGGTAGCCCCGCACGACGTCGCGGTAGTTGATCACGGTGTCGAAGCCATTCGGGAAGCCAGCGTCGGCGAGCATCTGCTTCGCGGCGGTGGCGTTGAAGTCGTACCAGTCCGTACCCTCGCACCCGAAGGGCACGTTGCAGGGCGTGAAGTGGGTGGCGACCTCCGACCCGGCCGGGTAGAAGTTGTCGACGATTCGCTGCCGGTCGATGCCCATCGCGAGGGCCTGGCGAACCTTCGGGTTGCTCCACGGATCATGGGTGTTCGTGAACCCGAGGTAGAACGTGTTCAGCGCCTCACGCGGGAGGAGCTGGAGCTGCGAATCGTTGGAGATCGTCTCCATGTCGTTCGGGCCGGGATTGTCGATGCCGTCGACTGTGCCGGCCTGCAGCTCGACGAGGCGCGCAGCCGACTCGGCGTTCCAGCGGAACTCGAGGTTGGCGGCCTTCGCCTTCTCGCCCCAGTAGTTCGGGTTGGCCTTGAGGCTGATGTGATCGCCACGCTGCCACTGGTCGAGCATGTACGGGCCGGTCCCGTTCGGCTTGGCCAGGATCAGGTGGTTGGCCATGTCGGCCTCGAGGCTCGCGGTGTCGTGGATCTCGTTCGACGCGAACGCAAGCTTGGCCAGGAAGGCCGGGTCGGGATAGCAGAGCGTGAACTCGACGGTGTGCTCATCAGTCGCCTTGATCTGGCTGAACTCACCGCCGTAGCTGCAGTCCGCTGGACCGCCCTCGGGATAGGTCATAGCTGTGAACGGACCGGTCGAGGTCGGAGCGCTCGACGTGGGCGTCACGCTCGTTCCGGAGCCGCTCGGCGACACGCCCTGTCCGCCGCAGGCGACGAGGACGAGGCTGAGTGCGCTGATAAGGGAGAGGAGTCTCCACCTCCGCATTCGGTAACCCTCCGCTGTGGTATCGATTGAAAGCACCCGTCGCGCCGGCCGATCTGACCGCGCCTCGACGCCCCTGGTGGTCACGTCCGACTCCGAGCCGAGCGCGCCGTGTTCATGCCCCCCGATCGCCGTTGCCGTCGGGCGTCGGCGTGGACTCGTCGGTGGCGGACGTGTGCGCCCCCACCGCTGATTCATTCACCGCCGAGGCGGTGCGTGCCGTCTCGGCCTCACGCGACGCCTCGGCCTCTTTGGCGTCGGCGGCCACCTTGGCATCAGCGGCCACGCGCGCGGTGACGGCGGCCGGCGTCCCGTGCCGTGCCTGTTCCTCGGGCACGCGAGCGACGCCGACGTCGCTCTTCAGTGCCTCCTCCGCATAATGGCACGCCGCCTGGTGGTCGGATGCGATCGTCCGGAGCTCCGGGTCGTCGGTGCGGCAGTTCTCCGGCCGCCCGAGGCGCTCGTAGAGCCAGCAGCGGGTGTGGAAGCGGCACCCGGATGGCGGGTTCGCGGGCGACGGGACGTCGCCGGTGAGGATCACCCGCTTCCGGCGCCGCTCCGCCTTCGGATCCGGGATCGGCACCGCCGACAGGAGGGCGCGGGTGTACGGGTGGCCGGGGGCGGCGTAGATCTGTGCCGGCGGCCCGAGCTCCACGATCTTGCCGAGGTACATCACGCCGACGCGGTCGCTGATGTGCCGCACGACCGACAGGTCGTGGGCGATGAACAGGTACGTCAGCCCGAACTGCTCGCGCAGCTCGACGAGGAGATTCAGCACCTGGGCCTGGATCGACACGTCGAGGGCGCTGATCGGCTCGTCGCAGACGATGAACTCGGGCTCCACCGCGAGCGCGCGCGCCACGCCGATGCGCTGCCGCTGGCCGCCGGAGAACTCGTGCGGATAGCGGTTCGTGAAGCCGGGGTTCAGGCCGACGAGGCGCAGCAGCTCGCGCACCCGATCCTGGCGTGCCTTGCCGCTGCCCAGGTGGTGGGTCTCGAGCGGCTCGCTGATGATCGAGCCGACCGTCATGCGCGGGTTGAGGCTCGAGTACGGGTCCTGGAAGATGATCTGCATCCGGCGGCGCATCTTGCGCAGATCGTTGCGGGACAGCTTCGACAGGTCGATGCCGTCGAACCGCACCTGGCCGGACGTCTGGTCGCGGAGCCGGATCAGGGCGCGGCCGGTCGTGCTCTTGCCGCAGCCGGACTCCCCCACCAGGCCGAGCGTCTCGCCCTTCCGGATGTTGAAGGTGATGCCATCGACGGCGCGCACGCGCCCGACCTCGCGCTGGAAGATGCCGGCGGTGATCGGAAAGTGGACCTTGAGGTCGTTGACCTCGACCAGGTCCTGGCCTCCGCTGGCGGACATGCCGTCCGTCACTGGATCCATCCCCCCTCTTCCGTGCCGAAGCAGCGGGCGAGATGGCCTTCCTCGGTGCGGGGTGAGAGCTCCGGCTCACGCTCTCGGCAGATGTCGCGCGCGTAGTGGCAGCGCGGGCTGAACCGGCACTCGCGGCCCGGGTTGACGAGGTCGGGCGGCATCCCCTCGATCGTCCGCAGCCGCGCGCCCTTCTCCTCGTCGAGGCGCGGGAGCGAGTCGAGGAGGCCCCAGGAGTACGGCATCTGCGGATTCTCGAACATGTCGTCGACGCGCCCGGTCTCGACGATGCGCCCGGCGTACATGACGTTGATGCGATTGCACATCCCGGCGGCGATGCCGAGGTCGTGGGTGATGAGAATGACCGCCGTCCCGAACTCGTCGGACAGCGATCGAATGAGGTCGAGGATCTGGGCCTGGATCGTGACGTCGAGCGCGGTGGTCGGTTCGTCGGCGAGCAGGAGCATCGGGTCGCAGGCGAGCGCGATGGCGATCATCACGCGCTGCCGCATGCCGCCCGAGAACTGGTGGGGATAGTCGCGCATCCGGTCGCGGGCGCGCGGGATGTTGACCTTGCTCAGCAGCTCGACCGCGCGGTCGTCGGCGGCGCGCCGCGAGAGGCCCATGTGGACCCGCGCCGACTCGGCGATCTGGTAGCCGATCGTGAGCGTGGGATTCAGGCTCGTCATCGGGTCCTGGAAGATGAAGCCGATCTTCTTGCCGCGGAGCAGTCGCATCTCGTTCGACGTCAGCTTCAGGATGTCGATGCCGTCGAAGATGATCTCGCCGGAGACGATCTTGCCCGGCGGGTTGGGGATGAGCCGCGTCAGCGACAGCGCGGTGACGCTCTTCCCGCACCCCGACTCCCCGACCAGGCCGAGTGTCTCGCCATAGTCGAGCTCGAAGCTCACGTCGTCGACCGCGTGCACGATCCCTTCACGGGTCGAGAACCGGGTCGACAGGTTGCGGACCTCGAGCAGCTTCCGGGCGTGGCGCCGGCTGTCGCGGAGCTGTTCGGCGAGCTTGCGACCCTCCTCGGTCGCGATCTGCACATCCTCGGGCAGCTCGGCGAACTCCGGGTCGCCGGCCGCCCGATTCTGATCGTCCGTGACGGTCAAGTTATTGCTTTCCCTTCAGCTTGGGATCCAGCGCGTCGCGCAGGCCGTCACCCAGGAAGGTGAAGCTGATGAGCGCGATCGCCACGGCCAGCGCCGGGAACAGCACGAGGTGCGGCTCCGAGCGGACGAACGGCTGTCCGACCGCCACGAGCTTCCCCCAGCTGGCGCGCGGCTCCTGCGCACCGATGCCGATGAAGGCGAGGGTCGCCTCGGCGAGGATGGCGCCCGGGATGCCGAGCGTGATCGCGACGATCATCGGTCCGCTCGCGTTCGGGAGGAGGTGGCGGGCGACGATCTTGAAGTCCGAGACCCCGATCGCGCGTGCCGCCTCGACGAACTCGGTCTCCTTCAGGCTGAGGAGCTGCCCGCGCACGAGGCGCGCCATGCCCACCCAGGCGGTCAGACCGATGGCGACGAACACCACGAGCAGGCCGTCCAGGGCCTTGCCGAAGGCCGTCTCCCGCAGGGCCACGCTCAGCAGGATGATGAACAGGAGGTCCGGGAAGGCGTAGACGACGTCCGTGATGCGCATGAGGATCGTGTCCATGCGGCCACCGAACCAGGCGGCGGCGGCGCCGACCGGCACGCCGATGAAGATCACCACGATCTGCACCACGACGGCGACGGTCATGCTGATCCGGGCGCCGTCCATGAGGCGGCTCAGCAGGTCACGGCCGAGCTGGTCGGTGCCGAGGATGTGGCTCGACACGAACGGCGGCACCGGGCCGCCGTACTTCGCGACCGCCGCGTAGTCCTGGGCCTGGAATTCGAACGGGGTGAGGTACGGACCCACGATCGCGACGATGAGCAGGACGAACACGACGACGGCGCCGACGACGGCCAGCCGGTTCTTCAGGAGGCGCCGGAAGGCGTCACCCCAGAGCGACGCACTCTTGCGCTGGGCTTCGACGGCGGGGGCTTCGAGGGCCCCGGTTCTCTGAGCCATGATGCGTACGCCTCCTCAGCTGTACCGGATCCGGGGGTCGATATAGGCGTACAGCACGTCGACGATCAGATTCAGGAATGCGATCGCGGCAGCGTACAGCATCGTCATCGCCATGATGACCCCGTAGTCGCGCTGGCTGATGCTCGTGATGTAGTACTTGCCGATCCCCGGCACGCTGAAGATCGTCTCGATGATGAACGAGCCGGTGATCAGGAAGGCGAGGATCGGCCCGAGGATCGTGACGACCGGGATGAGCGCGTTGCGCACCATGTGGACGGCCACGATCGAGCGCTCGCGCAGGCCCTTGCTCTGCGCGGTGCGGACGTAGTCCTTGCGCGTCACCTCGAGCATGCTCGCCCGCGTGTAGCGCGCGATCTGCGCGATCGGGAAGCCGGCGAGCGACACCGTCGGGAGCACCCAGTGCGCCGGGTCGCCCCACCCGTAGGTGGGGAACCATTTGAGCGTGACCGAGAAGAACACGAGTAGCAGGATCGACAGGACGAAGCTGGGCGTGGCGATGCCGATGATGCTTACGAAGGTCGCGAGGTAATCCGGAAAGCCGTTGTGCCGTAATGCGGCGATCACCCCCAGCGGGATGCCAACCAGCACGCTCAGCGCGAAGGCCATGAGCCCCAGGTGGACGGTGATCCAGATCCCGTCGCCGACGATGTCGTTCACCGTCCGGTCGCGGTACTTGTACGAGGGACCCAAGTCGCCGCGGATCAGGTTGCCGACCCATCGCAGGTACTGCACCGGGGCCGGGTCGCTGAGGCCGTAGCGCTGGTTGAGCGCGGCCACGACGCCCGGAGCCGCAATGCGGCCGCCGCCGAACGAGTCGAAGGGACCGCTCGGCGTCGCGCGCATGAGCACGAACGTGATCACCGAGACGAAGAACAAGACCGGGATGATCCACAGGACCCGCCGGATGATGTAGCCGAGCACTGCTCCTGTCTCCTCTTCAGCTCCGTCTGGAGTCTATCCGACGGCCACGGGACTCGATCGGTTCGATCGAGCGCCATGGCCGTCGGGCGGGCCGGCGGACCGGCCCACCCGCCGTGGTGGTCCCCTTAATGATCAGGGGTGTGAGTGCCCACACGACTCAGTGGTGGGCGGCGATGGTCAA
>JBBQMC010000075.1:0-11537 GCA_038328565.1 Candidatus Limnocylindria bacterium
GGCTGCATGGTGCCACGCGCGACGCGGCCGCCTTCGGCACCATCATCGGTGCTGACCTCGGGCCCAACCTCACCACCGTCGGCTCCCTGGCCACCGTCCTGTGGCTGCTCATCCTGCGCCAACGCGGACTCGAGGTCCGCACCTGGCAGTACGTGCGCCTGGGCCTGCTGGTCACGCCACCGATCGTGGTCATCACCACGCTGGTCATGCTTCTCATGGTCCACTGAAGGAGAGCTCGCATGTCGTCTGAAGATGGAGTGCAGGTCGTGCTCATCGCCGTGGCAGGCGGCGAGACCCACGACTTCTGGCGGGCGCTGTCACCACTCCTTCCGCCGGCAGTCAGCGTCGAGCTGCTGCACGTGGTCGATGAGCAGCCCCGACGGGAGATCGGTCTCCAGCGCCTCCGGCGGCCGGGCCACGGACCGCTACCCACGAACGCAGAGGGCGACCACCTTCCGCCAGACCGGGAGCGCCGCATCGAGCAGGCCGAAACGGCCGGTCAGCAGGCGATCCTCGACGCTGCTGCCGCCGCGCTCGGACGGCGCGCAGGCGCGCGCTCGGTCCGGTTTGGCCGCCCAGAGCGCGAGATCGTTGCCCACGCCGTCGAGCATGGCATCGGTCTGGTGGTGCTTGGGGCCAGACCATACGAATCGCCCACACCCAGCGGCCCGCACAGCATCGGCCACGTTGCTCGCTTCGTGGTCGATCATGCCCCGTGTCCGGTGCTGGTGGTCCGAATTCCCCGGCGCTGATCCGTCGTGCCGTCAGGATCCGGTCGTCCCCACCGTTTGCTTCAGGAGCCGCCCAACATCATCGATGCCAAACGGTTTCTCGAGGATGTGGATACCGCCGACGGACAGGAACTCCGCCTGGCGCTCGCGTAGGGTGCGGACGTCGCCCGAGCAGACGATCATCGGTACCGCGCGGAGCTCGTCATGGGCGCGGACGAGGACGGCGAGGTCCCATCCCTTCAACGTCCCCTCACCAAGCCGGAGGTCGACAATCAGCAGCTCGGGATTCGTGGCCACGATGTCGGCGACCGCCGCGTGGTCACCATTGATGATGCTGACGTCATGCGGACCCAGCTCCTCGAGGAGGTCGTGCATCGCGTCGAGGAAATCCGGATTGTCGTTGACGACCGTGATGCGAGCGATGGTCGTGGCTCCGTGGTGTGGATCGCGAATCTGCGAGTCGTACATCAGCTCGACGGTGACCGCCCAAGCACTCCGCTCAGTAGAGCATAGCTCTCTGGTGTCCCCGGCCATCGTCGTCGGAACTCAACCTCGCCCAGCCGCCGCCTGACGTATCGCAGGACCAGCACCGCCACCACCACGTCATCCAGCGGCCCGAGGACGGGGATGAACTCGGGGATCAGGTCAATCGGGTTGACCAGCCACGCGAGCAAGCCGACGACGGCCGCCCGCACGCCCAACGGCAATGAGCGATCCCCGATGAGGTCACGGACAAGGCGCAGGACGTCCGGCACGATGCGGACCAGTTGCCCGAGGCGCACGTCGCGCGGCCGGAAGATCCAGACGACCACCAGAAACAGCAGCCAGACGCCGATCAGGCCAGCGACGATGCCCCAGACGATGCCCCAGTTCATGGAGCCATCTTGCGCCGACAGCCCCATCGGCCCATGACGATGGAGCCGTGGATGCACCGATGACCGCGTCGTACGGTGAACGCATGGACCCGGCCGTGCACCTCCTCGCCCAGCTGCTCTCGTACGCCGGGCTGCTCGCGGCGACGGTCGAGTACTGCGAGCTGATGCGGCGCCGGCAGCTGCAACGCGTCGCGGCGGCGGAGGTGAGGGCAATCCGCGTGTCAGGCCTTCAGGCCTTGGTGCGCGTCTTCCTCGCCGATGCGATCGAGGAGCGGCGCCGGCGCTAAGGGCTTGCCGCTTGTTGCGCGGCCGAGTAACGTAGACGGCGAAGCCGACCTGCAGCACTCTTCTCCCCCCCGGAGTGTCGCGGTCGGCTTCTTTCGTTGTGGAGTGGCAGACGCATGATCCTTCCCAAGGTCCGGGATCGGCGCTTCGTCACCGTCCGCCGCGGTGGCAGCTTGACTGACGACGATCACCATCTCCTGGCCGTCTGGGCCGCTGACTGCGCCGAGCACGTGTTGCATCTCTTCGAGCGCGTGCGCCCGACCGATGACCGTCCACGCCTCGCGATCCAGCTCGCCCGCCGCTGGGAACGGGGTGAAGTCACCATGACCCTGGCCCGCACAGCCGCCGGACACGCGAATGCGGCGGCCAGGGATTTGATCGGCGCACCGAGACACGCGGCGTATGCTGCCGGCCAGGCCGCAGCCGTCGGCCACGTCGCGGCCCATGAACTCGGCGCCGCGGCCTACGCGATCAAGGCAGCCCGGGCTGCCGCTGACAGGGATCCCGTGGAGGCCGGCCGCAGGGAGTGCAGCTGGCAGCGCGCCCAGCTGCCCCGTCGGATCCGGAACCTGGTGCTGGACGACGAGCGACTGCGCAACGAGCTCTGCTGGTTCGTGTTCGATTAGGGCCGTCGGGTCAGCAGAGGCCGCCGTAGTCCGTGCGCAGCGCCTCGTAGTCGGCGACCCATGCGCGCGGCGGCGCGGTGCCGGCGAGCAGGGCCGCCTTGTCCTCCGCCAACGCCACCGACAAGGCGTCGATGCGTGCCGCCACCGAGCCCGGCGTCTCGAGCGCGACCTGGTGGAGGTCCTCCGCCAGCGTCCCGATCTCGAGCGCCAGGACGGCCGGCTCTACCGTGCTGGACGGCGGCGACTCACCCGGCACATCGAGCACCTGGTCGACGAGTGCCAGCGTGGCGCACGCGGCGGACGCCTCCTCGAGCGGGGGGATCGACTCGAGCGGACCCGGCGTTCCCTCGTCGTGGTCGCCGGTGGCAATCGAGGTCGAGACGCCCGACGGCAACACGAGCGAGGGCTGCTCGCAGGCTGCCACGACGAGAAGGAGCGTGAGCAGGAGCAGGACGCGACGGATCATGGGAGCAGGATGACGAGGACCGATGCGCCCCGTCCTCAGACCCGTCCCGCCTGCCTGCGTCCGCGCCGCGCGAGCGCGTCGACCGTGACCGCCGCGAGCAGCACCGCGCCGGTGATCATCTGCTTCACCGCGGGCTGATATGACAGCAGGTCCATGCCGTTCGAGATCGACTGGATCACGACGATCCCGAGCAGCGCGGCCCACACCGTTCCGCGGCCGCCGAACAGGCTCGTCCCACCGATGACCGCCGAGGCGATGGCGTTGAGCAGCACGTCGCCGGACCCTGAGGACTGGTTGACCGCGAGGAGGCGGGACGCCGCCAGGATGCCGCCGAAGGCCGCGAACGTTGAGGCGAGGGTGAAAACTGCGATCCGCACCGGCTGGACCGGCATGCCGGCGCGACGCGCGGCCTCTGCGTTGCCGCCGACGGCGAAGATCATGCGACCGAAGCGCGTGCGGCGCACGACGAAGTCCATCGCCACGACCAGCCCGACGAGGAAGACGAGCGACAGCGGCAGCCCGCGGTTCTGGTCGAAGACGAACAGCGCGAACGCGGTGCCGGCGGCCACGATGGCAGCGCGCAGGAGGATGAGCGACATCGGTTCGGCGCGAAGGCCGGCGCTGAGCCGCGCCCGACGGGCGAGGTAGCCGGTGCCCGCGACATAGGCGACGAAGAGCGCGCCGAACACCCAGCCCAGCAGGCCCTTGAAGAACGTGCCGGCCAAGCCGGTGATGAACCCGTCGGTGAGGTTGATGGTGCCCGTGTTGCCGAGCACGAACAGCAGCGTGCCCGCCCAGCCGATGAGGCCCGCCAGGGTGACGACGAACGACGGGATGCCGAAGCGCGTGATCCATGTGCCCTGGAACGCGCCGATCGCCGCTCCCACGAGCAGTGCGATCGCCACCGCGGCGGGGCCCGGGATGCCCATCTTCGTGTTGAGGACCGCCATGATCGCCGCGCACAGGCCGCTCACGATGCCGACGGTGAGGTCGATCTCGCCGAGGAGCAGCACGAACACGACGCCCACCGCGATCGTGCCCACCGCGGCCATCTGGAGCGCCAGGTTGACGAGGTTCAGTGGGTTGAAGAAGGCGCCGTTGGTCGCGTACCAGAAGAGGCCCCAGATGATCGACAGGCCCACGATGACCGGGACCTGGCCCAGGTCGCCCTGGGTGATGCGCGCCCGGTAGAGCGCGACCAGGCCGGAGAAGCCCTCCTTGTCCGCAACGAGGCGTGGGTCATCGACGATCGGCGCGGTCACGCGCCCGCACCCTGGGCGGCGACCTTCGGCGTCGCCGGCTTGGCAGCGGCCGCCTCGTCCGAGCTGATGGCACCCGTCATGAGTGCCACGAGACGCTCACGACCCACCGTCTTCGCCTCATACGTGCCGACATAGCGGCCGAGGCGCAGGACGATGATGCGGTCGGCGACGGCGAACACGTCCTCCAGGTTGTGGCTGATGAGGACGACGCCATGCCCCTCTTCGCGGAGGCGTCGCACGAGGTCGAGCACCTCTTTCGTCTGCGCCACGCCGAGCGCCGCCGTCGGCTCGTCGAGAAGGACGACCTTGTTGTCCCACAGGACCGATCGCGCGACGGCGACCGATTGGCGCTGCCCGCCGGAGAGGGCCGCGATGGGGATGCGGACGCTGGGGATCTTTACCGACAGGCGCCGCAGGACCTCGACGGCCTGCTGTTCCATGCCGATCTCGTCCATGACCGCGACCGGCCCGCCGGGGCCGGCCGTCTCGCGGCCGAGGAAGAGGTTGGCGACCACGTCGAGGTTGTCGCACAGCGCGAGGTCCTGGTAGACGGTCGCGATCCCGAGCGCGGTCGGGTCGTTCGGGGTCGTGATGCTGACCTCGCGACCCTTCCAGCGGATCACACCCGAGTCGATGGGATAGATGCCGGCGATCGCCTTGATCAGCGTCGATTTGCCGGCTCCGTTGTCGCCGACGAGGGCGACGACCTCGCCCACGTCGACGTCGAAGCTGACATCGGTCAGGGCCTGGACGGCACCGAATCGCTTGCTGATGCCCTCCATCTGGAGGATCGGGACGTGCGCCGCGTCAGCCATGTTGCCCTCAAAAGGAACGTGCGACGAGACGGCCGAAGCCGTCCCGCCGCACCCGTGGGTCGCGGTGGGCTAGTGGATGCCCGCCGAGGCGCAGGCGGACGCGAAGTCCGTCGTGCAGATCTGGGTTGCCGTGTAGAAGCCGTCGGCCACGACCGAGTCGAGGATCGACTTCGACCCCGTCGTCGAGCCGTCGAGCGTCACACCGATGACGTCGATCTTCTCGGTCGGGATGTCCGCCGTTCCATTGTTCTCGGTTGTGTCGAACGTCGAGGTCGACGGCGTCTTGCCGCCGAGCAGGTCACACGCCGCCGCCGCCGATTCCTCGGCGAGGGTCTTGTAGGGCTTGTAGATGGTCATGAACTGCTCGCCGGCGATGATCCGCTGGATCCCTGCCAGCTCGGCATCCTGGCCGGTGGTCGGCTTCGTCTTGGGATCGACGCCGTTCGCCTTCATGGCAGCGATGGCACCACCGGCGCCCCCGTCATTGGCCACGTAGACCCCGTCGAAGCCATCGGCTCCAACCTGTGCGATGGCGGCTTCCATGATGGCCTGCGCCTCATCGGCCAGCCAGTTCGCCATCGCGTCTTCCTTGACGATGGTGACCTTGCCGTCGAGCGCCGCGTGCGCGCCGTCCTTGAACAGCGTTGCGTTGTTGTCCTTCGGCGAACCGTTGATCCAGACGAGCTTCGGGTTCGTCTTGCCGTCGGCGGTGAGCTTCGCGAGCAGGATCTCGCCCTGGAGCTTGCCGACCGTGGAGCTGTCGAACTCGACGTAGTAGTCAGGCTTCGAGTTGCCCTTCACGAGCCGGTCGTAGCTGACGACCTTGATGCCCTGCGCCTGGGCCTCGGTCACGATCTTGCCCGCTGCGTCGGCGTCGTTCGGGTCCAGCACGAGGACCTTGGCGCCCTTGCTGATCTCGGCCTCGGCCTGCTGGAGCTGGGTCGCGTCGTCACCGCCCGCGTTCGCGTAGTCGAGCGTCGCGTTCGGGCAGAGCGCCTTGAACTTCGCGGTGAAGAGCGGGTTGTCCGCGGCCTCGTACCGCGCGGTCTGCTTCTCGGGAAGCAGGAACGCGACGGTGCCGGTGGCAGACCCGCCGCCGCCGGCCGACGAGCTGGCCGATGATCCTGCGCCGCTGCATGCGCTGAGGGCGACCATCGTCCCCAGGCCCAGAACGACCATTCGTCTGGTGGTGTTGGTCATTGCCACGAGCCTCCGGTCTTTGTCGTCAACGTTGGCCGAACAGCGGCCATTGATCGCGAATTGCCGCGTGAGCGCGTTCACCTGGGGCACAGGCGGGCGGAACGGTGCACACGAGTGCGACCTGCCGCGCAGTTGTCGTCCATCCGGGACTGCTTTGTCAACCTGATTCGCGCGCCGGGGTCTTCGGCGAGGCGCGCGCGTGCCTTATGGTGCCTTGCGGAAATGGACCACCAGCGAAGCCAACGCCTGGAGGGGCCGGCGTCGGTCACGCGCCACGCCGCTGCCATTTGGTCCCCGAGCGCCATGCAGACACCCAGCCATCGGTGAGAGAACGAAATGAATCATCCAGCGCACGGATCGGCCGCGCAACCGGGGTCCGGCCACCGCCATCAGACGATTGCCCCGGAGGCGAACCGCGTCCGTCATGGCACCGCCCTCCGGGCCGGCGTGCTCGGGGCGACGGATGGCCTCGTCTCGAACCTCAGTCTCGTGATGGGGGTGGCCGGCTCGGGTGCAGCCCAGAGCGTCGTCATCATCGCCGGCCTGGCCGGCTTAGTCGCCGGCGCACTTTCCATGGGACTTGGGGAATACCTCTCCGTCCAGAGTACGCGCGAGCTCTTCGCCCGTGAGCTGGAGATCGAGGCAAATGAGTTGGCCACGAACCCCGCGGCGGAGGTCGACGAGCTCTGTGCGATCTACGAGCGCAAGGGCATCCCCAGCGCGCAGGCGCACGAGCTTGCGGAACGCATCGTCGGGGGTGATCCGAAGTTCGCGCTCGACACCATGGCCCGCGAGGAGTTGGGTTTCGATCCCAATGAGCTCGGTGGCTCGGCCTGGGTCGCCGCGGGAACATCCCTGGTGCTCTTCGCCGCCGGAGCCGTCGTTCCGCTCCTGCCATTCCTGCTCATCGGCGGCGGCCCTGCGATCCCCGCGGCGGCTGCGATCAGTGGGGTCGCGATCTTTGGGCTCGGTGCCGGAATCACGAGCCTGACCGGCTTGAACCCGATCCTCGCCGGTTTGCGCCAATTGGCGTTTGCCGCGGCCGCTGCCGCGATCACGTATGGAATCGGGGCAGTCGTGGGAACTGTCGTCCGCTGAATGGCGGCGTTGCCGGCCTCTCGCTAGCTCCCCGGATCGCTAGTCCCAGAGCGCGGGGCAAGCGCGGCGTGGACAGCCGCTATGGCCCAGATGGCCCATCCCCCAACCTCGACCGATCCGGCATGCTGGCGACCGCGTGACCACCTCAACCACCCGGACCACCCTCAACCGCACCGCACCCGCACCGGCGGCGAGCTTCCTCGACATGCCGCCGTCCGTCGTCCGCCTCAGCGGCCTGCTCGTGCTCGCCGCGGTGGCGATGGGTATCGTCGTGCGTGCCGTGCCGGTCCTCTCGGCCGACTTCCCGCTCAACGACGGCGGCCTGTTCGCGGTCATGAGCCGCGACCTGCGCGACAACGGCTTCCTCATTCCGTCGGTCACGAGCTACAACGGCGGCGCCATCCCCTTCGGCTATCCGCCGCTCGGCCTGTACCTCAACGCGCTCATCGGCCCGATCTTCGGCGCGGACGAGGCGAGCCTCCGCTTCCTGCCGCTCCTCATCACCTGTCTCACCATTCCCGCCTTCTTCTTCATGGTTCGGGGCTGGGTGTCGCCGGCGACCGCCGCGGTGGCGACGTTCGCGTGGGCGATCATCCCGCGCAGCTGGATGTGGCAGGTGGGCGGCGGTGGCATCACCCGCTCGCTCGGCATGCTGTTCGCGTTCGTGGCGATCGGCGCCGCGGTCCGGCTCTTGGCCACGAACGAGCGTCGCTGGTGGATCATCGCGCCCATCGCCGCAGGGCTCACCGCGCTCTCCCACCTGGAGTCGGCGGCCTTCGTGGGCGCCACGCTCCTGGTGGCGTGGCTCTTCCATCATCGGTCCCGGCGCAGCCTGGCCATGCTCCTCGGCGTGGCGGGGCTCGCCGCGGTCGTCGCGTCGCCGTGGCTCATCTCGGTCGTGGCGCAGCACGGGCTGACGCCCCTCACCGCCGCCGGCGGCTCGCGCGCGGCGTTCATGAACATCGCGCTCGCCATCCTCGTCAGCCTGCGCTGGACGGCGGAGCCGTTCGTGGAGGTCGGCGCGATGGTGGGCGTCATCGGTCTGGGCATCGCCATCGCGTCAGGCCGATGGTGGCTCCCCATCTGGATCGTCGTCATCTTCCTCGCCCTGCCGGGCGGCGCGGCGACGTATGCCATGGTCCCGTGGGCGCTGCTCATCGCGCTTGCCGTCAGCCGCCTCGTCGCCCTCGCCACGCCACGGCGGGCGCTCACGATCGCGGCGGTCCTGGTGGTGGTCGCGCTGGGGACGAGCGTCTGGGCGCGCTACGACTACCTGAACCCGCTGACGACCATCTCCGCCCCGCAGCGCGCGGCCATGACCTGGGCGCGTGACAACACGCCGGCGGATGCCTCGTTCCTCGTCTTGACCGGCTCCTACTGGCCGATCGACGCGAGCGCCGAATGGTTCCCCGCCCTCAGCGGCCGCGTCAGCGCGAACACGGTGCAGGGCAAGGAGTTCACGTCACCGGCTGCATGGGAGCACGCCGTCAACGCGTCGGGCTCGCTCGACGAGTGCGTGACCGGCACCGCGCAGTGCCTCGTCGACTGGACGGCGCACTGGGACGTCCACTACGACTACGTCTTCATTCCCCGCGGTCGCACGGCTGGGGTTGAGGGAGATGCCTGCTGCGGCTCGCTCGCGCTCGCGCTCTCGACCGATGACCGATTCCGCCGCGTCGCGGAGCTCGAGGGGGCGTGGGTGTTCCAGCGGGTCAGCTAGTTACCTAGCCGCACAGCTTGGCAGCGCGCCGGTCAGACCTGCCGTCTGAACGGCCTGGGGAGTGAGCAAGAACCAGCGCATCAATGCTGCGTCAGGGGACGGGAGGCCGGCCATCGCGCCCTCTGGCGGCCAGGAAACCGCGAGCCGGCGATAGCCCCAATAGTCAGCTGACTCCCCGAGGGCGTCGAGCGGGGCAATCGGATCCGCGGGAAAGTTCAGGTCGCCGGTCATTATCTGGATCTGCCCGACATCTCGACCCGCAGGGCCTCCGTCCTGAACGTGCGACCAAAAGGCGTCATACCAGTACGCGACCCTCGTCAGGTCTCGACCAGTTGCTGCGCCCAGCGCGTCACGAGCGTCCTCGCATTGCAGCAAATCCGCGGTCGCGGGTCCGACAACCTCGGAAACGCCTTCTCGTGCCATGGCTGGTCCGAGCTCGACTGGCCGATCTGCGAGCAGTGCGAGCCAGACTCCCTGGTCAGATTCGACCGCGGGCGTACGCGCGTGAGCCGCCCATCGATCGAGTGCACCATCGAGGACGTTGGCCGTCGTGACGCCCTGGGGAAGCATCGTGTCCCAACCTTCACCGCCCACCAGCGCGGGCCATGATTGGACAGCGTTCTCGAGGATCTGCTCCGCGTCGGAGCTGCGACCGCCACGTTCATCCCACCTTGCGGTCACAAGCAGATTCGTGGCACTCGCACGCAGCTCGAGGGCGCGAGCAAAGGATGCGCTCGCAGGGTCAACCGCGCCCTCGGCCGCGGATGCCAGTCCGAGGGCGCGCCATGACACATCGTCTGTCGGCGAGAGCTCAACCGATCTGCGCAGCAGGGGAACCGCCTTCGCGTCTTCGAGGAGATGTGCGGCAATTCCTTCGTTTCGCCAGTAGAGAGCCATTGATGGGTCGAACGAGGCGGCGGTGGCCCATGACGTTCGTGCGGCGAGCAGATCCCCGGCTGCCACCTGTTCGCGCGCCGATTGATGCGCGAATCCGCCCACGATCGTCGCAGCGTAGGCAATACCGATGAGAACCAGGCACGCATAGGCCGGATAGCGCACGCGCGCCCTCGAAGGCAAGGGTGTTTCCCGGGGTGCCATCGGCAGGGCGTATGCGATCCAACCAATTGCGATCGCGTCAACGAACGGGAAGTCGCTCGGGTTGCCCAGCAGCGACGCCGCGGCGAACGCGACGAGTGCCAGCGTCGCGGGCTTGGACCGCCGCCCGAAAACTGCCCCGAGGATCACAAGGCCGACGATCGTCATCGCGGCGATTCCTACCAGGCCGCCCTCTGCAAGCATCTGCACGGGAGCGCTGTCGGGGTGCCGCGGTGCCCAGGTATTGCCCTGAAAATAGTCGGTGAGCTGGAGGATCCACGGGAAGCTTCCCGGTCCATACCCGACAAGGGGATGGGCAATCCAGACGTGCCACAGTGATCCCCACATCGCCGTCCGATAGCCAACGGTATCGAAATTAACCGCGCGAGCGAACACACCGGCCATCACCCCAATGACCACGGCGGCAGCGAATGCCAGGGCAACCCCAGTGACGACCCGTCGATGTCGAAGTCCTCGTCGGAGGCGGTCCCTCGACATGGTCTGCGCAGCCGTCGCCAGACACGCGACCGCCACCGCCAGCCAGACCGACCTTGAGCCGACGATCAACACGACGAACGCCACAGGAAGGCCGAGCGCGACGGCAACCATCCGTCGCTGGACCGTTTTGGCTCCGATCCACCACGCGGGATACAGCATGACGACCGCGATGGCGAGATCGTATCGGTGGCCCCAAGGCAGGCTTATCAGGGTGAGGTTGAGCGGAGGCAGCACTGCGAAGTCAACGCGTGTCAGCCACGCGATCACTGCAGGGACCCATCGCAGGAGGGAAATCACGAGAAAGGCCACGAAGAGCAGCCGCAGCACGCGTACGAGCGTCTGACGCGCGCGATGGCTCGCAAACATCCGGCGTCCAACGAAGACCGCTGCCGTATACGTGGCCACGACCAGGACTGCATCGAACGACTGACGCGGCTCCTTCGAGAGCAGGGCTGTCGCGGTGAACAGGAGAAGGGCCCCGAGCAGCCATCGGTCGAGATCGTCCGCCTCGTTGACCCGACGGACATACGCAACGAGGAGACTGCCGCCCGCGACGGCGCTCGCAATCCAGAGGCCGGGCACTCGCTCGCCGTAGCTCGTGCCTGCAATCAGGGCCGCGAACACGAGTGCTACCAGTCCGAAGACCGGTCCCCAGCCAATTCGGGAGCCACGAGGCGCGACAGCGACGCCCGTTGGATTCATCGCGACAGTCTATTGAGCGCCGCAGTGCCACCCACCGAACAATTGCCGCGCGTACCGCACTGAAGGTACCGTGGTCGCCACCCGCCCAACGGGGTACCACATGGGACATATGACCCGGCGCCACCTCATGACGCTGACCCTCTTGCTCGTACTGGCCGATGCGG
>JBBQMC010000076.1:0-11300 GCA_038328565.1 Candidatus Limnocylindria bacterium
CGTTCTTCTTCAACGCTCACAACGACTTCTTCGAGGAGATCGCGAAGTTCCGTGCCGCGCGGCGGATCTGGTACAAGTTGTGCCGCGAGCGCTTCGGGGCGGAGAACGAGCGCTCCACCTGGATGCGCTTCCACACCCAGACCGCCGGCGTGTCGCTGACCGCGCAGCAGCCGCTGAACAACCTCACCCGGGTCGCCATCCAGGCCCTTGCCGGCATCCTGGGCGGAACGCAGTCGCTGCATACCGATGCGTACGACGAGGCATGGGCCGTCCCGAGCGAGGATGCCGCACTGCTCGCCCTGCGCCAGCAGCAGATCCTCGCCGAGGAGGCCGGCGTGGCGAACACCGTTGACCCGCTCGGGGGCTCCTATTTCGTCGAGACGCTCACGAACCGGACCGAGCAGGCAGCGTGGCGCTACATCGCCCAGATCGACGAGCTGGGCGGCATGGTCCGCGCGCTCGAGGCCGGATTCCCGCAGGCCGAGATCGCCGATGCGGCCTACGAGCAGCAGCGCGAGCTCGAGGCGCACGAGCGCGAGATCGTCGGCGTCACGAAGTACGCCGACCCGAACGAGGAGCTTCGCATTCCGCTCCTCGAGATCAGCCCGGCCCAGGAGCGGCGGCATCTCGAGCGGCTGTCACGGACCCGCGCCGAGCGTGACGCCGCCACGCACGCGAGCGCCATGCGCCGCCTCGAGAACGAGGCGCGGCGCGGCGACATCAACCTCATGCCGGCGATCGTCGAAGCGGTCAGTGCCTACGCCACGATCGGCGAGATGTGCGGCGTCCTTCGCCGGGTGTACGGCGAGTACCGCGAGCCGCTCCTCGTCTGACGGCGCCGTCCATCGCAGCGCCTCGGCGCGGATGGGCCGATCCCGGCGATCACGGGTCCGGGCCGGGATCGGCCCACGCGCAGGGCACGCGCGCCGCGCCGGGGAGCAGCGTCGCACGGCCCCGCTTATCGACGGCTTATCGGCCCGGTGCGCCGGCGCACCGGGCCACGGCGGGTACCATCGGTATCGCTATGCAGCTCCACCTCGTCGACGCCACCTTCGAGCTCTTCCGCGCCTACTTCTCGCGCCCCGCCGAGGAGGGCCCCGACGGGCGGCCGGTCAACGCCGTGCGCGGCCTGCTCGACAGCATGCTCAGCCTCCTGCGCGAGCCGGATGTGACCCACGTGGGCGCCGCAACCGACCACGTCATCGAGTCGTGGCGCAACGACCTGTTCCCCGGCTACAAGTCGAGCGTCGGCGTGCCGCCCGAGCTGCTGGCCCAGTTCGGGGATGCGGAGCGCGCGCTGCGTGCCCTCGGCATGCCCGTGTGGCCGATGGTCGAGGACGAGGCCGACGACGCTATCGCGTCGGCCCTCGCGCGATTCGGCGA
This sequence comes from Candidatus Limnocylindria bacterium, assembly GCA_038328565.1. Classification (GTDB taxonomy): domain Bacteria; phylum Chloroflexota; class Limnocylindria; order QHBO01; family QHBO01; genus JAICQM01. Next base: position 1,384 of record JBBQMC010000076.1, read on the forward strand.
CGATCCGCGGATTGAGCACGTCGTCATCTGCAGCGCCGACAAGGACCTCGCCCAGCTCGTCTCCGGCACCCGGATCGTGCTCCGCGATCGGATGCGCACGGTCACGTACGACGAGGCGGGCGTGATCGCGAAATGGGGAGTCTCACCGGAGAGCATCCCCGATTACCTCGCCCTGGTCGGCGATGCCAGCGACGGCTTCCCCGGCCTGCCGGGCTGGGGCTCGAAGAGCGCGGCCGCCGTCCTCGCGCGCTGGAAGCACCTCGATCACATTCCGCCGTCGGCCCTCGACTGGGAGCTGCCCCTGCGCGGCGCGAGCCGGCTCGCCGCCACGTTGGTCCAGCAGCGGGATGCCGCTCTCCTCTACCGCCGCCTGGCGACGCTCAACCGCGATGCGGATATCTCGGCCACGCCGGACGTCGACAGCCTTGCCTGGCACGGCGTACCGCGCGCCGAGTTCGTGGCCATCTGCGAGGAGCTCGGGTTCGAGACGATCCGCCAGCGGGTCCACCGCTGGGCGTAGGCCTTCGGCTCATCGGTCATGCGGCGGTACCTTCGTACAGGTCCAGCGCCTCCGGCGCGCTGGTAGCGTCGATGGCCCGATGTCGAACCGCCTCACGCGGTCGGCGGCCGCCCTGCTGCTCGCCGCCACCGTCACCACGCTCCTCGCCGCGCCCGGCCTCCCGCGCGTGGCGACTGCCACGTCCTGCACCGCGTGGACCAGCGAGAGCCAGCCGCCGCCCTCGATCCGCGTCTTTCGCGTCGCGAGCGGGGCCGTCGACACCGTCGACTTCCGCGCCTACCTGAAGAACGTGCTGTCCCGCGAGTGGATCAGCAGCTGGACGACCGAGTCGCTGCGGGCCGGTGCGGTCGCCGTCCGCGCCTACGCCTGGTACCAGGTCCTCCACGATCGCGGCTACGTGACGAGCGACGGGGCATGCTTCGACGTCTTCGACAGCACCCGCGACCAGGTCTATGACCCGGTCCGTCCGATCTATGCGCCGATGGCCGCCGCGGTCGACGCGACGTGGTCGACGCTCGTCACCAGGGCCGGCCACATCTTCCCCGCCTACTACAACGCCGGCGCCGCAAGCGAAGCGTGCGGCGCGAACGCGAACGGCTGGAAGCTGTACCAGTGGGGATCGCAGGCCTGCGGGCTCGCCGGCCGCAGCGCCGCCCAGATCCTCGGCACCTACTACGCCGGCATCACGGTGACCGCCGCGCCGCCGGCCAGCACGCCGTCGCCGAGCGCTTCGCCCATCCCGACGCCGGCCCCGACCCCGCTCCCGACGGCGATTCCCACGCCCGTGCCATCACCCAGTGCTGGCGCCGCCTCACCGGTCCCGACGCCCCAGGCGCCATCGACGCCGCGACCGACACCCGCTGCCACCCCGACCCCAGCACCCACGCCGACCCCACCGCCGTCGCTGCCCGGAGGCGGGCAGAGCGGCGTCGTGAACGCGCCCGCGCCACCGCCGCCACCGCCGCCGAACCCGATACCGATCTTGGTCACCCCCTCCACCGCCAGCCTCGCGGGGCAGGTCGTAGCAGCGCCGCCCGACGCGGCCACGAGTGCGTCACATCGCGCGCTGCCGGCGTGGGCCCATGCGCCCTTCCCGATGCGCCGCATGCTCGAATGGGCTGAGCGCTCACGCTGGATCGGGACCGCCTGGCCGGCGCACGCAAGCCGTCCTGCCCTCGGGGCGGCCGATACGGGGCTCATGACCTTCCGAGTCCTCGCGGAGCGGCTGGCGACGCGGTTCGTGCGCATGCTCACGGCGGCCCTCCTCGAGCGCGGCGCGATCGCCGTGGCGGTGCTCCCCCGCTGAGCGTCAGGTGTCGAGCAGGCGGCGCGCGGCGATCTCGGTGGCGGCAAGATCCTGCGCCGCGAGACCCACACTCTTGAAGACGGTGAGCGCGCTCGGCTGCCGGCCGAGCACCCAGTCGCGGCCGATCGTCCCGATCTCCACCAGCTCGTCCGCGGTCACGCTCCCCGCCTCGATGGCCGCGAGCACGTCTCCCGCCTCCGCCAGGGCCGCGCGGCGCTCGTCGACGGCGACGAGGTCAGCGGCCGCGAACAGCGACGGCGGCAGCTCGACCATGCCCGGGCGGAACGCCCCGATGCCGTTGACGTGGACGCCAGGTTCCAGCCACGCGGCGTCAAAGACCGGCTCCGGGGAGGTGGTGGCGGCGCAGATCACGTGCGCACCGCGGACCGCCGCCTCCGGATCGGCGATCGCACGCACCGAGATGACCGGCCCGAGGTCCTCGGCGAGGCGAGCGGCGAATGGATCGCGGTGCGCGGGATCGCGGGCGACGACGCGGACCTCGTCGATCGGCCGCACGGAGCACACGGCTGTCACCTGCCAGGCTGCCTGGGCGCCCGCCCCGAAGATGGCGAGGACGTGCGCGTCGCGCCGGGCGAGCAGGCGCGTGGCAACCCCCGACGCGGCACCGGTCCGCATGCCGGTGATCGTGGCGCCGTCGAACGCCGCACGCACCTCGCCGGTCGTCGCGTCGATCCACAGCACGACGGCGTGCACGGTCGGCAGGCCGAGCGCCGCATTGCCGGGCATCACCGTCACGACTTTCACCGTGCCACCGGCGACATCGTCGCTGGCACCCGGCATGGTGAGCAGGTCGCCATCGCCGAGTGCGACATGCGAGCGCAGCGGGGAGCGGTCGCGTCCGCCGGCCACGGTCCGATAGGCCGCCTCCACGGCGTCGAGCAGCTCGCCCATCGGAATCGCGGCCCGCGTCGCCGCGGCATCGAAGAACCGCATCGTCGCCGAGTCTAGCCCTGGCTGGTACGGTGGATAGCAGGCACGCGGCTTGCGAGAGGAGCACGTATGGCGACGAAGATGCGCGATGAGGTCCAATCGCGCGCCCGCACTGTCGGGCATGAGATCGGGGCATTCGGCTGGCTGATGCGGACCGCGGTGCTCGGCACCATCGGCTGGGCTATCTACACGGAGCTGCGGAAGCCGCCTGCCGAGCGGACCTGGCACGGTAAGGTGGCGGGCTTCGTGCCGTATGACTTCCGGATTCCGAAGCTCGGCGACCTGAAGCGCGCGTACTGGAACCCGGCATCCCCAAAGGTCTTCACCGATCGCCCCCTCGGGGTCGGCTGGGCGGTGAACATCCCGACCGCGCTGCGCAGGATCGGGATCGCAGGGAGCCGCCGCTCGCGTTCGAAGGGATCCTGACCCATCGGGTAGGATCGCGCCCATGCCCTGGTTCGCGCTCCTCCTCGTCATCCACATCGCGCTCGCGATCGCGTTGCTGCTGCCGAGCATCACGCTGCCGTTCCTCCTTCGCCGCCGCGGGGCACAGCCGCCTTCCGGCGTAACCCGCCTGCTCGTCGCGGCCCAGGGATCCGGCAGCCTGCTCATCGGCGCCGGACTCGCCCTGACCGGCATCGGGCTCGTGACCATCCTCGGCGCGCAGCTGCTCCGCCAGCCCTGGCTCCTCATCGCGCTCGTCATCTACGCGGCCAACCTGCTCGTGGCCGCGCTCGTCAGCCGGCCGAACCTGCGCCGCCTCATGGGCATCGGCGCAAGCGAGGACGCCGGGACATGGGAGCGCCGCGCGCGGATGCAGCGCTGGATCGCGTACGGGATGGCGACCGCCACCGGCGCCATCGGCTTCCTCATGATGGCGAAGCCCGGGGCGTGATCCCGAGCGGCGGGTCAGAAGTGGATCGGGAATGGCCGGCCCTGGACCCAGAAGATCGCAAACACGATCAGGAGCAGGGCGAGGCAGAAGAATCCGAACCAGCGAAGGACTTCCATCACGGTGAGCTCGGCTCCTCTCGGCTGGGCAGCACTCCCCCGACGAGACGGCCGAATTCTACGCCCAGCCGTCACCCCCGCAGTCGCGCTTTAGAATTCGAAGCGTGACCCTCCGCCTCTACGACGCCCTGCGCGGCGCCGTCGTGCCATTCGTCGCGCCCGCCGACGGCCCGATCGGGCTCTATGTCTGCGGCGTCACCCCCTACGACACCGGGCACCTCGGGCATGCGTTCACGTACCTGAGCTTCGACGTCCTGCATCGGTACCTCGAGTACCTCGGCCACGAGGTGCGGTACGTCCAGAACCTGACCGATGTCGACGACGACATGCTGCGCAGGGCTCGCGAGACGGGCGAGGACTACCTCGGCCTCGGCAACCGCCACGTGACCACGTTCCTCACGGAGATGGCCGCGCTCAACTGGCTCGCGCCAGACATCTATCCCCGTGCCACCGAGCACATCCCGCAGATGATCGCGATGATCGAGGTGCTCATGCGCCGCGGCCACGCGTACGCCGCGGACGGCAACGTCTACTTCAGCGTCGCGTCGTGGCGGCGATACGGCGAGCTGTCGGGCCTCCCGCGCGACGCGATGCTGCCGATCGCGAACGAGCGCGGTAATCGCCCCGACATGCCCGGCAAGCGCGATCCGCTCGACTTCGTCCTGTGGCAGGCGTCGCTTCCCGACGAGCCGGCGTGGTCGGCACGTTGGGGGGCGGGCCGACCTGGCTGGCACATCGAGTGCTCGGCGATGGCGACCGCCTACCTCGGCAACCGCTTCGCGATCCACGGCGGTGGTGGCGACCTCATCTTTCCGCACCACGAGTCGGAGATCGCACAGGCGGAGGGCGCGACCGGCGAGCGGCCCTTCGTCGCGCACTGGATGCACACCGGCATGCTGCGCCACGAAGGCGAGAAGATGAGCAAGTCGCTCGGCAACCTCGTCCTCGTCCGCGACCTGCTGCGCTCCCATTCGGGGGACGCGATCCGCCATTACCTCGTCGCGAGCCACTACCGCGCACAGGTCGACTTCGCCGAAGCCGATCTCGAGGCCTCGGCCGTCATCGCCACGCGGCTGCGCCAGGCCTGCCGCCGCGCCGAGGAGCTCGAGCCGCTCGCCCCCGCGCTCGCCGACCCCGGCGCGCTGCTCCCCGAGGTGGCCGAGCATCGCGCGCGTTTCCTCGGCGCCATGGACAGCGACCTCGACACGCCGGCGGCGATGCCCGAACTCCACGTCCTCGCCGCGCTGGCACTCGAGGCTGACGATCCGCGGCTCGTCGTGCAGGCGGGCTGGATGGTCCGCGAGCTCGGGGCCCGCATCCTGGGCCTGCGACTCGCCAGCGTGCCGGCCACCCTCCGCGAGGCCGTCAGCGCGGCATGAGCGAGGAGCCGCCGGGCGATCTCGTCCCGGCCAGCGTCCGCCTCGGCAACGTCGTCCCGCCGGAGGACCCGGAGGACTGGACGCGGCCGCTGACCTGGGTGGCGGCGATCGGCATGCTGGTCGGCCCGCTCGTGACGCTCGTCTGGTTCCTGTTCGCGCCGCCCATCGACGGCCGGCATGCCGTCATGGCCACGTTCGTCGTCGCCTCGGCTCTCGGGGGTGGCGGCGCCGCGACCGGCACCACCCAGATCGGCAGGCTGCGGGCCGGGACGGCGGTCCTCGGTGCCGGGCTGTTCGGCGCGCTTGTCGTCGTCATGCTCGGCGTCGTCATGGCCGGCGAGCGGCAGGTCGGCATCGCCTCCCCCACCCTAGCGCATGCCACCGCCGCCGCGCTCGGCGGCCTCGCCGGCGTGCTGGCGGCGGCTCTGGTGGCCGCGGTCATGGCCCGCGTGCGTGGCCGCTTCCTGCGCCTCCTGCCCGCCCTCGGCGCCGGCATTGCCGTCGCGGCGGTGGCCGTGCGGACGCTGCTGCCCTAGCTCGTCTCCACGGTCGCCAGCGGCCCGTCGACGAGGATGCAGGCTGCCTCGTGGCCGGGGTGCGGGACGACCGGCCACGGCTCGGATCCGGGATTTCGCGTGCCGGATCGGCCCGCGTGGGCGGTCAAGAGCGGGCGGACGACTTCCGTGAGAGGCGCTCGGCCAGCCCGCCGACGGTGAGCGCCATGCCGAGCGCGATGATGCCGACCGCGGCGACGAGGCGGAACGCCTGCCCGCCGAAGGCGGTCGCGAACGCGAGGTAGGCCACAACCCCGCCGGCGGCCACCCCGGTTCCGATCCACTTGAAGGCGGGCGCGTCCGCGATCCAGCCCGCGACGTACATCCCGAGCCCCAGGCTGAACGGGAAGACGCTCCACAGCGACGACCATGCCTCCCATCGATCCGTCAGGCTCGTGTAGAGGAGGGCGCTGCCCATGGCGGCGAGCACCGCGCCGGGGATCACCATCCCGGCGCGCAGGCGACGATGCTGCTCACCGAACACCGCGGGCGCGAGGAAGAAGAGCGACAGGCCGACGAGCAGGACCGGCCACCAGGCCCACAGTTCCGGGCTCACGCCGAGGTCGGCGAGCACGCCACGGATCCACTCCCCGCCGAGGATGAGGATCCCGACGCCGAGGAGCAGGATGCCGGCAAACAGCTCGATGGTGCGACTCATGGCCGGCCGAGTATACCGACGCTCCGTCCCGGAACCGACATGGGTGGTCGGGCGTCTGGGCACCATGTCGCACGAAGGATCGACGCGGCTCGCGCTCGGCGCGACGGCAATCGGGTTCGCGGTCGTGGTCGTTGGCCTCGCGGTCCTGACCGTCGCCGCGCTGCTCGAGCTCGCCGCCGGCGAGCCCGGCATGAGCCTTGTCGACGCCTACCGGATCGGTCGCCTGCCCTGGACCCCGATCGGCGTGGGGATGACGCTGTTCGGCGCCAGCGCATCCGTCGTGGCCGGCGTCCCCGCCGCGTGGCTCGCCGGGGGTCGGCTCGCGCGTGCCGTCGCGACTGCGGCGATCCTGCCCGTGGGCCTCTGGTGGCCCATCGCGCCGATGGTCGGGTTCTCCGGTGCGTGCTGCGGCCCGCGCCCCGCCTACGACCCCGTCACCCTTGCCTACTCGATGCCCGAGACGGCGCTGCTGCTCGTCGTGGGGCCCGCCGTAGCGTCCGCCCTCGCGCTGTGGCTCGATCGTCCACGGCGAACGGCCCGCGCAACGCCGGACTACCGCACCGTGAGCGGCGCCTGAGCTACATCTCGCCCTCGTAGGGCAGCTGCGGCATGCGGAGCTTCCGGTCCTTGCGGTAGCCCAGGACGTAGTCGGCCTGCATGAGCGTGTGGATCTGGCTCGTTCCCTCGTAGATCACCGAGCCCTTGCTGTTGCGCAGGTAGCGCTCGACCGGGTACTCGTTGCTGTAGCCGTACGCGCCGTGGATCTGGATCGCGTCGAGCGCCGAGGCCACCGCGTGATCGGTGGCGAACCACTTCGCGAGCGAGGTCTCCCGCGTGTTCCGCTGACCCGCGTTCTTCTTCCAGCCCGCCTTGAAGACGAGCAGCCGGCCCGCCTCGATCCCGGCGTACATCTTCGAGATCATCTGCTTCACGAGCTGGTGCTGACCGATCTCGGAGCCGAACGCCTTCCGCTCGTGGGCGTACTTCACCGATGCGTCGAGGCACGCCTGCGCCAGCCCGACGCTGCCCGCCGCGACCGTGTAGCGGCCCTGGTCGATGGCGCTCATGGCGATCGTGAAGCCCTCGCCCTCCTCCCCGACCCGGTTCGCGGCCGGAACCTCGCAGTCGTCGAAGGTGAGGATGCCGGTGTTGCCAGCGCGCACGCCGAGTTTGCCGTGGAGCGATTCGGAGCTGAAGCCGGCGAACGAGCGCTCGACGATGAAGGCGGTGATGCCGCGGTGGCCGGCAGCCTTGTCGACGGTCGCGAACACGAGGAAGTGGTCGGCCGTGTCGGCGAGGGAGATCCAGACCTTGCTGCCGTTGAGGAGATACCGATCGCCGTCGCGGCGCGCCGTGGTGGCGAGGTTGCCGGCGTCCGAGCCGACACCCGGCTCGGTGAGCCCGAACGTGGCCAGCTTCTCGCCGCGCGCCTGCGGGACGAGGTAGCGCTGCTTCTGCTCCTCGCTCCCCCACTGGAGCAACGTCAGGGAGTTCAGCCCGGTGTGGACCGACAGGATCACGCGAAACGCGGTATCGGCCCGCTCCATCTCCTCGCACAGCAGCGCGAACGCGATGTAGTCCATGCCGGCCCCGCCGTAGCGCTCCGGGATCGGCAGGCCCAGGAATCCCTCGGCGCCCATCTTCTCGTACAGCGAGCGGTCGTAGGTCGCCGAGCTGTCGAGATCGCCGATCCGCGGCAGGATCTCGCGCTCGGCAAAGGCGCGCGCCGTGCGCTGCACCTCGCGCTGCGCATCGGTCAGGGAGAGATCGATCATGGGGGCTCCAGTGCGGGAGACGTCACGAACGGACCGACGCGCGACGGAGCTGGCATCGGTCCGACCGAGACCGATTCTAGCCGACCGCCGTGCTCGACCGTCGCCCGAACTCCGACCTGCCGGGTGGTGATTCGGATTGACGAAGCTCAGGAGTCAGGATAGCCTTAGACCGTACCCGACCTCCCGCACGAGAGCGCACCGTGGACCTCGGATTCTTCACCGCCGGCCTCGTCACCGGACTCCGCGAGGGCGTCGAGGCGGCGCTCATCGTCAGCATCGTGCTCGCCTATCTCACCCGAAGCGGGAACCGCCGACAGTTCGGCCGCATCTGGACCGGCGTTGCGGCCGCCGTAGTGCTCAGCATCGCCGTGGGGCTCGTGCTGTTCCTGACGATCGGTGGGCTGAAGGAGCCCGCCGAGCAGCTCTTCGAGGGCCTGGCAATGACCCTTGCGGCGGCGGTCGTGACGTGGATGCTGTTCTGGATGCGGCGCCAGGCGGCGAGCGTGAGGGGCTCGCTCCACGCCTCGGTCGAGCGTGCGCTCAGCGAGGGCAGCGCCTGGGGCCTCGCGATCCTCGCTTTCACCGCCATCATCCGCGAGGGAATCGAGACCTCGCTCTTCCTGCTGGGCCAGACGGAGGCTGCGACGCGGGCCGCGGGTGGCGCGGCGAGCACACTCAGCGGGGCGCTACTGGGGATGCTCGTGGCCGCTGCGCTCGGCTACGGGTTCTACCGCGGCGCGCGCGTGCTGAACCTCCGGCGCTTCTTCGCATGGACCGGCGTGGCGCTGATCTTCATTGCTGCCGGGCTCCTCAGCCAGGCGGCGCACGAGTTTCTCGAGGTCGCGACCATGAACGGGGCCTCGACCCCGCTTGCCACGACCGCCTTCGACATCAGCGGCATCCTCCCCCACGAAGGCAACCTGCTGGGCGAGCTCCTGCGCGCCCTGTTCGGGTACACCTCGCAGCCGGAATGGCTGACCCTGGTCGTGTGGGTCGCCTACGTGGTCATCGTGCTGGGCATGTTCCTCCGCCCACCGACGCCCGCCCCGGTCGTGCAGCGACGACCCGAGGAGGAGACCCGCCCGGCCTGAGCCGCGTCACGGGTCGTCCATCGCCGGCAGCCGGCCCCACGCGATCAGCGGTCTGTCCTCGGTGCCCTGCACCCAGATGAGCAGGTCCCCGGCGACCTCCACCCGGAATGCCCCGCCGACCGGGCTGTCCGGCGCCAGCCGGAACACCGGCGCGAGCTGCTGGCGCTTCAGGTCGTAGAGGAAGAACTCGGTGTCGTCGATGCCCCAGAACGCGACATACCGATTCCCGATCGAGGGGGTCTTGATCCCGCCCTGCGGCGCGGTGCTGACGATGCGCGTCCCGCCGGTCGTCAGCGAGTGGACCGCCAGCGTCCCGTAGTTGAACACGTCGTCCGCGTCCTTCCAGACCACGGTGTCGCCGAGGATCGCCGGCTCCGCTGCGCGACCCGACGTGTCGAGGCGCATCGGCTGCGCGTTCGGGTCCGCGAGGTCGAGCAGCATGGCGTGGAGCTCGGCCGGATGCGTCGGCGAGCTCGCGTCGCCGTGCACGTAGTCGACCTCCGTGTAGACAAGCCGATCACCATCGAGCGCCGGATCCCACCACTGGAAGCGACCCGGGTCGTCCGAGAGGAGCACGCGCCGATGCATGTCGGGCAGCGACATCTCGACCAGCTCCGCTCGACGCTCGTCTGGGCCGAGGGCGATCCCCTGCCAGACGACGTGCCGCTCATT
>JBBQMC010000077.1:0-11234 GCA_038328565.1 Candidatus Limnocylindria bacterium
TGCTCCAGGCGCTCCTCGCCTGGGTCATCGGGGTGCCGCTCTACGCGGTCATGAGCGGCGGGCCGCAGGGCTGGAGCTGGCTTGACGCCCTCGCCGTCGTCGTCTGGGGCATCGGCTTCACGTTCGAGGCGTTCGGGGACGTGCAGCTCACCGCCTTCACCCGCAACCCTGCCAACCGGGGCCACACCATGCAGTCCGGCCTCTGGTCAGTGACGCGCCACCCGAACTACTTCGGCGACGCGACGCAGTGGTGGGCGTACTGGCTGCTTGCCGTCGCGGCCGGTGGCTGGTGGTCGATCTTCGGCCCCATCGCCATGACCTTCCTCATCGTCCGCGTCTCCGGCGTGGGCATGCTCGAACGCACGATCGCGCATCGGCGTGAGGGCTACGAGGCGTACATGCACCGCACCTCGGCCTTCATCCCCTGGTTCCCACGGGACCGATAGGAGAACGAACAGACCGATGATCCTCGACTCCCCCCAGACGATCCGCGCCTACACCGATGCCGGCTGGTGGGGCACCGAGACGCTCGATGACCTCTTCCGCCGCAACGCCGCCGCCAATCCGGCGCGGCTCGCGCTCGTCGACCCGCCGAACCGCGCCGAGCTCACCGACGGCGAGCCCAAGCGGCTCACGTACGCGGAGGCCGCCGCTGCCGCCGACGCGCTGGCGGCCGAGCTGGTGCGCCGCGGGATCGGTCCCGGCGACGTCGTCATGGTGCAGCTGCCGAACGTCGTCGAGCTGCCGCTCGCCTACCTCGCCGCCGCGCGCATCGGCGCCATCGTGTCGCCGCTGCCGGTCCAGTACCGCCAGCACGAGCTGCGGCACACGATGGGCCTCACGGAGCCGAAGCTCGTGATCACCGCCACGAACGTGACCGGCTTCGACCACGCCGCGATGATGCGCGAGGTTGCGCCGGAGGTGCCGGTCATCACGATCGGCCCCGAGCTCGACGCGATCCTCAGTACGCCCGCTGCAGGGCTGCCCGAGTCGGGCACGACCGCGAACGACATCCTCACCATCTGCTGGACGAGCGGCACCGAGGCGGAGCCGAAGGGCGTGCCCCGCAGCCACAATCATTGGATCGCGATCGGCTGGGGCACGACCGACGGCGCGCGGCTCACGGACGGCGACGTGCTGCTCAACCCGTTCCCGATGGTGAACATGTCGGGCATCGGCGGCATGTTCGTGCCGTGGCTCCAGGTCGCCGGCACGCTCGTCATGCATCACCCGATGGCGCTGCCCGTCTTCCTGGGCCAGATCGGCCGCGAGCGGGCGTCGTACACGGTCGCGCCCCCGATCCTGTTGACCATGCTGCTCGCCAACGAGCAGCTCCTCGCGGCGGGCGACTTCTCCTCGATGCGCGTGATCGGTTCCGGGTCGGCGCCGCTGTCCGCCGCGATGGTCGTCGGCTGGAAGGAGCGTTTCGGGATCGACGTCACGAACTTCTTCGGCAGCAACGAGGGGACCGGGCTCGTGGGCGACCCGGCGACCGTGCCGGATCCGGAGGAGCGCGCCCGCTACTTCCCGCGCTTCGGCGCGCCCGGGACCGATGGCGAGGCGTGGGGCAACCGCGCCGCGCGCGGCACCGAGACGAAGCTCGTCGACCCGCTCACCGGGGCGGAGGTGACGGAGCGCGATGTCGCCGCCGAGCTTGCCTTCCGCGGCCCGACCCGCTTCCCCGGCTACTGGCGGCGTCCCGAGATGACGGCCCGCGCCATCGACGCCGACGGCTACTACCACACCGGCGACCTGTTCGAGATCGCCGGCGAGCGCGGCGACCGGCTACGCTTCATCGGTCGCGCGCGGGATCTCATCATCCGCGGCGGGATGAAGGTCGCGCCCGAGGAGGTCGAGGCCCTGATCTCGCGCCATCCCGCCGTCGCCGAGGTCGCCGTGGTGGGAGTCGAGGATCGGCGCATGGAGGGCGAGCAGCGCATCTGCGTCGCCTGCGTCCTGAAGCCGGACGCCTCGCTCTCCATCGGCGAGCTGCGGCGCTGGCTCGGCGAGCAGCAGATCGCCGCCTACAAGATGCCGAAGGAGCTCCTCGTCCTCGACGCACTGCCGCGCAACCCGCTCGGCAAGGTCACGAAGCGCGACCTGCGGATGCGGTTCGAGGGTCGCGGTGCCGCTCCCTCGATTGGCGAGTCGGAGGAAGCCACGCCGGCCTGAGCGTGGCGCCCGCCGGCCGGTTTGCCGGCGCAGCAATAAACGAGGTGCGGTCGGCCCAATTCGCCGCGTCGACATCGGTCTGTTGCCCGTGCAGTAACCAGTCAGGACGGAGCGTCACCTTGCTCGCGCTCGTCCCTCGGTATTTGCTCCGCAGGCAAGCGGCGCTCGATCACACCAGGACCAGGGCGTCGCCGTCTGGCAGCCGGCCGCCCGCGAGTGCCTGAAGCGCGGCGCGCGTCCCGACGGGGAAGCCGAGCGCCGCGATGTCGGCAGCTCCGCGAAGCATGCGGCGATTCCGATCTGATGCCCGGACGACGACAATCACGCGCTCGATTCGCATGTCGCGCGCCTTGAGCCGGATCGCACGCAGCTGCGCCTGGAGGTCGTGGACCTGCGTGACCGCGACGATGGCGGCCGAGCCATCACCTGCCCTGATCACCGCGTCGACGGCACGTCGATCGCCGGGAATGGGCACAGGCACCTCGAGTTGCCACGACCAGCCAGGACCGATCCGCTGGCGGAACTGGCGAATGACGGCCACCTGCCCGACATCCCGGATGGCGGGAGCATCGGGCCAGGCGGAAACGCTGAGGCGCAGCCCGACTGCGGCCGCCAGCTCGCCGAGCTCGTCGAATGGAATCGTCCGCATGATCCCGCGCTCTGCACGGGAGACCCACGCAACCGATCGTCCGACGGCCGTGGCTACGGTCGCGAGGGAGAGGCCGCCTGCCATGCGCGCCGAGCGGACCTGTGCCCCGATCTCCGCGCGCTGCCGAGCAGCACGCGCGGCCGCGGCGACGATGAGCTGCGAGCGTCGCATGCCATGCAGGATTGGGATCCGCGCTTATCACGCAGTGATCGGCTGCTTATCGGGCGCCCCGCTCCCCTAGACTCACCGGACCGATGCAGCAGCGCCTTCCGCATCTCAACGTCATCCTCGTCCGCCACGCGGAGCCGGTCCCGCCCGGCAGCCCGGGGTGGGAGGACCGCGACGATGACCGACCGCTCACCAAGGAGGGGCAGCGGGCCGCGGAGGAGCTCGCGGCGGAGCTCGAGCCGTTCCAGCTGCACGCCATCTACTCCTCGCCGTATGCGCGCGCGGTGGCGACGGTGGAGCCGACTGCGCGGCGCCGGATGATGAAGGTGAACCTGCTGCCCGACCTGCGGGAGCGGCGCCAGGCGAACGAGCCGCGCGAAGACTGGCAGGCGCAGCTCGCGCGCGCGTGGGATGAGCCCGACTACCGCCTCCCGGGCGCCGAGTCGAGCCGCGAGGCGCAGCACCGGGTCCGTTCACAGCTCGACCTGCTGCGGAGCCGCCACGCCGCGGGCGGGACGGTGCTCGTGGGCAGCCACGGTAACCTCATCAGCCTGCTGCTCGCCACCCTCGAGGACGGCATCGACTACCACTTTCACCGGGCGATGCCGACGCCCGCCGTCTACCACCTCCAGCACGACGGGATCGGCTGGCGGGTGATGGGCGGTCACGGCTTCCGCGACCGCGCCGCCGAGGGCTGATTGATCAGGCGTCGCGGCTGACGAGGTCCTCGAGCGTCTCGCGTCGGCGCGACAGCCGCGCGACGCCACCTTCCAGCACGACCTCGGCCGGGCGAGGACGCCCGTTGTAGACCGATGCCATGGCAGCCCCGTAGGCGCCGGCGCGCTCGACGGCCAGCAGCGCGCCCGTGCCCGCCACCGCCAGCTCCCCGCTGTCCAGCCAGCGACCGATGTCGTGCGCCACCACGTCGCCCGCCTCGCACACCGGCCCGGCCAGGTCGATGCGCCCCGAGGAGGCCAGTGGCGCGCCGGCAGCGACGAGCGCGACGGGATGGTCGGCGCCGTACATGACCGGCCGGATCAGCTCGCTCATGCCGGCGTCGGCGACGAGGTACGTCATCCCGTCGCGCGGCTGCACGCGGACGACGCGGGTGACGAGCCAGCCCGCATCGGCGACGAGGGAGCGGCCCGGCTCCACGATGACGCGCAGGCGCCGCGCGGCGTCCCCGAGCGCCGCCGCCACGTCGACCGAGGCCCAACCTCCACCGAGGTCGATCCATGCCGTGCCCGCACTGGCAGCCGCGCGGATCATCCGACCGGCGAGCTCGGCGTAGGTTCCCGGCTCGGCGATGTCGGAACCGATGTGCGCGCCCACGCTCTCCGGCGCGACGCCGGCGCGCCGGCATCGGTCGAGCGCGTCGAGGTGCGCGGCGACGGGGATGCCGAACTTGCTAGTCGCGGCGCCGGTGGCGAGGTGCGGATGCGTCGCCGCTGCCATGCCGGGGTTCAGGCGCAGGCCGATCCGCGCATCGGGGATGGAGAGCGCAAGCAGCGCGTCGAGCTCGTCGAGCGACTCGGCGTTGACGAGGACGCCCGCGCGCAGCGCCGCCTCGGCCTCCGCATCGGTCTTGCCGACCCCGTTCATGACGATCCGCTCCGCCGGGCACCCGGCCCGCGTCGCGAGCGCCAGCTCGACCGCGGTGACGACCTCGCATCCCGCTCCCTCGGCGACCAGCCGGCGGAGGAGCTGCGGGTCGGCGTTCGCCTTCACCGCATACGCGACGAGCGCCCCGGGCAGCGTGGCCTGCACGGCGGCCAGGTTGGCGGCGGCGACGTCGAGGTCGGTGACGTAGAGCGGCGTCCCCCATCGGTCCGCCGCCTCGGCGAGCTGGGCGCGCACCGCGCGGTCGGTCAGCGGATGCGGGCCAGGGTGAGGCCGTCGGCGATCGGCACCATCGCGACGTCGACCCGATCGTCGGCCGCGACCCGCGCGTTGATGGCGCGGATCGCCTCGGTCGAGGCGTCGGTGTCCGCCGGGTCGGCCACGCGGCCCGACCACAGGACGTTGTCGATGCAGATGAGGCCACCCGGCCGCACGAGCGCCACGCACGCCTCGTAGTAGGCGGCGTAGCTCGGCTTGTCGGCGTCGATGAAGGCGAGGTCGAACGTGGCGCCGTCCTGGAGCAGGCGCTCGAGGGTCTCGACGCCGGGACCGATGTGCAGCTCGACCCGCTCCTCCACCCCGGCGGCGTGCCACGCCTGGCGCGCGCGGGCGGTGAACTCCTCGCTGATGTCGCAGCAGGTCACCGTGCCACCCGGCGGCAGCGCGAGCCCCATGGCCGTCGAGCTGTAGCCGGTGAACGTGCCGATCTCGAGGATGCGCCGCGCCCCGGTGAGGCGGACGAGCATCGCCAGGAACGCGCCCTCCTCGGGCGCGATCTGCATCTGGCCCTGGGGATGGTTGGCGGTGTCGGCGCGCAGGTCGGCAAGGACGGCCGGCTCGCGCACCCCGACCTGCATGAGGTAGTCGTGGAGCTCGGCGCCTAGCCCGATCGATCGGCCGGCCATCGGTCAGCCCTCGTCGAGTCCGGTGAACAGTTCGGTCTCGCGCAGCGCCGCGGCGACCGGCTCGTGCCCCCGCCAGCGGCGGAGGACGAAGAATTCGTTGCGGAGCGCATCGGCCGCCAGATCGTCCGGCAGCTCGAGCAGCCAGCCGAGGTCCTGAGCCTGCGTGCGGTGGCAGGCCATGCAGGCGCGCTTGCGCTCCGCGACCGCGGACACGTCGATCGTGGTCGAGATGTCGGCGAGCGACGTCCCGAAGCTGTCGACATCCTCCCCCGCCTCGTGCTGCTCGCCGGCCTGCTGGACCGCAGCCGCATTCGACGGGTTGAGCTCGCCGGCCGCGTACTGGTCGACGGCCTCGTCGAAGTCCCACGGCAGCTTGATGCCACGCTCCTTCATGGCGCTCATGAGACCGAGCCACGCCTCCCGGGCGAACGCCGTCTCGTAGAGCTTCGCCACCTCGTGGGGCGGCCCGGCGTCGGGATAGCGAGCGGGGTCGGCCGCCGCGTCGAACGCGCCGACGGCGATGCGGTGGGCGTTGATGTGATCCGGGTGGCCATACCCGCCCTTGCTGTCGTAGCCGACCATGACCGCCGGCCGTGCCTCGCGGACGATCCGCACCAGGCGCCCGATCGCCTCGTCGAGGTCCGCCTTCCAGAACGCGGCCGGGTGCTCGTTCGCCTCGGTGCCCATCATCCCGGAGTCGCGATAGCCGAGCATGTGGAGGTTGACGCGCCCGCCGCCGAGCGCGTCGAGGGAGCAGGCCAGCTCGTCTCGCCGGATCCCCGCCAGGCGCGGCCGCGCCTCCTCGTGATCGAGCGTGGGGTCGTGGATCTCGCCCTCGGCGCCATCGGTGCAGGTGACGAGGTCGACCCGTCGCGCGGCATCCACCGAGCTGGCGATCAGGCCACCGGTGCCCATCGCCTCGTCGTCGGGGTGGGCATGCACGAGGAGCAGGCCGCCCGTCTCAGCCATGGACCGATGCCTCCCGCAGTGCGAGGTGCGTGTCGCGCTCGCCGGCGGCGACCATCGGCCCGATGCGGCTGAACTGCCACGCGCTGGTGAAGCCGAGCTTCGGCTCGATGAGGAGGTCCGCCGGCTCCTCGTGGACCGGGTCCGCCCAGCGCGCGGCGAGGAGCGCGAGGTAGCGCCGCGCGGTGAGGGTGTCGCCGGCCTCGCCGAGGCGTCCCGCGACCGCGCGCAGGAGGCGCGAGCCGAGCGGGCTGCCGAGCAGCGAGGGCTTCGGCGCGTCGACGCGGACGCCGATCACCGGTCGTCCGGGCCACAGCTCCCGCGCCACGCTCACCGGCACGGCCTCCCAGGGACCCGCGTCGCACCACACTCCCTGGCCGTCGTGCGTGGGCGGGAAGAAGAGCGGGACGGCAATGCTGCGCGCGAGCGCGTCGACGAGATCCCCGGAGCGGATCGCGATCGTGGAGCCGGTGACGAGGTCGAACGTCGTGATCGCGAGCGGCAGGCCGAGCTCCTCGATGCGCGGGTTGCCGAGCTCACGGCCCATCACCTCGAGCACCGGCCGGCTGTCGAACAGCGCGTATCGGGCCCGATGGCCGATGAGCTGGTAGACCGGCACGCTGCGCGCGACCGCCTCGATGCGCGCCGTCGGGTAGCCGGCCGCGAGCCCCGCACCGATCACCGCACCCATGCTCGTGCCGACGATCGACGCCGGCCGTAGCTCCGCCGACTCGAGCGCGCGGGCCACCCCGATGTGCGCCCAGGCGCGTGCGCCGCCGCCCCCGAGGGCGAGGGTGAACGGCTCGCGGAAGCGAGTCGTCATGCGGCGCGATGCTCCTCGCAGGTGCAGAGCTCGCGCAACTTCAGGTACGTGAACAGCCCGGTGTCGTGGCCGTCCGCCCAGATCGGTGCGAGCGCGTAGCGCCCGATCCATTTGACGCGCTCGAGCGTGACCTGCGGGGCGGTGAACGCCGTCTCGAGCGAGACGAGGCCCGGCATGCTGCCCTCGCCAGCGCAGAGGGCGCACGGACAGGCGCGTCGCAGCTCCGTCCATCCCCATTGGCCGAGATGGCCGTCATCCCAGCGGATGCGCATCAGGCGCGCCGTCTCGTCGAGCTCCACGCCGATGGGGTTGACGATCTCAGGACGCGGGCTCATTGACCCACCTTACCGCGCCGCCGCGCCACTCGGCGCCGAACGCGGCGCCGTTGCTCGTGAGCGCCGTCGGCGCCTTGCCGTCGACGAGGTCCCACACGTACACGTTCTGGACGACGCCGCCGTTCTGCCCGGTGTGCCCGAGCGTGAACGACGCCTCCGAGCCATTCGGGGCCCAACGCAGGTGGCTCACCAGGCCGGTGACGATGGTCGCGGCGCGAGCATTGCCCGCGCGATCGGTCAGCGTGAGCGTCGTCTTGCCGGCGGAGTATTTCGGCTTGATCGTCCATTGCTCGTCCGGCGAGTAGAGGGTCGGGAGACCGGAGATCGAAGCGAGGTCGCCGCCCGACGTCTTCACCAGGTAGGTCGCCGGCGCGCCGAGGATCCAGAGCACGAGGTGATCGTCGACGGTCGGATAGAGGCGCACGAGGCCGCCGTCGTCGATGAACTGCGCCTCCTTGAGCGCGGCCTCGGCCGCGATCTGCGGATGGGGATAGGTGACGGACCCGAGCGACGCCTGCTTGCCGGACGCCCAGTCGATGGCGAGCACGACCGCCGTGTCGTTCGTGCCGTTGCGCGTGACGCGGGCCGCGTAGACAGTGGCCGAGTCGGTTCCGAACGCGATGTCGACCATGCCGTCGACGAGGGCGCGGGCCGCGTGTCCGGGCTGCAGCGCGGTGACGCGTCCCGAGATCAGCGCGGCGCCGATGCGGCCATCAGGCGACCAGGCGAACCGCTCCACGCCCTGGTCGGCGCGGGCCAGGGTCTCCGCTTCCTGGCTCACGCTGAAGTCGCGGCGAAAGAGGTAGATCGGCGCGGACACGGTCGTGCGACTCAGGTAGACCAGCTCGAGCGGAGCGTACGCCGGGGTGTCGGGCGACGGGCTCGGTGTCGGGGTCACGGCGGCGAGCGAGGGTGAGCTCGCCGGGCCGGACGGATCGGAGCTCGGAAGCACCACGATCGAGGCCGATCCACGCGGCGATCCGCTCACCGCGGCAAGACCGTTCTGCGACGTGAAGATCAGCGCGAGCAGGACCAGGACGATCCCCGCGAGGGCGAGCACGATGCCGATCAGCCAGGGCACCGCCTGCTCCGAGGTCGTGGGGCGCCTGCGCTCGCCCACCGTCAGGCGGTCCCAGCTCATTCGCGGCGGGGCGCTCGTGGTGGGTGGCACCGCGTCGACCGCCACCGGAGGCGCGATTGGCGCACTCCACGGCTCGGGCTCGCCCGGGATCGCGGCCGGTGGCGTGAGCGGTTGCCTTGCAACCGGCCGAGCGACCGACGTGACCGATGGGCGTGGCAACGGCGCGGGAACGACGCTGGCGGGAGGAGAGGCCGGTCCGGGGCGGGACGTCGGCTCCGGATGCGGCGCGTCGGCGGGACGCGGCATCGCCTCGGAAGGCACGTCGGCGCCAGGATGCGCCGGCGCCTGGGGGCGTGCCGCGGCCTCGGGTGGGGACGTTGCGTCAGCGGGCGTGATGCCGCCGGCTCGCTCGCCCGTGGATTCGGCACCGCTCTCGTCCTCCGGTGGAGTGGGGCGCGATGCCGCCCGCAGCTCGGCCAGGAATGCGGCAACCCGGTCCGCGGCGGTGGTCGGCTTCGCTTCGGGCGCGGCGGCCTCTGGCGTCGATGGCTCAGGCGCGGTTGCCTTCGCCTCGCCGGCCCGCGGCTCGTCGGTCGAGGGCCTGGCAGCGGGCCCGTCGGGTGTGGCATGCGGCGCGGCCGCGGACGGCGTGGCCGCGGGCGATATCGGCTCGCTCGCCGTCGAGGGAGGTTTCTCATCGGCTGCCCCTTCGGACAGACTGGGCGCTCGAGCGGCCGCGCTTGACGCGGCCGGGACCTCAGGAGTTGACGCAGCCGTCGGCTTCGGCTCCGGCTCCTTCGACTCCGGCTTCGCCTTCGGCCCTGGCTCCGGCTCGGGTGCCGGGGTCGCCCCCACCGCCGGAGGCGGGGCTGCGGGCTCTGGCTCCGGTTCTGGCGCAGGCTCCGGCTTCGCCGCGGCCTGCGGTTTCGGTTCGGGCTCCGGCTCCGCCGCGGGCCGCGGTTCCGGTTCGGGCACCGGCTTCCGCTCAGGCTCGAAACGCGGCTCCGCGGCCTGCTCGATCGCATCCAGCTCGGCCGTCCATGCCGGCGGCGGCCCGGGCTCGGGGATCTCCGGCTCGCGTGCCCAGAACGGCACGGGGTCGCGCTCCAACTCCGGATCGTAGGCGGGCTCGTTCCACGACGGATCGTCGCGCCACGGCTCGGCGGGGCGCCATTCAGCCTCCTGCTGGGGTATCTCCCGCCGGGGCCATGGCCAGGCGTCGGGATCCTGGGTTGAGCCGGGGTCGCTCGAACGCGGCGTCAGATCCGCCTCGGGCCAGGCGGATTGGGTGGGGTCGTTCTCGTCGGGCCGTGGCTGGCGATCGCGCTCGTCGCTCACTCGCCGGCCTCGCGCGGCACGCGGCTCACCCGCAGATCATAGCGAAGGGCGACGACGCCGATCCCGACGAGCACGAGGGCAGTCCCGATCGCCATCCGGAGATCGAAGGCCTCGTGGAGCAGGACCGTGCCGAGCGCCACGCCGACGACCGGAAAGAGGTAGGTCACCATGCTCGCCAGCGTCGCTCCAAGGTGCTCGATGAGGAAGAAGTAGCACAGGTAGGCGATGAAGCTTCCGAGCAGGCCGAGCCAGAGCACGGCGATGATGCCATCCGGCTGCGCCGGCATCCCGATTGGCCATTCGCTCGCGACGGCGAGCCCCCACGTGTAGAGCGCGGCGAAGACGAGCGTTCCGCCCGCCACGACATACCGATGGGTGGTCGTGATGCGGTGCTTCGCGTAGCTCGCCCCCAGCGCATACGAGCCTGCCGCCACGACGACCGCCAGCGCGCCGATGACGCCGAGCGGGTCGCCGGTGAGCGAGAGCTCGCGGCTGGCGAGGACGGCGGCGCCGCCGAAGCCGAGCACGAGTCCGGTGACGCGCAGCGCAGTGACCGGCTCGGTCCGCAGCCAGATGCCGGCGATGATCAGGCTGAACAGCGGCACGAGTGAGTTGAGCACGGCCGCGGTGCCGGAGTCGACGTGGACCTCGCCCCAGCTGATGAGGAAGATCGGTACGCCCGCGTTGATGAGCCCCAGCACGGCCAGCGGCGCGAGCTCGCGCGCCGTGCGCGGCAGGCGCACGCCCCGGATGACCAGGTAGGCGAGCATGCCGATCGCCCCGAGCGTCATGCGCTCGGCGACGAGCGTGGCGGGACCGATCTCGCGCAGCGCGATCTTGATCCAGAGGAATGACGAGCCCCAGATGAGCCCCAGGAGGATGAAGACGGCCGGCGTCAGCCAGGCCGCGCGAGGTGCTGCCACGGCCCGAGTCTACCAAGCACGCCCGATCGGACCGATGACGAGGCTCGCCCTCCGGCAGCGGCGTCTCCGCGTCCGGGAGGCCGACGGGGTGAGCACGGCGGCGGAGGGCGCCTCGACGTCCAGGCGCTCGGCGAGCCATGCGGCACGGTCCGCCGTCGCCGTCGCGTCCAGGTGGCCGGGCGCCGCTCGACGATCGGCCTCCATCGCCTTGGCGTGCGCCTCACCGATGCCGACATCGCGCTCCCCAGGCGTCG
>JBBQMC010000078.1:0-11182 GCA_038328565.1 Candidatus Limnocylindria bacterium
ACATCATGGCCGGAGCCGGCGCATCGGTCCCGCTCGTGGTCGACAACTCCAGCGCCTTCCGACTCACCGATGGCGTGCCGCTGGTCGTGCCCGAGGCGAACGCCCACGCCGTCCGCGAGCGGCGCGGCAACCTGGTGGCGAACCCGAACTGCACGACCGCGGCGGTCGTCGTCGCGCTGGCACCGATCCGCGGCGTCGCCGGGCTGGCATCGGTCGACCTCGCTTCGTACCAGGCCGTGAGCGGCGCCGGGCGGGCCGGCCTCGACGCCTTCGAGGCGGAGCGTGGGACCGCGCACCGCGACCCCGCCGCGGGATCGCCATTCCACGGCCGCATCGCCGACAGCGTGGTGCCGCAGATCGACGTCCTCGACGATGAGGGCTGGAGCGGCGAGGAGCGGAAGATCCACGCCGAGATCCGGAAGATCCTCGAGCTGCCCGAGCTCGACGTGGCCGCCACGACGGTGCGCGTCGCGGTCCACACCGGTCACAGCGTCGCGCTCCATATCCGGACGCAGCGCGACGTGACGGTCGCCGACCTGGAGGCCGCCCTGCGGGCGGCGCCGGGGCTCGAGTACCGGCCTGCGGACGGGAGCGCGCGGCACCCGATGCCGCTCGACGTCGAGGGGCGCGACCTGGTGCTCGTCGGGCGCCTGCGCGCGATCCCGGGTCGCGACCGCGGCTTCGCGCTCTGGCTGAGCAGCGACAACCTCCGCAAGGGTGCGGCGCTCAACGCGATCCAGGTGGCCGCGGCTGCCGACCCGGAGCGCTTCGGCCGGCTCGTCCCGCCACCGCGCTGACGGGGTCGCGCGGACAGTCCACCGGCACGTGCCGGTGGACTGCCACGGACCGTGACCATCGGTCTATGCTGCGCGCGTTCTCATCGGTCCATTGGAAGCAGCATGCTGGGGTGTCCACCGCCGTGCCTTCGTTCAGCGACCTTGCCGCCCAGTTCCTCGAAGAGGAGCACGCCACCAACCCGGTCCGCGCCTCCTACCTTGGCCTCACCGACTACGACGACAAGCTCGACGACATGTCCGCCGCGGCGATCGATGCCGATGCCGCCCGCTCCGCGGCCTGGCTCGAGACATTCTCCGCGCTAGGCGATGACGAGCTGACCTTCGACGAGGCGATCGACCGTGACCTGGCCGTGAGCCAGCTCCGCGAGCGGGCGATCTACCACGCGTGGGAGATCTGGCGCCGCCAGCCGGACCTTTACCTCAACCCGGGGATGCGCGGCGTCTTCGTCCTCTTCCTCCACAAGCTCCGCCCGGAGGGCGAGCTGGCAGCCGCGGCGGCCGCGCGCCTGCGCCTCGTGCCCGGCAACCTCGAGGCGGGCCGCGCCAACCTGCGCCCCGCGATGGTGCCGCTCGTCATCCTCGAGCGCGCGATCAACCAGGCCCGAGCGGGCGCCCGCTACGTGCGCGACCTGCTGCCGGCCGACGTCGCCGAGGAGCACCGCGCCGACCTGGCGGCGGCTGGCGCGGCCGCCGCCGATGCCTTCGAGGCGTACGCCACCTGCCTGGAGGAGATGCGGCCCGCAGCCACCGGCGAATGGGCGTTCGGCGAGGAGAACTACACCGCCGTCCTGCGCGACGCCGAGCAGCTCGACCTCGACACCCGCGGCCTCCACCAGCGCGGCCTCGACCAGGTGGAGCTGCTGCTCAGCGAGATGCGGCGCCTGTCGGGCGAGATCGCCGGCCACGAGGATTGGAAGAAGCTCATCGGCGAGCTCAACGCCGACCGGCCAGCCGACCCCGAGGCGATGCGCGTCGGGTACGAGGACTGGACCGAGCGCGCCCGACAGTTCCTCCATGATCACGGCCTGGTCTCGTTCCCTGCCGGCGAGGAATGCCTGGTCGTGCCGTCGCCGCCGTTCCAGCGGCCGGTGATCGCCGTGGCCAGCTACGTCGCGCCGCCCCACTATGCCGCGACGTTCCGCGGCCACTTCTTCGTGCCCTTCCCGCCGGATGGGGCATCGGAGGAGGAGATCGGCAAGCGGCTCGAGTCGAACTCCTACCCGGGCATCCCGACCACGGCGGTCCACGAGGCGTACCCCGGCCACCACTGGCACCTGGCGATGGCGAAGACCAATCCATCGCCGATGCGCGCCGAGTTCGGCACGAGCTACTTCGCCGAGGGGTGGGCCCTCTACGCGGAGGAGTTGATGACGAACGCCGACTTCTACGACGACCTGCGCCACGTCTTCTACCAGGTCGAGGCGCGCCTCTTCCGCGCCGCCCGGATCGTGGTCGACACGGCGCTTCACATGGGCGAGATGGGTCATGCCGAGGCGGTGGCGTACATGCTGGCCCACTCGTCGCTCACCGAGCCAACCGCGGTTGCCGAGGTGACCCGCTACTGCTCGTGGCCGACCCAGGCGAGCTCGTACCTCACCGGTGCGCTCGAGATCGCGCGCATCCGCGACGCGTTCTTCGCGAAGCGCGGCGCTGCGGCCGGCGACGTCGACACGCTCCGCGATTTCCACGACGCGATTGCCGGCGCGGGGACGCTCCCGATCGCGCTCGCCGAGCGGGCATCGCTCGCCAGGGCTTAGCCAGGCAGGACGTGGAGCTCGGTCACCGCGCGCACTATGGCATCGATCCACGTAGCATCGGTGGGTGAAGCAGACCGAGCCTCGCCGGCGTGACAGCTGGCTGATGGACATGGACGGCGTGATCGTCCGCGAGGAGCATCTCGTCCCGGGAGCCGACCGCTTCATCGCGCGGCTCCGTGAGGCGCGGCTGCCGTTCCTGATCCTCACGAACAACTCGATGTTCACGCCGCGTGACCTCGTCGCGCGGCTCGGCCACATGGGCCTCAGCGTCGCGCCGGAGGCGATCTGGACCTCTGCCCTCGCGACGGCGAAATTCCTGGCCTCGCAGCGGCCGAATGGGACCGCCTTCGTCATCGGCGAGGCAGGCCTGACGACTGCGCTCCACGACGCGGGCTACACGCTGACCGAGACCGATCCGGACTACGTCGTGCTCGGCGAGACCCGGACGTACAGCTTCGAGCGCATCGCGCGCGCCATCCAGCTCATCAGCCGCGGCGCGCGTTTCATCGCCACCAACCCGGATCCGACCGGCCCGTCGCCGGCCGGTCCGCTGCCCGCCACCGGCTCAGTGGCGGCGCTAATCTCCGCGTCGACGGGGGTGCAGCCGTACTTCATCGGCAAGCCGAACCCACTCATGATCCGCTCGGCGTTGCGTCAGATCGGCGCCCATTCGGAGTCAACGGTGATGATCGGCGACCGGATGGACACCGATATCGTCACCGGCATCGAAGCCGGGCTCGAGACGATCCTCGTCCTTACCGGGATCCATGGCGCGGACGAGGCCCAGCGCTTCAGCTACCTCCCCAGCCGCATCGTGGACTCGGTCGCGGATCTCGTCGACGAGATCGTCGATCGCGCGGACGGCTGACCGATGCGCATCGGCACGTCGTTCCCCACTCGCCTCGCGCCCGAGCGGGCGTTCGCCTACCTGGCGGACTTCGCCACGATCGAGGAGTGGGACCCGTTCATCCGGCACGCCGAACGGCTCGACCCCGGTCCGCCGCGCGTCGGTAGCCGCTATCGGCTCGATGCGCGGGGGCCGGGCGGCGTGCGGATCGGCCTGGATTACGTCATCGACGAGCTCGAGCTGCCGACGCGGGTGCGACTGCTGGGGTCGTCCGGCACCCGCTTCGACGGCTGGGACGAGATCACCGTCCTCCCGCGCGCCGACGGCGGCAGCACGATCCGCTACGAGGCGGAGGTGAATCTCCACGGCGTGGGACGCCTCCTGTGGCTGGGCATGCCGCTCGTCGCGCTCATCGGCCGCCTGCGCGGCGGGGGCGGGCCGCTCGATGGGATGCGGCGGCGCCTCGACGAGCTCGCGGACGCCGCATGACCACCCATCACCTGCGCGCCACGCTCGACGTCGATCGGCCGCTCGATGACGTCTTCGCGTTCTTCGCGCGGGCGGAGAACCTCGGCCGCATCACGCCTCCCGCGATGGGCTTCGAGCTCCGCTCCACCGATCTCGTGATGCGCGAAGGCCTCGAGGTCGAATACCGCATCCGTCCGTTGCTCGGCCTTCCGACGACGTGGCGCAGCGTCATCGCCGAGTACGACCCGCCGCACGCCTTCCGTGACGTCCAGCTGCGCGGCCCCTACCGGCGCTGGGACCACCGGCACGCGTTCGTTGCCGACGGCGACCGGACGCGGATCGTCGACGAGGTCACGTACGAGCTCCCACTCGGACCGCTCGGTGAGCTGGCGCATCGGCTCGTCGTGCGTCCGCAGCTCGCGCAGATCTTCCGCTACCGTGCCCGCGCCGTGCGCGCCGTCTTCGCCGAGGCCGCGCACGCTGACGCGCCGATGACGGTGGCGGTCGCGGGCGGCAGCGGGTTTGTGGGCGGCGGCATCGCGGCCGAGCTCCATGCGCGCGGCCACCACGTCGTCATCCTCTCGCGCCGCGGGGAGGCCGGGCGCGGCCCGCTGCCGGATGCGGTGGAGGTCCGCGCGGCCGACGTGACGCGAGCTGAGGGTCTCGAGCAGGCCCTTGCCGGGATCGACGCCCTCGTCATCGCGCTGGCATTCAGGAACTCGCCGATCGAGGCGCCGCGCCGCGGCCAGACGTTCATGGCAGTCGACGCGGCGGGCACCGAGCATCTCGTCGGCGCGGCACGCGCCGCGGGCGTTCGGCGGCTCGTCTATCTCTCGGGGGCGGGTGCGGCGCCTGACGCGCCGCGCCACTGGTTCCGTGCCAAGTGGCGTGCGGAGGAAGCGATACGCGGCTCGGGCCTGACCTGGACGATCGTGCGCCCGACGTGGATCTACGGGCCGCGCGATGTGTCGCTCAACCGATTCCTCGGCTTCGCGCGGCAGCTCCAGTTCGTGCCGATGACGAACTTCGGCGGCCAGCGGCTGGCGCCGGTGTTCGTCGACGACATCGGCAGCCTCGTCGCCGACAGCCTCGTCGACCCTGCCGCCGCCGGCGCGATCCTCGAGGTGGGCGGTCCCGACACGCTCACGATGCGCGACGTCATCGGTCATGCGCTCCGGGCGGCCGGCGTGCGGCGGCCGGTCATCCCGGCCCCGGCGCCGCTCGTGAAGCTCGCGGCGCTGCCGTTGAGCGTGCTGCCGACGCCGCTGCTCAGCCCGAACGCGGTCGACTTCATCAACCAGCCCGCCACCGTCGACACCGCACCGCTGCTGGCACGCATGCCGCGACGCCTCACCCCGCTCGACGAGGGGCTCGCGTCGTACCTCGACCCGGCCGCGGCGCCGGGCACGCTGCTCTTCGACCCGCCGCCGGAGACGCCGCCCGCCCTGCGCTAGGCGGCGCCGGTGACGTCCGCGACCTGCGCGTCAGTCGCCGCCACGAGGTCTGCCGGTGCGAGGTGGAGATTCACGCCGCGCGCCCCGCCGCCGATCGCGACCCGCTCGTGCTCCAGCGCGGCCGCATCCACGACCACCGGCCAGCGGCGGCGTGACCCGAACGGGGTGATCGCGCCGCGCTCATAGCCGGTCACCGCACGCGCCTCCTCGGCATCGGGCAGCGAGAGGCGCCGAACGCCGAGCAGCGCGCGGAGCTTCGGCCAGTCGAAGCGGCGCCCGGCGGGGACTAGCACGAACGCATAGTCCTCATCGCCACGTCGGACGACGATCGTGCGCAGCAGCGCGCTGAGCGGGATCCCCTGGAGCGCGGCGCTCTCCTCGGGGTTGCCGGCGACTGCTGTGCGCACGACGCGATGCGCCACGGCGTGCAGGCGCGGGTCGGCGAGCGCGGGCATGTCGGCGGATGGCGGTTCATGGGCGCTTCGCTCGTCGGACATCGGTCAGGAAGATGTACACCATCGCCGTCCTGACCGCTCCGCGGAACGGAAAAGGCCGAGGCGCCCCGCTGGCGCCCCGGCCCCGTTCGAACTGACTAGCCGCGCTCGTGGCTGTCCGTCATGGGTGCCACGCTCCTCGCCGCGGCGCCGATGGATACCGGCGTCGGCGCCATGCCGGCTCGCGCGCGAGCCCGTCGGTCGCGGACCAGGAGCAGGGCGCCGATGGCGCCGCCCGCCAGGAGGACCAGCCACGGCACGAGCGGGCTCGTGGGCGGCGCGACGGGCTTCGTCGCGGGCGGTGTCGGGCGAGGATCGGCTGCCTGGATGGTCAGCACGGACACCTGGCGGGTGCCGCCCGCCGGGTCGGCCACGTCGGCAGCGATCGTCCAGCTGCCGGCGGCCGGCAGGCTGACCGCCGCATGCCACACGCCCGGCGTCCCGGCGCGGGTCGCCGGCACCGTGACGAGGGCACCGTCGGCAACGCGCGCGAAGGTGATCAGGACGCTGCTCGCCTCGAAGGGCTGCTCGCCCTGCGTGACGACGAGGTTGACGTCCGTTGGGTCGCCCGCGCGGAAGGCGGTCGCGGTGCCGCCACCGTCCAGGCTGACGACGACCTCGGAGCAGAACGTTGGCGGGTTGGGGCCCTCGCACTTCCCCAGGACGGTGGTGGCCCCGACGGCGAGCAGCAGGGTGCTGCCCAGGAGCGGGACGAAGAGACGGCGGAGCATGGCGATCCTCGGTTGCGGTCTGTGATGCGGTCTACCCCGGCCCGGCGAGGAGGGTTCCGTTCCGGAGGCTCGTTAGGCGTCCTCGACCGCGATCCGGATCCGCTTGTTGATTCGTCCCTTGCTCTCGTAGCCGGTCACGCGCACGTGCCCGATCTCGGCGGTGTGCGCGACGTGGGTTCCGCCATCGGCCTGGAGGTCGAGCCCGACGATCTCGATCGTGCGCACCGTTTCGATCCCCGGCGGCAGCAGGTTGATCTTCGTGCGGATGAGGTCGGGGATGGCGAACGCGTCGTCACGCGGCAGCATCGCCACCCGGATCTCGCGATCGCCGGCGATCTCGTCGTTGACCCGCGTCTCGATTTGCCCGACGAGGTCGCCCGACATCGTCTCGAACTCGAAGTCCATCCGCCCGATGAGCGGCTCCATATTGCCGCCGGTGACGAGCGCGCCGTGGTCGCGCCACACAATGCCGCACAGGACGTGGAGCGCCGAGTGCGTACGCATGAGCCGATGCCGCCGCTCCCAGTCGAGCTCGATCTCCACCTTGTCGCCGACGGCCGGCATGCCGGCCTCGGCATGCTCGAGCTCGTGCCAGAGCTTCGACCCGTCCTTGCGGACCGATGTCACCGACCAGCGATTCGCATCGGGCGTCCTGAGCCAGGCGTGGTCGGCCGGCTGGCCGCCGCCTCCGGGATAGACGACGGTGCGGTCGACGAGGACGGCCGAACCATCGGTCTCGAGGACGCGTGCCCGGCAGGCGCGCGCGTAGGCATCGGTCGCGGACAGGTTCTCGGTCATGGTGGGGCGATGATGACGCGCCGCGCGCCGCGATGGAGCAGATTCATGCCACGTGCGCGTTACGCTGGACGCAGGCCCGTGAACGCGTCATTTTGCAGGCTGAGCGCCGAAGGAGATGCCGAATCGCTCGCGCTTGAGCGCATAACGCCGCCCTCGCATGAATCTGGCAGCCGCGCGGGCCGTCAGCCCTGGAGCAACGCGCCCTCGCAGAAGAGGTCGACATTCGCCCGCAGCTCGGCGCGGAGCTGGGTCAACGGAAAGTCGCCGCCGGCGCGCACGACAGTTCCTCCGGTGAGGTCCACGAGCTGGCGGACGTGGCTCGCCACCCGTCGTGGGTGCCGCAGCCGATCCGTCGCCACGAGCTCCCCCAGGATGGCCTCGATCAGGGTGGGGTACCGCATCCGGACGAGCGCGTGCCGCCGCCGAGCCGGATCCGGATGCAGCATCTCGCGCGCGACGGCGGCGATCAGGCCGGGCTGCCGGGTCGTGAGCACCGCGATCGCATCGGCCAGGTCGTAGAGCGCCTGGCGAGGCGTCCGGCGCTGGTGCTGGGCGGCCATCGCGCCGATCTCCGTCACGAAGCCGGCGCCGATCTCGACGAGGATCGCCTCCTTGTACGGGAAGTAGTTGAAGACGCTGGTCCGGCTCAGGGTTGCGGCGCGCGCGATCGCCTCCATCGTGGTGGCCTCGACGCCCCGCTCGCCGAACAGCTGGGCAGCGATGGTCACGATCCGCTCGCGCGTCGCTGCCGTCCGTCGATCCCGCACGCCCATCGTGCGTGACCGTAGCACCGCCGCGGACCGCAGCCGCCCGCTCGGCTACCATCGCCGGCATGTTGTTGCAGCCCCTCGTCGATGACTTCCTCGCCGGCTGGTTCGGGCACGACCCCGTCACCGCCACCGAGCTCGGGAACCACGAGCATGACGGCACATGGCCGGACCTCACACCGGCCGGCCACGAGGCGCGCGTCGCCTTCCTCCGGGACGCCGAGGCGAAGTTCGCCGCCCTCGCCCCGGCCGACCTTGGCCACGACGAGCAGATCGACCGCCGGATCATGCTCGAGAACATCGCCGCCGCGCGCTTCTCCGAGGAGGTGCTGCGCGAAGCGACCTGGAGCCCGATCGGCTACGTCTACCTCTTCGGTGGCGGCCTCTTCAGCCTCCTGTCGCGAGAGTTCGCGCCCCTGCCGACGCGCCTCGCCAGCGCCGCGTCCCGCCTGCGCGCGCTGCCTGCCGCGCTGGACGCGGCGAAGGCCACCCTCGAAGCCGGCGGGCCACGCCCGGTGAGCAGCTTTCACACCGAGAAGGCGATCGCCACCATCGGTGGCGTGGCGGACCTCGCCCGCAGCGCCGCCGCGGAGGCGGAGCAGCTCGAGGACGGCGACGTCCGATCCGAGCTCCAGGCCGCCGCCGAGGAGGCGGCGCGCGCGGTCGAGGCGTTCCGTGACTGGCTGCGTGACGATCTGGCGCCACCTGCGACCGGCGACTTCCGGCTCGGGCCGGAGCTCTATGCACAGAAGTTCCGGCATGCCCTGAAGACCGACGTCTCGGTCGACGAGCTGGAGCAGCGGGCCACCGCGGCCTTCGCCCAGGTCCGCGGCGAGATGGTGCGCCTGGCGCGCCAGCTCTGGCCGGAATGGATCCACGACGAACCGATGCCATCGGACGAGACCGAGCTCGTGCGGCGGGTCCTCGACGCGATCAGCAGCGATCATCCGCTCGCGGGCGAGCTGCTCGACTTCTGCCGCGCCGAGCACGCGCGGATCGAGGCATTCATCCGCGAGCGTGACCTCATTGGCCTGGCGGACGAGCCGATGCAGATCATCTGGACCCCGCCGTTCCTGCGTGCCTTCGGCGGCGCGATGCTCATCCCGCCGGGGCCGCTCGACAAGGGCCTCGACAGCTTCTTCGCCATCACCCCACCGCCCGACGACTGGACCGATGAGCAGGTCGAGTCGATGCTGCGCGAGGACAACGCCCGGCAGCTGCGCCTGCTGACGATCCATGAGGCGGTGCCCGGCCACTACCTCCAGCTCGCCTACTCGAATCGGACCGATTCGCTCGTCCGCGCCATCTTCCAGTCCGGCGTCTTCGCCGAGGGCTGGGCGGTCTACGTGACCCAGGTGATGATGGACGTCGGCTACGGGGCGGACGACGCGGCGCTCATGCTCGTCCACTGGAAGTTCTACCTGCGCGCGATCACGAACACGATGATGGACATCGGGATCCACGCTGGCGCCATGGACGAGGAGGACGCGATGCGCCTGATGGTCGAGGGCGGCTGGCAGGAGCGCTCCGAGGCGACCGAGAAGTGGTCGCGGGCGCGGTTGTCCAGCACGCAGCTGTGCGAGTACTTCCTGGGCAGCGTCGGGATGCACGACCTCGAGACGGAGGGGCGTCGCCGCGCCGAGGCCGAGGGACGGGAGTTCGTCTACCGCCCGTTCCTCGAGTCGCTGATCGGCCACGGCACGCCGTCCGTGCCGGTCATCCGCGAGATCCTGTTCGGGCCGAGCTGACCGCCGCTACGGACGCGGCGCCGCGGTGGGGCTTGCCGATGGCGCGCTGAGCCGCGCCCCCGGCCCGAGGGCCAGCTCGAGCAGCGAGCGCTGGCCGGCGACCTGCGCGACGAGAACGCTCGACAGGTCCACCTCGGCGCGGTTGGCGATGATCGCCACGCTGGTGCGCTCCGTGGGGAAGTAGAGGAGGAGCGCGGTCGTCGTGGTCAGCAGGCCGCTGTGGCCGACGGCGGTCTCGGCACCGAAGACGAAGCGCCGGGTGCCGATGCCGTAGTCGTCGGCATTGAACGTCGTCATCGCGCGGCGCTGGGCCGGGGGCACCACGTTGGCGCCATACAGGGCCGCGCCCCACCGCGCGAGGTCGCCCGCCGTCGACTGCATGGCGCCGGCCGTCCAGAAGGCGGTGGCCCACGACGGGTCGAGCATCGAGGGGTCCGCGCGGCGGCCCGCGAGAAGCCACGTCTGCGTCAGGCCAAGCGGGCCGGTCACGCGTCGCGCCAGCGCGGTCTCGGCCGGCTCGCCGGTGACGCGCTCGAGAACCATCCCGGCGACGACGAAGTTCGTGTTCGAGTAGCCCCAATCGGTCCCCGGCGCGAACCACGCCCCGCCGATGCGGCCGAGCACCTCGGCGCGGGTGTAGACGTGCTGCGGCTCGTCGATGAGCTGCCGGTGGAGCGGGGGATAGAGGTCCGCGATCCCGCTCGTGTGGCTGAGGAGCTCGCCAATCGTGACGCCCGTCGCGACCTTCAGGTCCGGCAGCCAGCGCGTCACCTGGTCGTCGAGCGAGAGCTTGCCCTCCGCGGCGAGCTGGAGGATGGCGGCGGTGACGAACGTCTTCGTCACGCTCCCGATCACGAAGGGCGCGTCGGGGCGGAGCCGCGTGGTGCCGTTCCTGGTGACGCCGGTCGCGCCCGTCCAGCCGGCCCCGTCGTGGAGGATCGAGACGGTGAGCCCGTACGAGCCGGCAACGCCACGCGCCCGGTCGAGCGCCGACTGGAGCGCCGTCGGCTCGGCGACCGCGAACCCGTCGGGGACGAACGTCGGCGCGGGCCGATGGGGCAGCCGCCACTGCGGCGGGATCGGGTCGGTGCCGTCGTAGCGCGACGGGTTCGCCGCCGGCACGAAGCCGAGGGCAGGTGCGGCGAGGACGGCAAGGACGAGGAGCCCCCCGAGGAGCGGCCGCAGCAGGGATCGGCGTCGGGCAGATGGCATCAGGACGAGGCCGATTCTCGCCGACCCGCCCCGGCTCGGCAAGGGCGGGGGCTTGGCAACTCGGCCCGGCTTTGTTAGCATTGCTAACGATGACCTTCGCCACGTTGCC
>JBBQMC010000079.1:0-10945 GCA_038328565.1 Candidatus Limnocylindria bacterium
CGATGTCCATGACCGAGGCCGAGGCGTACTTCAGCGCGGGCGAATCGCGCGTCCCGGCGGCCCACGCCATCCTGCAACGTCTCTCCGATGTCGGCCTCGGCTACATCAGCCTCGGCCAGCCGCTCACGACCCTGTCCGGCGGCGAGCGCCAGCGGCTCAAGCTGGCCACCCAGATGGCCGAGAAGGGGAGCGTCTACATCCTCGACGAGCCGACGAGCGGCCTGCACCTCGCCGACGTCGAGCAGCTGCTCGGCCTGCTGGATCGGCTCGTTGACTCGGGCAAATCGGTCATCGTCATCGAGCACCACCAGGCGGTCATGGCGCACGCCGACTGGATCATCGACCTCGGCCCCGGCGCCGGCCGCGACGGCGGGCGCATCGTCTTCGAGGGCACGCCCGCCGACCTCGTCGCCGCCCGTTCCACCCTCACCGGGGAGCACCTGGCGGCCTACGTCGCGACGTGACGGCGCGTTCCACGGGGTGGCGCCATCGGCCAGGAAGCCGCCACGTCCTGGCCGTCCTCCCAGCGCGTGAGACGAGCGGGCACGAATCGGGCGCCGGATGGGCGGTGGATGAGCGCCGCGGTCGTGATCCTGGCCGATACCCCCAGCGGCTGACGGGACGGCCACGCGACGTCGCCTAGGTCGACTCGCCACTCCGCAAGTGGGGCGCGGCCATCGCGAACGGCAGCGAGGGCATCGGTCGCGGATCCGGGTCCGGCTCGTACTCGCCGGTGAGCGGATCGACCGCGTAGGTCCAGGCCGGCCCATCGGTCGCGATCGTGCGGAGTGCCGCCACCGCGGCGTCCACGTCGGCCTCGGTGGTCGGCAGGCCGAAGCTGATGCGCGCCGCCCCGGGAAGATGCGGATGGCCGCCGGCGCGGGTGTCCGCCATGAGCCGATCCGCCTCGGCGGTCTCGACGTGGAGCAGCTCCATCATGAGCGGGTGGGCGCAGAAGCAGCCGTGCCGCACCCCGATCCCGTGCTCCGCCGACAGGATCGCCGCCAGGTGATCGTGCGACCACGGCCGCAGGTTGAACGTGAACAGGCCGACGCGCGGATGGTCGGCGTCCCACAGCCGGTAGTGCTCCCAGCCCGGGACGGCCGCGAAGGCGGCGCGGGCGTACGACCACAGCGCCGTCTCCTCTGCCTCGATGTGGTCCATCCCGTACCCGGCCAGCGCGTCGCAGGCTGCCCCGAGCGCGACCGCCCCGACGACGTTCGGCGAGCCCGCCTCCTGCCGATCGGGCAGGTCGGCCCAGATCACCTCGTCCACGGTCACGAGCCGGACGGCGCCGCCGCCGGCGAGGAAGGGCCGGCCGCCGAGCCAGTCCGCCGCTCCGATGAGCGCGCCGGCGCCGAACGGCGCGTACAGCTTGTGGCCGGAGAGCGCGAGGTAGTCGATCCCGATCCCGGCCATGTCGATCGCGTGGTGCGGCGCCAGCTGGGCGGCGTCGACGAGGAGGCGCGCGCCATGGGCGTGGGTGAGGGTGCTGATCTGGCGCAGCGGGGCGAGCTCGCCGGTGACGTTCGAGGCGCCGGTGACGGTGACGAGCACGTTCGTGCCGCCGCCGCGCCGCAGCTCCGCCTCGAGCGCCTCGAGGAGGGCCTCGGGGGAGCTTGGGACGGGGAGGATGGTGCTGCCCGGCCGGCGCTGCCAGGGGAGCAGGTTCGCGTGGTGCTCACCGGCGAAGCCGATCACCCGCACCTCGTCGGGCAGGGCGGCGGCCAGCAGGTTGATCGCGTCGGTCGTGTTCCGAGTGATGACGACCGCGTCGTCGTCGCAGGCCCCCACGAAGCTGCGGATCGACTCGCGCGCGCCCTCGTAGGCGGCAGTCGCGGCGCGCGACTTGAAGCCGGCCCCGCGGTGCACGCTCGAGTACCAGCCGAGCAGCTCGTTCACGGCCTCGGCCACGCTCACGAGTGCGGGCGCGGAGGCCGCGTAGTCGAGGTTGAGGTACCGGCGCTCGCCGCCGGTCACGAGCGGCACCATGGTCTCGGCACCGACGAGGCGCAGGCTGGACCGATCCGACGCGCGGGCGACGCTGCTGGTCACCCGCGCATCCTAGCCCCTCGTCGCCGGGGGTCGGTCACTCGAAGCGCATCTGGTCCGCTCGCTCCCCGGCCGCGCGCTGCCTACACTCGCGCCCATGAACGACCTGGACACGGTCCTCGCCGCAGCTGCGGCGTGCGAGGCGCGCGGCGAGCCCTTCGCCCTGGCCACGGTCGTCGCGGTGCGCGGCTCCTCGTACCGGCGGCCGGGCGCGCGGCTGCTGGTGCCGGCCCGCGGCGCACCGGTGGGCATCGTGAGCGGCGGCTGCCTGGAGGATGAGGCGGCGCGGCTGGCGCGCGAGGCGCTCGAGCGCGACGTGCCGGTCGCGATCACGATCGACCACTCGGCCGAGGGTGACGAGGTATGGGGCAGCGGCCTCGGCTGCCGCGGCGTGATCGACCTCGTGGCCGAGCCTCCCGCGTTGGCGGCCGAGACGATCGCCGCCCTGCGCGCCGCCCGCGACGAGGGGCGGGGGTCGTATCTCCTCACCTCGCTGGCCGGCGAGCGGCGGCGCCTGACCGCGGAGGAAGCCGCCGAGCTCGCGGACGTGACGAGCGGCCGCCCGCAGCGCATCGCCGACGGGGTTGTCGACCCCATCCTGCCGGCGCCGCACCTCGTCATCTGCGGCGCGGGTCCCGATGCGCCGCCGCTCGTCGCGATGGCGACCGCGCTCGGCTGGCGGGTCACCGTCGCGGATCCCCGGCGCCGCCGCCTCGCGGACCCGATGCTCGACCCGGCGGCACGCTGCGACGCGCCGGCGGCGGAGGCGGCGGCGCGCATCGGTCCATCCGGCGTCAGCGCAGTCGTCGTGATGAGCCACAACCTCCTCCGCGACGCGGAGTTCCTCGGCGGGTTCGTTGGGCGCGCGATCCGCTATCTCGGCGTCCTCGGGCCGCGCGACCGGACGGATCGCATCCTCGACGAGCTCGCCGCTGCCGGCCACGCCCTGACCGATGCGGATCGTGCGGCGCTCCATGCGCCGGCGGGCATCGACCTCGGGGCGGATGGGCCGGACGAGGTGGCGCTGGCGATCGTGGCCGAGATCCTCGGCGTCCTCCGCGTCGCGGGCGGGCGGCCGCTCCGCGACCGCCCGGGACCGATCCACGGGCGTCCGTCTTCCATCTGAGGGTATATCGGTATATACGCTCGGGAGCTGCGCTACCCCCCGATGTAGCTCATCTCCACCTTCGGCAGGTCGATGGTCGCTTCGGAGCGGAGCTCCGAATATCGGTCCTCCCGGACGCGCCAGACCGATGCGATCGCGTCCCGCAGCTGCCCCTTGGTGGCGCCGCCGCGCACGAGGGCCCGCAGGTCGTGGCCGCGGGTCGCGAAGAGGCAGGTGAAGAGCTGCCCGTCGGCGGAGAGGCGGGCACGGGTGCAGTCGCCGCAGAAGGGCTGGGTGACGCTCGAGATGACGCCGATCTCACCGCCACCGTCCCCGTACCGATAGCGCTGCGCCACCTCGCCGCGGTACGCGGCCTCGACCGGCACGAGCGGCCAGCGGCCAGCGATGGTGGCGATGATGTCGGCCGCCGGAACGACCTCGTCGAGGCGCCAGCCGTTCGAATGGCCGACGTCCATGTACTCGATGAAGCGCACCGTCGTGCCGGTGCCGCGGAAGTGGCCGGCGAGGTCGAGGATCGCGTGCTCGTTCACCCCGCGCCGGATGACGGCGTTGAGCTTCACCGGCCCGAGGCCGGCGCGGTCCGCGGCCGCGTTGCCGTCCAATACGCGCTGCACCGGCACCCGGGCGTCGTTCATGCGCATGAACGTCGCGTCGTCGAGCGCGTCGAGCGAGACGGTGACGCGCCGGAGCCCGGCGGCGGCGAGCGCGTCCGCCCTGCCGGCGAGGAGCGAGGCGTTCGTGGTCAGCGTCAGGTCACCGATCCCCGGCACGTCCGCGAGCATGGCAACCAATCGGTCCAGGTCGCGGCGCACGAGCGGCTCGCCACCGGTGAGGCGCACCTTCGTGACCCCATTGGCGACGAAGGCCGCCGTGAGCCGCGCGATCTCCTCGAAGGTGAGGATCTCGGCACGTGGCAGGAAGGCGTGGTCAGGCCCGAACGCCTCACGCGGCATGCAGTAGGTGCAGCGGAAGTTGCAGCGGTCGGTGACGCTGATGCGCAGGTCGCGCAGCGGCCGGGCGCGCGCGTCGATCACCGGAAGCGGGGTTGGGGCGCTCATGAGGCATGCATCGTGGCACGCGGCCATCGGGCAGTCCATTCGGCCGCCGGCCGGAGGGTCGTCAGCCGCTGCCGACGAGGCGCCCCACGGTGAGGGCGAGCCCGGTCACGGCCGCCAGCGCCCCGCCCCCCAGCAGCGCGACGCGTGACGCGGCACCGTCGGCCCGCGGCAGCGTGAAGCGGCCGAATCCCAGGCCCAGGCCGAGCATGCCTCCAAGGAGGAGGAGGACGCCGGCGGCGAGCGCGCCGTCCGCGAGCGAACCGGCCACCCCCGCCGCGACGCCGGACTCGCCGATTTCGAAGGAGAAGCGCTGGCGGATGAGCTCGCCGCCGGCTCCGTCCCCGATGATCACGTTCGCGTCCCAGCTCGACCCGGCCGGCAGGACGAGCGCGTTCGCGACGTACCGCTCGATCCCGTTGGGGCTCGGCGTGTGCGACGCGTGCTGCGCATGGTCCACGGGGCCGGTCGTCGGATCCACGCCGGCGAGCTGGATCCGGGTCTCGCCGCCCGTATCGAGCCGGTCGAGCAGGAGGTAGAGCGGCAGGTCGCCGATCGTGCCGTGGATGTCGACCGCCAGCTGGTCGACGCCCGGCCGGCCGGGCACGACCGACAGACCGATGCCCTCCTGCAGGTCGCCGAGCGCCGATGGCACCTGGGCGAGCGGGACGCCACGGTCGGCGAGCGGCGAGGTCGTGGACAGCAGGGCGGTCACGACGAGGACCGCCACGCCGAGCCCTGCCTCGGCGAACAGCCGGCGGCGCAGGCCGCCCAGCCACCGGCGATCTCGGCCGCCGTCGAGGAAGTTGAAGCCACCCATCGCCAGCGCGGCCACCACGACGATGACCTTGAGGATCATCGCCCGACCGTATGGATCCGCAGCTGACGGCAGGTCGCCGATCTGGATCCACTCGGCCGCCACCCCGGTCAGCGCCACGATGCCGATCGCCACGAGCGCGAGCGCGCTGAAGCGGGGCACCAGCACGCGCAGCGGCGGCAACGCGCCGACGACGAGCTCGGACGGCATCGTCGCGAGGACCGCCAGCGCCAGCACGCCGGTCAGCCACGTGCCCGCCGCGACGAGGTGGACGAGCTGGACGAAGACGGGCATGGGGGAGCCGGAGGCCGCGGCGTGGCCGGAGGCGACGTGAAGCGCGATCGCGACGAGCGCGGCAGCGGCGGCGATGACGAGCGGCTGCCTCGCCCCGGCGCGGCTCGTGGCGATGACCGCGATGCCGCCCAGCACCATGACCGCCGACCGGGCATCGGCCAGCAGCCCGGTCCGGCTGCCGAACAGGTAGCCGCTGACGTCCTCGCCGCCGCTGAGCGGCACGCGGATGGCGAGGCCGAGCAGGGCGAGCCCGCCGGCAATGAGCAGGCCACCGACGGTGCGGAGGGCATTCGGGCGGATGGCGGTCGCGCCGCGCAGCACGACCGACGCGAAGAGCGGCAGCCCGATCCCGAGCAGCAGGCCGAGGTAGGCGATCCACTTGCCGGCCAGCCCCACCGGATCCGACGGGTCGGCGCCGATCTGCCCCTGGCCGGAGGTGGCGGCCACCTGGACGTTCCCGACCCCGAAGCTGAAGAACCCCTCGTCGGGATGGCCGTCCGCGGCCGAGAGGCTGCGCCAGGTGACGGTGTACACCCCCGAGGGCAGCGCCGGCAGCCGCACCACGAGCGTGTGCGCGTCGGCGGGATCGAGCGTGCCGGCCCGCGAGACGAGCGAGGTCCCGTTCGCGTCCATGAGGTCTGCCGACGAGAAATGCGCCTCGAGCTGCTCGCTGAACGTCAGCCGCACGTCCGTCGGCGCCTTGGCGAGCACCTCGCCGGGGGCCGGGGAGCTGACGACCAGCTGCGCGTGCGCCGCCGCTCCGCCCGCCTGGGCGACGAGCGCCATCAGCGCGAGGCCGATCGCCGCCCCCGGGCGGCGGAGGTGGTTCACGTCCGGCGCTGCGCCGCGAAGGCCAGCCCGAGTGCGACGAGGGCGACGAGCAGCCCCGCTCCGCCGACGACGAGCCCGATGGTGGCCATGCCGCCCGCGGTGGCGCCCTGCTGGGCGTTGCGGGCAACGTCACCGGTGGCCGGGTACTGGATCGGGAACTGCCCGGCGGCCTGGTTCTGCACCTCCCCGAAGCCATCGGGCGAGGAGGTGAACGTCTCGTCCACGGCCGTCTCCCTGATCGTGCCGTAGATGTGGAATGTGTAGGGCCCGGCCGCGGTCGGGAAGAACACTGACTCGTACCAGCCGGGCTCCTCGGCCCTGGCGCTGACCGGCAGGTCGCGGGTCGTGCCCCGGAATGTGACCTGCGCCTTCAGCGTGTCCGCCAGTCCCTCGACCGGCTCAGCTGCCTGGAAGACGGAGAACTCGAGCCCGCTCTTCTGGCCGGTGTACACCGGCTCGCCGATGAACCCGACCTCCATGCTGTACGCGCCCACGGTGCGCTCCTCGTGGGCGAGGGCCGGCGCGACGATCGCGAGCACCGCGATCAGGGCACCGAGGACGGACAGCGTCCGACGAATTGACATGCCGCCATCGCCCGGAGTGCGCATCGGTTCGAGGATACGCGCTCGCGCTTCGGGGCACGCCGCGGACCTTGGTCCCATGCCATCGGTACGGCGCCGGAGCACACCCGCACGCCACCGGCTCAGGCGGTCGGCGCGTCGGCGAGGAGCGGGCGGTGGACGAGGCGGGCAACGACGAGGAGCGCGACCGCCACCCCCACGAGCACCGTCGCCGCGGCAACCGAGGCGCCGAGGCTCGTCTGGAAGCGGGAGTAGACGAAGAGCGGGAGCGTGCGTGTCACGCCGCTTATGTTGCCGGCGAAGAGGATCGTGGCGCCGAACTCGCTGAGCGCCCGGGCCCAGGCCACGAGGGCCCCGCCCGCGAGCGTCGGCGCGACCACGGGCAGCGTGATGCGGCGCAGGACCTCGAGCTCCGACGCTCCGTCGATCCGCGCCGACTCCTCGAGCTCGCGGGGCACAGCGGCGATCCCCGCTCGCGCGGCGCGGACGTAGAGCGGCATCGCGACGAAGGTCTGGGCGACGACGACGGCGGCGGTGCTGAACGCGAGTCCGAGACCGATGCGATCGAGCCAGCCGCCGACGATCCCGGCCCGACCGAACGCGAGGAGGAGGGCGAGGCCCGCGACCGATGGGGGGAGGACGAGCGGCAGGTCGACGAGGGTCTCGAGGGTGGTCCGCCCGCGACCGCGATGCCGCGCGAGGACGACCGCGAGCGGCGTGCCGAGGACGAGGATGGCGGCGAGGCTCAGCGCGGTCGTAAGGACCGATAGGCGGAGCGCGTCGGCGACGGCCGGGTCGCCGGCGACGTTCGCGAGGCTGCCGTCGACGATGGCGCGGACGACGAGGGTGAGCACCGGGACGCCGAGGAGGAGGACCGCCAGCCCGGCGGCGATCGCCGCCGCGACCCTCACGGACGGACGAACCCGTAGCGCTCCCAGATGGCGCCCGCGTCCGGTCCGGTGATCCAGCGCAGGAAGGCCCCGGCCGCCGTCGCGGCGTCGGAGCTGCTGATGACCGCACCGGCGAGCTGTGCCGCCACGGCGACCCCGTCCGGGAGGGCCACGGTCGCCACCTCGGCCCCGGCCGATGCTGCGTCGGTGGCGTAGACGATCGCCGCGTCCGCCTCGCCCGCCTGGACCTTGGCGAGCTCGGCGCGCACGTTGTCCTCCTCGGTCGCCACGTTCGCCGCGTACCCGGCAGCAAAGCCGCTTGGCGCTCCCGGCGCGGCGGCGAGGGCGGCGACGAGGTCGGTCGCGTAGTGGGTGATCGGCACGTCCGGCCCCGCCGCAGCGACGCGGACCCCATCCGCGGTCAGGTCCGTCCAGTCCGCGACCGGACCGCCCTTGCGCGCAACGATCGCGAGCGAGTTGCGCGCGATGATCGCCTTGTCGCGCGCCAGGGCGGCGGTCACGAGGCGGTCGACGTTGGCCTCGTCGGCGGAGAGGAACAGGTCGGCCGGCGCGCCGCCCTCGATCTGCGTTCGGAGCGCGCTCGACGCGTCGAACGTGGCCTGGATGGTGGTGCCCGTCGCGTCGCGGTACGCGGACCCGAGGGCGCCCATCACATCGGTCAGCGAGGCGGCAGCGAAGACGGTGAGCGGTCGCGGCGACCCGCAGGCAGTGGCGAGCAGCAGCAGGGCGACGATCGCCACGCAGCCGAGGCGGCTCCTCATTCGGGCAGCTCAACGACGACGTTCGTCGCCTTTACCGAGCACACGACCCGGTCGCCCTCGGCGAGGGCGAGCTCGCGGGCCGCCTCCGCGGTCATGAGGCTGACGAGCCGATGCGGGCCGGCGAGCACCTCGACGACCGCTGCCACCCGGTCGACCTCGACATGGGTGACGATCCCCTCGAACCTATTCCGCGCCGACGTCGCACGTCCGCCCGGAGGTGACTCGCGCCGCCGCTCGGCGAGCAAGCGCGTCACCTCCGCGAGCGGCACGAGGCGCTGGCCGCCGTCGCTCCTCCGCAGGCTCAGGCGGCCCTCATCGGCCCAGCGCCGCAGGGTCTCGACGCCGATCCCGAGGATCTCCGCCGCCTGCCCGATCCGAATATCCGCCGACATACCGCGGTATTGTGCCGCAGAAACCTAGGTCTTGGCGAGCTCTCGAGAGGCCTCCACGAACAGCCCGCCGAGCGCGCGGGCGATGGTCGGAAAGGCATGGATCGTGTCGGCGAGGACGTCGACGGTGACCTCCGCGCGGATGGCGAGGACGCACTCGTGGATCGTCTCGCTCACCGCCGGGCCGGCCATGAAGGCGCCGACGATGCGCCCTGAACCGCGGTCGACGACGATCGTGACGTGGCCCGTCGACTGGCTGACGAAGCCCTTCGACGAGCTGGCGACATCGGCCGTGTACTCGATCGCGTCGATGCCCCGCTCCTTCGCCACATCGAGCTGGATGCCGACCGAGGCAGTCTCCGGATCGGTATAGGTGGCGCGCGGAATCGCGGCGAAGGACGGGCGCCGATCGTCGCCAAGGGCGGCCATCGCTGCCAGCTCGCCGCTGTAGTGGGCGAGGTGGGTGTGGAGCTCAGGACCCGCGACATCGCCCGCGGCCCAGACGCCATCGGTCACGCGCAGCCCGTCGTCCACCTTCAGGGGGCCCTTCTCCGCGGTGACGCCGATCGCACCGAGGTTGAGCCGATCCAGCGGCAGGTCGCGGCCGGTGGCGAGCATGACCTCGTGGCCCTCGGCGGTGCTGCCGTCGGACAGCTCCACGAGGTGGGCGCCGTCCGTCCCACCACCGGCGCGAACGCGTTCGGCGCGGACGCCGAGCCTCAGCGTGACGCCGTCGCGTCGCAGGCCCGCCGCCAGGAACTCGGACGAGCGCGGGTGGTCGCGATCGTTGAGGTGGTCACGGGGGTGGACGATCGTGACCGGGACCCCGTAGCGCGCGTACATCTGGCCGAGCTCGACGCCAGTGGGGCCGCCACCGAGGATGAGCAGCGAGCGGGGGAGCGTCCGCGAGACGGTGCCCTCGCGATTCGTCCACGGCGCAATCTCGTCGAGGCCTGGCAGATCGGGGATCCGCGACAGCGACCCGATGGCGAGGATCACCGCGCCCGCATCGATCTCGCGACGGCCGTCATCGGTGGCGATTGCGACCCGGCCGGGGCCTGCGAACGAGCCCTCGCCGCGGATCACGGTGGCGCCGGCGCCCTCGAGCGCCGCCACGTGGCCATGGTCGTCGGGCCAGTCGATCTTCTCGCGACTGATCATCCAGTCACGGAAGTCCGACGCCTTCGGCCACGGGTAGTCGCCGCCGGCGTGATGGACCGCCGCCGCGTGGAGGAGCGCCTTCGACGGCATGCAGGCGAAGAACGGGCATGCCCCGCCGAACAGCTCGCGGTCGACGACGGCAACGCTCGCGTCGCGTCCGCGGGCATAGTGGGTGGCGGCCTCGCCGGCCGGCCCGCCACCGATGACGACGATGTCGTAGTGATCCATG
Source organism: Candidatus Limnocylindria bacterium (assembly GCA_038328565.1). Lineage (GTDB taxonomy): Bacteria > Chloroflexota > Limnocylindria > QHBO01 > QHBO01 > JAICQM01. Next base: position 10,208 of record JBBQMC010000079.1, read on the forward strand.
CGCCGGAGTGTACGCGTGGTGAACGAAGCGTAACCGGCATCCCACGGCGCTCCCAGAAATCGGCCGCAGGCTATCTGGCATGAACACGCAGCAGACTCCCACCGCGCCACGGCGACTCCCCGTGGTGGCGGCGATCCTCACCGGAGCCATCCTGGCCGGCGGGATTGCCGGCGGCGGGATCGCGGCCGTCATCACCCATGAAGCCCCGGCCATAAGCGCCGGCGCTTCGCCGGCTGCCGCGACGACCGTCAGCGTCGACTCGACCGCGACCGAGGCATCGGTCGTGAAGGCCGTGAAGCGGGCCCTGCCGTCGGTCATCACCATTCAGTCGACCGTCGCGGGGCCGCTCGGACAGACCGGAACCGGCTCCGGCTCCGGCTTCATCTACGGCGCCAATGGGCTCATCCTCACCAACAACCACGTCGTCGACGGCGCGACCGCGATCAACGTCATCCTCGCCGACGGCACGACCTATGACGGGACGGTCCTCAGCACCGATCCGAGCCTCGACCTCGCAATCGTGAAGGTCGCGGCGACCGGGCTCCCGGTCCTGCCGCTCGCCAGTGCGGACGCCGCGGTCGGGCAGTCCGTCATCGCCATCGGCACGCCGCTCGGGGAGTACGCGCAGAGCGTCACCACCGGCATCATCAGCGGCGTGAACCGGACGCTGACCGCCGGGGGCGGGCGATCGTCGGAGCGGCTGTCCGGGATGCTCCAGCACGATGCGGCGATCAACCC
>JBBQMC010000080.1:0-10935 GCA_038328565.1 Candidatus Limnocylindria bacterium
CTGCCTCGTGCCCGAGCCTCACCCAGGGCGAGTATCGGTACGACTTCGGCGACACGGCCGGCACGACGCCGCTGCTGAAGATGCACACCCTCGGCAACGACTTCCGACCGGCACCGATCCACGCCGGCGGGCTGCGCTACCACGGCATGGCGCCGATGGTCTCGCACCTCTACGACCTGGGGTTCCTCGAGGCGAGGGCGTACCGCCAGACCGAGTGCTTCGACGCCGCGCTCCAGTTCGCGCGGACGGAGGGGATCGTGCCGGCACCGGAGAGCTCGCACGCGATCCGGGCCGCGATCGACGAGGCGATCGAGGCGCGTGAGGCGGGAGAGGAGCGGGTCATCCTGTTCAACCTCTCCGGGCACGGCCTGTTCGACATGGGCGCGTACGACGCGTACCTCGCGGGCGAGCTGACCGACTAGGCCCGATGCAGCGGCCGGGGCGCCCGCGAGCGGACGCCCCGGCATCGGTCCATCATCTGCCCATGCCTCTGAAATTCGGCCTCCAGATCTCCAACTTCACCTGGCCCGGCGGCGACGCCGAGATCGGCCCCACCTTTGCCCGCGTCGTCGAAACCGCCGACGCGGTGGGCCTCGACTCCATCTGGGTCATGGACCACTTCTTCCAGATCCGCAGCGTCGGCCGCGCGGAGGAGCCGATGCTCGAGGGCATGACCGCCCTGGGCTTCGCCGCCGCGCACACGACGCGCGCGCGCCTCGGCCTCATGGTCGGCGGCATCCACTACCGCCAGCCGGCGCTCTGGATCAAGGCCACCACCACCCTCGACGTCCTGTCGGGGGGCCGCGCATGGTTCGGGATCGGCGCGGCATGGAACGAGGAGGAGTCGACCGGCCTCGGCTTCCCGATGCCCCGCCTCGCGGACCGCTTCCGGATGCTCGAGGACACGTTGAAGATGGCGCACGAGATGTGGAGCGGTGAGCGCGGCAGCGGCGGCCGCTACGAGGGTCGCACGGTGACGGCCACGCGGCTGCTCAACGCGCCGCAGGCGCTCTCGCGGCCGCGCGTCCCGATCATGATCGGCGGCGGCGGCGAGCAGAAGACGCTGCGCCTCGTGGCGCAGTACGCGGATGCGACGAACGTGTTCGGGGGCCCGCCGCAGATCGCGCACAAGTACGCCGTCCTGCGCGAGCACTGCGAGCGGCTCGGCCGTCCCTACGAGGAGATCGAGCGCAGCACGCTCCAGCGCATCGACATCGACGCGGAGGAGCCGGCAGCGACGGTCGAGCGATTCGGGGCGCTGGCCGAGGCCGGGGCGCAGCACATCCTGTTCAGCGTGCGCGGCGCGAACGACGTCGCGAAGCTCGAGCGCATCGCGACCGACATCCTCGACCCCTTGCGCTGAGCGAGGCGGCGGCGGCTCGGTCGAGGTTCAGTCGCCGGTCAGGTCGTAGACGGTGACGCCGCCGATGCGGGTCGCGGTGTAGTGGCTGTCGACCCAGTCGGCGATGCGGGCGGCGACGTTCGAGCCGCCACTCGTGCCGGCGAAGCCCAGCGCGTCGCCGCCGCTCACGTAGTAGTGGATCGCCCGCTCCGCGACCCATTGCTGGACCTGCGCCAGCGTGGGGCTCGGGTCGCTGCCATTGAACCCGCCGATCGCCATCACCGACTGGCCGGTCGACAGGGCGAGACCGGCGGCGTTGTTCGAGCCGGTGGTCGCCGCTACCCAGCGGTAGCCGCTCGCGCCCGCCTGGAGCGCGGCGACGAGCTGCGGGTTGGCCTTGCGTGCGTCGAGCAGGCCGGCCAAGCCGCCGAGGAGGCCGTGACCGAACGGCCCGGTGCCGGCCGGTCCGCCGGTGCCGCGTGACGGCGGCAGCACCATCCCGCCGCGTCTGCCGGGCAGCCCGATCGGAGGACGGCCGAACGGGGTGCCGGGTCCGCCCGCCGGGCCGCCTCGCCCGCCCGAACCGTGTGGTGCGCCGAGGTTGCCGAAGGAGAGCGCGCCGGCGGCAGTGACCGGCGGCTCGGCGCTGGGAATGGCGCCGGTGTGCGGCTGGGCGGCGGTGGCCAAGCTCGCCAGGCCCGGCGCCAGCAGCATCAGGCCGAGGCTGGCGGCGCCGACCGCGAGGCGCGCGACGCGGGTGCCGCGCGTGCCCGCCAGGAGCACGAGGCCGGCCGCCGCGGCGACCGTGCCGAAGCCGATGACCGGCACGAGCCACGCGTTCCAGTTCGGGCTGCGGCCGAGCAGGACGAGCGCCCAGCCGGCGGTCAGGACCAGCCCCGCGGCGAGCACGATGCGGGCGCGGAGCAGGCGCCGATGGCGCCACCCGACGGCCGCGCCGATCCCCACGAGGGCCCCGATGGCCGGCGCGAGGGCGACGGTGTAGTAGGCGTGGAAGATGCCCTCCATGAGGCTGAACACGAGGGCGGTCACGACCAGCCAGCCGCCCCACATCAGCACCTGGGCGCGTTGCGGATCGGTGCGGGGCATGTCGCGGCGCAGCCAGAGTATGGCGACGAGGGCGAGCAGGGCGGCCGGCAGCAGCCACGCGACCTGGCTGCCGAGCTCACCGAGGAAGAGGCGCAGGATGCCAGCATCGGCGCTGAAGCTGGGGCCGCCGCCGCCGACGCGCCCGACCTCCTGGCCGGTGATCCTGCCGAAGCCGTTGTAGCCGATGATCAGGTCGAGCAGGCTGTTCGTCTGCGACCCGCCGATGTAGGGCCGCGATGCCGCGGGCCAGAGGGCAACGAGGGCGAGATACCAGCCGCCTGACACGACGACCGCCAGGCCCGCGCCGGCGACCTGGAGCAGTCGCCACGGCAGCGTGGTGGGCGCGGCGAGGAGGTAGACCCCGGCGAGGGCGGGGATGACGAGAAATGCCTGCAGCATCTTCGCGAGGAAGGCGAATCCGACCAGCGCGCCGGCGAGCAGGATCCAGCGCGTAGAGGCGCGGCCGATTGCCCGCACCGTGGCATAGGCGGCCGCGACGAGCAGCATCGTCAGCAGCGCGTCGGGGTTGTTGAAGCGGAACATGAGCGCCGCCACCGGCGTGAGGGCGAGGGCGGCCCCCGCGACGAGGCCGGCGAGCGGACCGAACGTGCGGCGGACAGTGAGGTAAAGGAGCCAGACGGAGGCGACGCCCATCAGCGCCTGCGGCGCCAGCACGCTCCACATGTTGAAGCCGAAGATCCGTGCCGACAGCGACATCACCCACAGTGCGGCGGGCGTCTTGTCGACCGTGATCGCGTTCGCCGGGTCGAACGAGCCGAAGAGCATCGCCTGCCAATCCTTCGCGCCGGCCTGGACCGACGCGGTGTAGTACGCGTTCGCCCAGCCGGAGTCGGCGAGGTTCCAGAGGTACAGCAGGGCCGTGCCGACGAGAAGGACGAGGAGCGCGGGGCGCACCCACGCGGCCCCATCGGTCCGGCCGCGGACGAGCCGCCGGCCGGCGGCGCGCAGGCGGTCGCGAAGCTCTGCGGCGCCGCCCCCGGCGAGCCGGCGCGGGATCGCGAGCGTGGTGCGGTCAAGCTGCATGGGAGCGAATATCCGCCGGAATCATGGGGAGATCCTGAGACCGGCCCGGCTCAGTCGTCGGGCATCGCGCGGCGGTCGCCGACCGGGCGGTCCGCGCCGGGGAAGGCGAGGCTGTCCGCCCCCGCCCACCACTCCATGACCTCGAAGGCCAGCCGTCCGGCCTGGACCGATGGATCGCCGGCACTCAGCCGCGCGGCCTCCTTCGGGTCGACGGCGAAGATCGACAGGCCGCGCAGCGACGGGTCGCTCCCTTCGATGAGCGGGCCGTTGACGACGAGGATGCCCTGGCGGTGCAGCTCGGCGCGGTAGGCGAGATGCCGCGCCTGGAGGGCGTCGAGGTCGGCCTCCTCCATCGCGGGCGCGTCCGTTGGACGGCGCAGCAGGACGAGGGTGTAGACGTCGAACGCGGCGGGGACGTTCGGGTCGCGTGGCATCAGGCGGCTCCCCGCAGCTGGGCCTCAACGTCCTCGATGGGGTGCACCGCGCGGTCTCCGGTCGCGCGCTCGGTCACCTCGACGCCACCCGCCGCCAGCGAGCGCGGCGAGACGGTGACGATCGTCGGCATGCCGAGCAGCTCGGCGTCGGTCAGCTTCACGCCGGGCGACTCCTCGCGGTCGTCGTAGAGGACGTCGACCCCGGCATCGGTCAGGCGCTGGTAGAGGCCCTCGGCCGCCTCGCGCACCGCGGGGTCGCGGTGCGCGCCGATCGACACGAGATGGGCGCGGTACGGGGCCACCGCGATCGGCCAGGCGATCCCGCGCTCGTCGTGATGCTCCTCGACGATGCAGGCCAAGGCCCGCCCGAGACCGATCCCGTAGCTGCCCATGATCGGGTTGCGCCGGCTGCCGTCCTCGGCCAGGAACGTGGCATCCAGCGCCCGAGTGAAGTCGTCGCCGAGCTTGAAGATGTTGCCGACCTCGATCCCGTTCGCGAGACGCACCGGCTGCCCGCAGTTCGGGCAGGGATCGCCGGCGCGCGCATTCGTGATGTCTGCGACGAGGTCCGGCGTCACGTCGCGCGGGACGTTGACGTTGCGCAGGTGGACGTTGGCGCGGTTTGCGCCGGCCACGAGGTTCGGGGAGCGGGCGGCGAGCTCGTCGACGACGATGACCGTGTCGTGCGCGCCAATCGGGGAGCCGTAACCGGGCTCCATGCCGGCGGCGCGGATCTCCTCGGCCTGCGCCGGCCGCATGCCACCCACCGCCTTGACCACGTTCGCGAGCTTCGTCTCGTTGACGTCGTAGTCGCCGCGCACGATGGCGGTGACCAGGCGCCCGTCACCGGTCATGAAGAAGGCCGCCTTCGCGGTCCGCTCGCGGCCGACGCCGAGGAACTGGGCCAGCGATGCGATCGTATCGGTTCCGGGCGTGTCGACCTCCTCGATCGGCAGCGGCGCCTCCTCGGCCGGATGGGTGACGCCGGCCCGCGCGATCTGCTGGTTCGCCGCGTAGCCGCAGGCGTCACACAGGACGAGGGTGTCCTCGCCGTGCTCGTTGAGGACCATGAACTCGTGCGCCAGGCTGCCGCCCATGATCCCGACATCGGCGCCCACCGCGATCGTCGTCAGCCCGAGCCGCTCGAAGATCCGCTCGTAGGCGGCGTGGTGAAGGTCGTAGGAGCGGTCGAGCCCGGCCTGGTCGGCGTCGATGCTGTAGCTGTCCTTCATGACGAACTCGCGGACCCGGATCAGGCCGCCGCGGGCACGCGGCTCGTCGCGGAACTTCGTCTGGAAGTGGTAGACGATGGCCGGCAGCTGGCGGTAGCTGTTGATCACGTCGCGCACGAGGTCGGCGACGACCTCCTCGTGCGTCATGGCGAGCACCATGTCGCGCCCGGATCGGTCCTTGAAGCGGATCATCTCGGGCCCGATCTTCGCGTAGCGCCCGGACTCGCGCCACAGGTCGGCGGGGTGGACGACGGGCATCTCGAGCTCCTGGCCGCCGATCGCGTCGATCTCCTCCCGGATGACCTGCTCGATCCGCTGGTGGACCCGGAAGCCGAGCGGCAGGAGCGAATAGATCCCCGTCCCGAGCTGGCGGACGTAGCGGGCGCGCACGAGCAGCCGATGCGAGGCCATCTCGGCCTCTGCCGGATTGTCGCGCAGCGAAGTGAAGAAGAGGTTCGACAGGCGCATGTGGGCGCCAAGGATACCGGTCGACGAGGGTCGTATCATCGGCCCGTGGATCGACAGCGTGACGACCGCGTCGGCGCCACCCGCGCCGTGCTGCGGGCTGGCAACCTGGCGGTGGTCGCGGTCGGCGCCTTCGGGATCTTCTCCTGGCTGAGCACCCAGGTCGTCGAGATCCGGGCCAGCAGCCCGTGGGCGGAGGACCCGCCCGACGCGTTCGTGTCGATCGCCGCCATGCTCGTGCCGTTCGTGGCCGCCATCACGTTCGTCCGCGTCCAGCGCTGGCACGGCGTGCGTGATATCCCGGCCGCGGGGCTGCGCGACATCCTGCGCGGCATCGCTGTCGTCCTGGCCGCGATCTGGCTCACCGTCGTGGCGGCCGCGGTCGCATTCGTGACGGGCACTCGCACCGGAGATTGGGACGGCAGCCTCGCGCTGCTCCTCGGCCTGCTGGCGGCCACCGCCGCGTCCGCCGTGCCCGCCACGGTCGCGCTCGTCGTCGCGTGGCCCGTCGGTCGCACGGCCGAGCGGCGCGGCGACTTCCTGGCCGATGCCTCCGCCTTCCTCCGGCTCGGGGCGGCGCGCTCGCCATGGCGCGCGGCGCGCCGTCCACTGGCGGCCATGGCCCGCTGGGTCGATGGGTTCGCCGAGGCACGGCTCGGGCCGCGACGGGCCCCATGGCTGACGGTGCTCGTGGTCGCGCTGCTGGCCGGCATGGGTCTCGTCATCGCCAAGTTCGTCATCGAGGGGGCGCCGCCGGCCGAACTTCTGGGTCGGGCGATCCTCGCGCTCGGCGGGATCATGGCCGCGATCGTCGTGGTCGGGTACCTCGTGCTCGGCCGGTATCTCAACCTCATCGGCGCCTCCACCCGGCGGCGCTGAGGGGCGCGTCAGCCGGGGGCCGGATCCGTCGCGCCCGCCGCATGCGCGACGCCGACGAGGTGCTCCGAGCGCCGCAGCCGGTGGAGCGGCAGGATGGCGACGAGGAGCAGGAGCAGCGACGCACCGAGCAGCCCGTCGATCCCGCGCCAATCCGCCGCCCAGCCGGACACGAGCGCACCGACGATCTGACCGATCGCGAGGAACACCGAGTAGAGGCCCATGATCGCGCCGCGATCGGTCGGGTGCGACTCGCTGATGTCGGCGAGCAGGCCGAGCGCGGCCGGGGTGGCACCGGCGAGGATGAACAGCCCGGCGAGGAGGAGCAGCACCATCGGCGCCTGGAGCGCCGGCCCGAAGGGCCGCGAGTGATTGATGGCGAAGATCGCGGTCATCATCGCCAGGCCGCCGGCGATGCCGACGACGATGATCGTCGTGCGGCGGTAGCTTCGGAAGCGGTTGCCCCAGTAGAAGAGGCCGGCGAAGAAGACGACGAGGGCGGCGGCCATGCCCACGCTCACCTGCGTCGGGGCGAACCCGCCCATGAGCAGCTGGCCGGCGAACTCGCTGGTCGGGTCCTTCACGAGCTGGAAGACCGATTGTGTCGTCCACGAGCCGAGCACCGCGTTGAGCGCCACCCAGGTGGGTGCCAGCAGCCACACCCCTGGGCTGCGGAGCACCGCAAGGTAGCGCGTCAGGTTGAACGGCTCGCCGTGGACGGCCGAGACGGCCGTGTGCTCGTCCGCATGCCGCACCCCGGCCACGTCCGCCACGCCCCAGCGGTAGATCGCGAAGCTCGCCACGTAGATGCCCGCGTTGAGCACGAACGCTCCGCGCGCGATCGCATCCCACAGCGGGCCGGCGGCCACGATTCCGACCCCGATGCCGGCGAGCGTGGCGGCCTCGAAGCGCGCGACCATGCGGCCGCGCAGCGCCGCATCCCGGCTCGTGGCGAGCGCGATGTAGCCGAGGATGGACGGGATGCTCGCTCCGGCGGCGGCACCCTCGAGCAAGCGCGTGAGTCCGAGCAGCGGCAGGTTGGTCGTGTTGGCGGTGAGCAGGACTGCGCCCGCCCCGAAGACGGGTCCCCACTGCATGACGCGGTGGGCACCCAGGCGATCCGACAGGACGCCGAAGCCCGGCGACAGGATGAGCTCGGCGACGTAGTAGGTGGCGACGAGCAGGCCGAGCACGAAGCCGCCGACCTCCGGCCCGCCGTGGTCGGGCAGGGCGGCGAGGTAATACGTCAGCAGCCCGCCGGTGAGGCCGGTCGAGAAGCGCAGCGTGAACGTGCCGAACAGCACGGCCAGCAGGGACCGATCGCGCTGGCCCGTCATCCGTCGATCACCATCCGCTGCGCCGCGTGCCGCCGCCCCCGGCGTCGCAGGCCGAGCACCGACATCGCCACGAGGTCGAGGCCGAGGATGGCGCCGGCGGCGATCCCGACCCGCTCCCGACCAGCGCCGTCGGCCGCGCTGCGCGTCGTAAGCGCCGCTGCGGCGTGGGCGTCGGCCGCGTCGAGGTCCCCGGCCTCGTAGGCGGTGCGCGCGGCGGCGAGGTCCGCCGCCGGGTACGAGCTGATGAGCCCCACGGTCTCGAGCGCGGTCGTCGGTCGACCGAGCAGCTTGCCGGCGCGCTGGAGCGTGTCGAGCGAGGTGCGCTCGTCGGAGGCCACGGCGACCGCGGCCTCGAGGCCCCCGATGCCCTCGAACGTGCGCCGCAGGTCGTTCGAGGGCGTCAACCCCAGCGCGGTCGCCTCGGTCGCGATCGTCGTGCGCTGGGCCAGGACGTCGCGCGCCGTGGCGAGATCGTCGGTGACCGCGCTGAACTGCCACGCGCCCAGCTCCGCGCGCACGTCGCGCGGCAGCTGCCACGGGCCCGCGGCAGTGACGGCCGTGGCGTATGCCTCGCGCGCCGCGTCGCGCGCATCGAGCAGCTTCGCCTGGTCAGGGTTCACGACCCAGGTGCGCCACAGGTCTTCGTACGCGCCGCCGGTCCGGTTCTCGAGCAGGTCGAGCAGCCGCTGCCAGTCCTCCGTCTCGGCGCTCACGCCCCGCTCCGGCTTCGCGCCGGCCACGGCCCCGGGAGGCTGGTACGCCATGTCGCCGTCGTGCGCGGCGCGCCACACGGTGCGCAGCCCGTCGCCATCGGTCTGGTCGGCGATGAGCGTTGCCAGGTGGTAGGTGGCCGCGTAGGCGAAGTCCTCGACCCCGAGGTTCTCGACGCCGATGGCCCCCCAGTCGTTGAGCGGGATGCGATGCGTCAGCTCCTCATCGGTCAGGTCGAACGTGTCGCCCGGCTCGTGCAGCGCCGCCGCGGCCTGCACGCCGTAGTACTCGGCGAACGCCTCGCCGATCCATCGGCCGCGCAGGAGGCTCTCGTTGAACCAGACGTGCGACGCCTCGTGGAGGGCGACGATCGCATCCGCGTCGTAGCGGACCGTGATCAGCTCGGTGGTGTCGTTGTACGTGCCGGCGTACTCGCCGAGCCGCGAGGTGGCGGCCTCCTCCACGCGCAGCTGGCCATGGACCGGATACGGCAGGCCGATGAGCGCGGCGAGCTCCGGGATGCCGCGGCCCATGAGGTCGCCCATGCGCTTGCCCCATGCCGGGTCGTCGTCCCACGCCCGCACGACCACCGTCGCGCTGGCCGATGGGAGAGCGGCGGACGTCGTCGTCTCATTGAAGGCGCCCGGCCGATCGGCCGATACGTAGGCGAAGAAGTCGAACGGGTCCGCGAGATCGGTGGCGGAGAGGATGGTCAGGCCGGCGTCATCGCGGGTCGTGTTGAGCGGGCCGCCCTCGACGCTCGGCGTGTAGCCGGCGGGGAGGCGCACGCTGACACTGCTGCCGCTGGTGCCCGACGAGCCGAAGGCCCAGACCGGGAAGGCGACCACGGTGCGCGTGATCCGCACATCGCGATTCGGCGCGTCACCCGCGTCGACGAGGTCGAAGGCGACGCGGTAGTGGTAGTCCTGGCCGTAGAAGACCTGGCGGTGGTAGGTCAGCTCGACGGTGGTGAAGCCCGCGGCCCGCTCGCGCACCACGAGCGGCAGCACCACCGCGCCCGAGGCGGCCGTGATGTTCGTGGCGCCCGGCGGCAGCGCGAACGTCAGCCCGGTGTAATACGTCCGGCCGTCAGTCGTGTCGGGGGTGGTGTTCGTCGCCGTCGCGTCGATCGTCACCCCCACGGTGCCGGTCGTGGGCCGCGCGTCGTACGTCGCATCGGTGACGATCCGCAGGCCGTCCTCCGCCCCGCGCGTCGGTGGCGCCACGGGCAGCGCGACGATCACCCCGGCGGCGAGAACAACCCCGGTGAGCCACCAGGCGCGCGAGCGACGGAAGGGGCGCATGCGCGAAGCAGTATGCCGCAGGCTTGATCGGAGCGGCCCCGGTACCGATGGGCCCGCATGCGACGACGCCGCCCCCGAAGTCGGTGAGCGGCGTCGCACGCGGGAAGGCCGGGGATCAGCTGGGCTGGCTGGCAGCCTCGAGGTTGAAGGCCTGCTCGAGCGCCTCGAGCGGACGGAAGCCGACCGCGGCGCGCGGCGCCTGGCCCTTCTGGAAGTAGGCCACGGTGGGGATGCTCATGATCCCGTAGCGCATGGCGATCTGCGGGTTGGCATCCACGTCGAGCTTGCGGACCTCGACGCTGCCGGCGTACTTCTCGGCGAGCTTCTCGATCTCGGGGGCCACCATGCGGCAGGGTCCGCACCAGGCGGCCCAGAAGTCGACGACCACCGGCTTGTCGTTCTCGAGCACATCGGTGTCGAAGGTCGCGTCGGTGACCTCTTGGACGTTGGCTGACATCGGTCTGATCAGTCCTTTCGTGACAGGGTGAAGGATCCGGTCCGGCCACCAGCCACGCTGGCGAGCAGGAGGGTGAGCTCACGAACGCGGTCATCCGCGAGCCGATAGAGGACGGTGCTCCCCGCACGGCGGCTCATGACGAGGCCGGCGCTGCGGAGCACCGCGAGATGCTGGCTCATGTTCGGGACGGCGCAGCCGGCGTCGCGCGACAGGTCGCTGACGCTGCGCTCGCCATCGGCGAGCTGCTCGAGCACGCAGATCCGCTTCGGATCGGCGAGCGCTCGTGCGATCTCTGCCGCGCGGGCGCGCTGCCCGTCCGTGGTGAGGCTGTACATGACATCCATCGCGTCCAGCCTATCACACTTGCGCAACTGTGCAAATAGATTCACGGTACGAGAAGATTCCGTCGACCCGGACCGATCGCGACACGCTAGGTGTCGCGTGGGCCGCGAAGAATCGCGGCATGACTGTACTGCTTCTCTGTCCATGGTGCGAGGACGAGGTCGCGTTCGCGGTCGACGAGCCGCGTGACGAGCTCGTCTGCGAGGCGTGCGGCACGCGCACCCTCTTTGCGCCCGACCCGGCCACCACCTTCAGCCTGCTCTACGAGGCCGCCTGACCCGCGA
>JBBQMC010000081.1:0-10834 GCA_038328565.1 Candidatus Limnocylindria bacterium
AGCGCTCGGTGGGGCTCTACCTGGGCATCCAGATCCAGTACGTCGCGACCGTGGATCTCGCCGGGTTCGGCGAGCTCATCGACGCCCTGGGCGGCGTGAACCTCTGCCTGCCGGGCAAGCTCATCGACCCGGGCTACACGGGGCCGGGATCCGCGAAGCGCGGCGTCGAGCTCCCCGCCGGGTGCCAGGCCTACAACGGCTATGACGCGCTCGCCTATGCCCGCATCCGGAAGGGCTGGATCGAGATGCCCGATGGGACGGTCGACTACCAGAACGACTTCAAACGGGCGGATCGGCAGCAGAAGGTGCTCCTCGCCCTGCGCACCGAGCTCGCGGCATCGAACCTCGTCTTCGAGCTGCCGGGCATCCTCGACGCGATCAGTCGCACCGTGAGCAGCGACTTCCCGCGCGAGCAGGCCGGCAACCTCGCCAGCCTGCTGCCCCTCATCACCGGCCCGAACATCGAGCGCCTCGTCCTCGGCTACCCCGATTACGTCGACCTGCCGGCCGACCCGAACGCGAACTACCTGCTCGTCCCGAAGCGCGATGCCATCCGTGCCGCGATGACGAACATGTTCGGCGTGACCGCGGTCGAGGGCTGGTACCTGGGATCGGATGCCGACGGGCCACCGCCCGGGACGGCGGACGCGGGTGCTGCCGGGGGATGACGGCTAACGACCGACGGGTGCTCATGCTCGCGATGTACGAGCTTGGATCCGGCAGCTCCGGACCCGAGGTGCGGATTCGTCGCATGCTCGAGGCGCTGCGTGGCCTGGTGCGGGTGGACCTGGTGGAGGGGCATCGGCCCGGCCGGCGCGCCGCGCTCGCCGGCTACGCGCTTCGCGGACGCCTGCGCGGGCTCGCCGGCATCTACGTCGAGAGCAGCACCGCCCTGCCCTCGGAGACTGACATCGCGATCCTCGGCCTGGCGAAAGCGGCCGGGATTCCCGTCCTCACCTACGTCCGCGACGCGTACCAGCTGTTCGAGGACTACTACCGGACCGATACCTGGCGACGACGGGCGTCGCGCCTCCTCTTTCCGGCCGCCATGGGCGGCCTGCGGCTCGCCTCGACCAGCCTGGCCTTTCCGTCGCGCGGGCTGGCGGACGCGGTCCTCGGACCCGACGCCGGCCGGACGGCATCGCTCCTTCCGCCCGGCGCCCCGGCGCCGTTCGCGGTGCCGCGCGCGCCGGGCGCCAACCAGCTCCTCTTCGTCGGTGACACCCTCGTCGCGGCCCAGGGAGGCGACCTGATGCTCGCAGCCGTCGAGCAGGCGCGCCGCGACGGCGCCGACGTCAAGCTGCTCTGCGTGACACGTCCGGGCGGCGAGCCGCCGCTCCCACATCCGGCGTGGCTGCGGGTCGAGCGCGCGTCGAGCGACGAGGTGGCGCGCCTGCTGCCCGGGGTCATCGGGACGCTGATCCCCCGCGCACCCGGCGCCTACAACGACCTCGCCATCCCGATCAAGCTGATGGAGTACCTGGCCTACGGCAGGCCGCTCCTCGTCACCGACCGCACCGAGACGGCCGCCATCGTGCGCGGCGCCGATGCGGGCATCGTGGTCGGGGACTCCGCCGTCGAGATGGCCGCGGCGATCCGGCGCCTCGTCGCCGCGACGCCGGAGCAACGCGACGCATGGGACGCCGCTGCGGCCGCGGCGGCGCGGCGCAACGGGTGGCGCGAGCGGGCGCTCGACGTCCTGCGGTCGCTGGGGGTCGCCCCATCCCTACAATGACGGCGACTCGACAAACCCGCGCACCACAACGTAGAGGTCAGGTGACGACACGTCCTGAGCAGCTCCGCAGGCTCGTCCCTCCCGGGGGCGTGAGCATGGCCGCGCTCATCACCACGGCCGTCGCCACCCTCCTCCTCCTCGGGGCCATCGCCATCGGCCAGGTCTCCGGTCCCGGGTTCGTGGTGCTCGGCGCGGCGTTCGTCCTCGTGCTCGCGGCGGGCGCATGGCGCTGGCCGCGCGTGGTCCTGATGGCGGTCGTCCTCAGCCCGATCCTCGATCGGTACATCGTCGCCGGCCTCGTCCCGTCGAGCCTCGGTTTCGTTGCGCACGTGACCTCGGAGGCGCTGCTGGCCGCAGTGGCGATCGTGATCGGCATCCGTGGATGGCGGGACGGGACGCTCATCCCCGCGTTCCGGCATCCGACCGCGGCGGCCCTCGTCGCCTTCGCGGCGCTCGCTGTCATCAGCGCCCTCATCAACCTCGTGCCGCCCACGGTGGCGCTCGCGGGCCTCGCGTTCACGCTCGACGCCGCCGTCCTGTTCGTCGCGGTTCGCGTGGTCGGCTACGACCTCACCCAGGGCGTGGCATCGGTCGCCGCCTTCGTCGCGCTCGTCGCGGTGGCGGCCGCGGTCGCGTTCGCACAGGCCCTCCTGGATCCCAACCTCTTCGGCCTGTACGCGCTACAGGGAAGGTACGGCGAGGTGTATCGCCTCAGCGCCTTCCTCGGCGACCCGAACGTGTTCGGGGCGTTCGTGATTGCCGCTGCGCCGTTCGCGATCCTCGGCATGGTCGCCGCAATGCGTCGACGCTGGCGGCTCATCGCATTCGGTCTCGCCCTGCTGCTGCTCATCGCGCTCTGGATCTCCTTCTCGCGCGGCGCGTGGCTCGCCTTCTTCGTGGGCGCCGGGATTGCGATCGCGCTGATCAACCTGCGGGCACTCATGGCCGGCGCCGCGCTCACGGCGCTCGCGTTCGCCATCGCCCTCACCATGCCGCGCGACCTCCTTGTGCGGCCACCGGCGCGGGGGGCGAGCCCACCACCGCGACCGGACCTCATCGACTCCACCATCGGCCGCGTCGACACGGTCAGCCGAGGACAGGACCTGCGGACCCAGTTCGTCCTGAACGCGATCCCAATCCTGCGCGACCATCCGCTGCTGGGGGTCGGACCGGGTCGCTACGGCGGGGCGGTGGCGGACATCTTCCCAACGCCGATCTACCCTGAGTACGGGACGAACAAGCTGTTCAGCAATCCGCTCCAGCGCACGGTCGACAACTTCTGGCTTCACATCCTGATCGAGAGCGGCGTGCTGGGCCTTGGCGCACTCCTCGCCGCGCTCGCGGCCGTCGGCATCCCGGCGGTCATGGCGGCGCGCCGCGCGGTGGGTCGACGACACGTCCTCATCGGCGGCATCGCCGGCGCGTGCGCAGCGCTCATCGTGAGCTCGGTGAGCACGATGACGCTCGAGAGCAACGGCGTTGCCTACGTCTTCTGGTTCCTGCTCGGCCTGGCGAGCCTGCTCACGGCCAAGGTCGGCGCGCCAACCGCGCTAGTGCCGGAGGGCTAGCGGGCGAGCAGCGCGGCCACGAGGCCGAGCGCCGCCGACGCGGCCACCAGGAGCAGTGTCACGCGACCCTGCCCGAGGCCCCGCGCCATCAGCTGATGGTGGATGTGGTTGCTGTCCGCGGTGAAGATCGACTTGCGGGATGCCAGGCGCCGGACGACGGCCCACGTCATGTCGGCCAGCGGGACCGCAAGCGCGACGATGACGAGCAACGGCGAGATGCGGGCGGGGTCCGCCGCCACCAGCGCGACCGAGCTCGTGCCGAGGAGCATGCCGAGGAACATGGAGCCGGCGTCGCCCATGATGATCGAGGCTGGCGGGCGGTTGTGGGCGAGGAACGCGATGACCGCCCCGGCGGCCGCCGCGGTGCAGAGCAGCACGGCCGGCTGCTCGCGCATGAGGGCGATGGCCGCGAAGGCGAGGAGGGTGGCGAGCGACACGCCGCCGGCCAGGCCGTCGAGGCCGTCGATGAGGTTGACCGCGTTGGCGACGGCCACGAGCCACGCGACGGTGAGCAGCGGGCCAGCCCAGCCGAGCTGGACGGTGCCGCCGAACCACGCCACCTCGGTCAGCGACAGCCCAAGCGCCACGGTCACGATTGCCGCCACGAGCTGACCGGCGAGCTTGGCGAGGGGAGCCAGGTCACGGAGGTCGTCGACGAGCCCCACGGCGCTGACGATGCCGATGCCGGCGAGCATCGCCACCAGGTGGCCGCCCCCGGCCGCCGAATCGGCCGCCACGCCGACCGCCACGGCAAGGAGGAAGGCGAGGAG
This sequence comes from Candidatus Limnocylindria bacterium, assembly GCA_038328565.1. GTDB lineage: Bacteria > Chloroflexota > Limnocylindria > QHBO01 > QHBO01 > JAICQM01. The sequence continues at coordinate 4,074 of JBBQMC010000081.1, forward strand.
CATCGCCGCGCCGCCGAGGCGCGGGACCGCGCGCACATGCATCTTCCGTCCGCCCGGCTCGTCGAGCAGCTCGCGCCGCTCGGCAGCGTCGCGGACGAGCGGCGTCGCGACGAGGGAGCTGACGAGGGCGACGACGAACGCGACGGCTGACGCGACGAGCATCAGCGCCGCCGCTGGATGAGACGCTCGACGAGCGCGATGTACCGATCGCGCTGCGCGCTCCACGCGTACGCCGCCCCCTGCAGGCTCGCCTCGGCCGCGCGCGCCGCGGCGGCGGCCGGATCGGCGACGGTTCGCCGAATGCCTTCGGCGAGGGACGCGGGGTCGCCGCCGGCGACGAAGAGGATCGCGTCGTCGGTGAAGTGGGCGCGGTTCGTGGCGAGGTCGCTCGCGATGACCGGCAGGCCCATCGCGACGTACTCAAGCAGCTTCGTCGAGAGCGAGTACTCGAGGTACGGCTCGTGCATGGACGGCACGATGCCGACGTCGTGGGCCGCGATGAGGCCGGGCAGGTCGTCGATCGGCACGCGGCCGTGCAACGTCACGAGGTCCGCGACGGCCCATTCGTCGATCGCGCGCTCGATCTCCGGCCGCCACGGCCCGTCGCCGTAGACGTCGAGGTGGAGCGGGATTTCGTCCCGCAGGGCGGCGATGGCCTCCATCGCCCGATCGAGGCCGTAGATCCGCTGCAGGTTGCTGTGATGGATGATGCGCAGCGTCCCGTCGGCCATGAACGATCGGCGCGGATGGCGGGCGGGGTCGAAGATCGTGGCGTCGGCGCCGTTCATGACGACCTCGATCCGCTCGGGTGCCACGCCGCGCTCGATCGACAGGCTCCGCAACGGCTCGTGAACGGTGATCAGCTCATCGGCAACGGCGGCGGACGCGCGGCTGGTGGCGGTCACCAGCGGGAGGAGCGGCCGCAGGAGCGGGCTGGCGAATCGGTCCCGGAAGAACTCCGGCATGTCCTCGTGGAGGTCCAGCAGCACCGGCACGCCGCTCCACTTCAGCGGCAGGGCGGCGAAGGCGAGGAAGTCAGGCACGGTGGCGATCTGGACGAGGCCGTAGTGCCGTGACCGATGCTCCGCCGCCAGGCGCGGGGCGGCGATGGCGGTGAAGGCGAGGTACTCCGCGATGTGGCCGGCGAAGCCGGTGAACCAGCGATTCACCGGCAGGCGGATGATGCGGCGCGGCCCGTCCTGCTCCTGGGCTGCCTCGCCCGGGCCGCGGAGCGCGAAGACGTCGACCTCGTAGCCGGCATCGACCAGGGCATCGCCCTGGCGCCGGATGCGGGCGTCCCCCGGGACGAGCGCGTGGACGAGGATCGCGACGCGGCCGCGGCCGACGGGGAGAGGCGCGGCATCCGGGGGCGAAGCGGCTGCGACCTCGGTCATCGGCCTCCAGTTGCTCTGCGGGTCCGTCCAGAGGATCCCCGTGATTCGTGGTCGGGGCGGCCGGATTCGAACCGGCGACCTCCTGCTCCCAAAGCAGGCACGCTGCCAGGCTGCGCTACGCCCCGATGCTTCGTGGGCTGACGCCCGCCGTAGTCTAGCGCCCGGCCGGCAGCGGGCGGGCCACGAGCGGATAAGGGCGACAATTCAGGGTCGGCGTCGCTGTGCGCCCTATCCTGTCGTGATCAGGTGCGGCGTCGCTCAGCCCTCACTCAGCCGTGGCGGTCGAGCGTCAGGCCCTCGAGGTCCAGGTTCGTCATGTCGACGTCGACGTAGTAGTTCGGCGTGCCCCTTGCGTCGACGACGCAGAGGACGTTGTTGAAGACCAGCGGGCCTTTCCGGTTGACGTCGAGTGGAGGGAACACGGGAATAGCTTGATGTGAACCTTCGAAGCCAACGACCTCGATCGGGCCCGGCACCGCGTCCAGCTCCGGCGTCTTGCCGAAGTTTGGCAGGCGATCTCGAAGCGCAGCCACCGATGGCAGGTCGAACGCCACGCTGGGGGAGCCGGCCTCGTTGCGCGCGCAGGTATCGGGTCCCGTTGCTTGCGGGGCCACCGCCGTTGCGATTGTGACGCCCGCCGCAACTGCGACGGTGCTGGCAAGCAATGCAATCACCACGCGGCGCCATGGCCTCAGCATCATCTCGGCGTCCATGTTCGCCGTGGTGGGCGGCTGTCAAGAGCCCTGCGACCTACACCCGCTGACCGACGAACCACGGCACCCGATGCGGGGTATCCGACGCGTGCATGGATCGCGCCGCGGGCTCGCAATCATGGTGCTCATCCAGCTCACCGGATGCGCGGCGTCGAACGCCACGCCATCGGTCCATGCGCAGCCGTCCGCCCACGCCGCCCAGATCGCGTTCCACTCGGATCCGGACGGGCACGATGACCTCTACCTGGTCGATGCGGACGGGACGCGGCTCACCCAGCTCACCGAGCACCGGGAGGCGGTCGCCTTCCCGTACTGGTCGCCGGACGGGTCGCTGATCGCCTATCTCTGCTGCGCCGGTAACCTGACCGGGCTGTCCGTGATGGCCGCGGACGGATCGGGCCAGCGCATGCTCGTCGGGCCGCGGGTCGGCGAGCCGGCATGGTCGGCGAATGGGACGCGGATCGCGTACGTCGACTACGCGGACACTCGGTCTGGGTCGTGCCGGCGGCGGGTGGTGCGCCGGCGCGGCTGGCGGACGGCGCCGGCCCGAGCTGGAGCCCGGATGGGTCGCGGATCGCCTACGTCGCCGGCACCGAGGGCAACCACGACCTCTGGGTCATGAATGCGGACGGGACCGATGCCCACCGCATCACCGACACGCCGGACGATGACGTCACCGTCACGTGGTCCCCGCGCGGCGACGCGCTCGCATTCGTGCGGACCGATGCGGCCGGCGGCTCCGTCATCGAGGTCGTGGGCGCCGACGGCGCGAATCCGCATCCGGTCTCCGACCCGACCGTTCCGGCCGACGCCCCGACCTGGTCGCCTGGCGGCACCCGCATCCTGTTCACCGCCTACCTGGACGGGGCTGACCCCTTCACCCTGGGGCAGGGCAACGCCGAGGTGATTAGCGTCGCATCGGACGGGAGCGGGTTGCACAACCTCACCAATGACCCGGCATGGCAGGGATATCCGGCCTGGTCGCCGGACGGGACGCGGATCGCGTACAGCACGAATGACGGCACCCAGTTCAACCTCATGGTCGCGAACGCCGACGGCTCCGGAGCGCGGGAGCTGCCGGGGCCGACGTCGGCGAGCGGAACTGCGAACGACTGCTGCCCGGCCTGGCGGCCGTGAGGGACGCGGCCGAGCGAGCGGTCGTGACCGCCAAGGTCAGGGCGTCGCCTTCACCTCGTCCCACAGCTCGTCCTTGCCGGCCAGGTCGAGCGCGCCGAGGTCGATCCCCCGTTCCGCCGCGAGCGCCGCGACGCGCTCGTAGCGACCGATCCAGCGCCGGTTCGCGGCTCGCAACGCCTCCTCCGGATCGAGCTGCATCCAGCGCGCGAGGTTGACGACCGCGAACAGGACGTCACCCACCTCGTGGAGCCGCTCCTCGGGCGTGACGGCCGTGCGCAGCTCGTCGAGCTCCTCGCCGACCTTCTCCCAGACTCCCTCGATCGCCTCCCAGTCCCAGCCGAGCGCCGATGCGCGCTCCTGGATCTCGCGGCTCGCCGGCAGCGCCGGCAGGGCGCGGGCTACGCCCGCGAACGGGCCACCCGGCGCATCGGTGCCGCCCGCGGCACGCTCCGCCCGCTCGCCGGCCTTGATCGTCTCCCAGTTGGCGATCACCTGCTCCACCCCGTCCACGGTGACCTCGCCGAACACATGGGGATGGCGGCGCACGATCTTGGCGGCGATGGACCGATGGACATCGGTCAGGTCGAACGTGCCTGCCTCCGCGGCGAGCTGGGCGTGGAGGATCACCTGGAGCAGAAGGTCGCCGAGCTCCTCGGCCAGCTCCGCCGGATCGCCGCGCTCGATGGCGTCGAGCGTCTCGTACGCCTCCTCGAGGAGGTACGGCCGCAGGGTGAGGTGCGTCTGCTTTGCGTCCCACGGACAACCGCCCGGGGCGCGGAGGCGGGCGCTGATGGCGGCCATCCCGTATGGGCTGGCGAGGTTGTCGGTCAGGGCCAGGGCCGGCACGAGCCAGGCATCGCCGGCAAGCGTCTCCTCATCGAGCGCCTCGAGCGGGACATGCGCGCCGTCGCCCAGGCGGTGGAGCGCGTGGCCGCCCGGGTAGAGCGCGCGAAGGACGGCGATCGGTCCGTGATGGGCGTGGCGGCCGGGCACGGTCGCGGCCGGGTCGCCGGGAGCTCCGGGCAGGATGAGGAGCGGCAGGCTCGGGTCGAACGGGATGGCCGGCAGCCGATCCGCGGCGACGAGCTGCAGGCCGGCGGCCGGGTCGACCCCGGCGGCGCGGATGAGGTCGGCGATCGCGTCGGGGGAGCTCACGCTGCGCGACCGCGGGTCATTGGACGCTGCCACCGCCCGTGCCACTTGCCGGTGTTGTCGTGCCGCTGCTCTGGAACGACGGATCGACCCAGATCTCGACGCCGGCCTTCTGCTCCGTCAGCCAGCGGTCGAAGCCCGCGTTGCGGATCGACGCGAGGCGCGCGTAGTCGACCCAGCGCGACGAGGAGCTGTCGAGGAGCTGGAAGACGTAGAGGCCGTTATTGCTCGTCACCGGGTCGGTGATCTCGCCCTTCTTCGTGAGCCCGAAGATCGCCGACTCGAGCGCCGGCACCTGCTCGTAGCGCGCCACCCAGCCGATGTCGCCGCCCTTCGCCGCGGTCGTCGGGTCCTCGCTCTGTGCCTTCGCCACGGCCGCGAACGTGTCGGGGTGCGCGCGGAGGTCCTTGACGAGCTGGTCTGCCTGGTCCTGCGCGCTCGTGCGCTGCTGCGTGGCCTCGATGACGTGGTAGCCGAATTGCGTCTTCGCCGGCTTCGTCGTCTCGCCCACGGCCAAACCGGCCACCGCGGCCTTGAAGTCGGCCGCGAACTGCGAGGTGGTGGGGTCGTACCAGCCGAGGTCCCCGCACTGGTTCCGGCTGCCCGGGTCGTCCGAGAACTTGGCGAGCGCGCACCAGTCCGGATTCGCTGCCGTGGCTTTCGCGTACAGCTCGTTCGCCTTCGTGAGCGCCGCCTGCCACTGGGCGGGGGTGGCGGTGCTCTGGTCCTGGGCGCCGGGGATCGGCTGGACGAGCAGGTGGCGGAGGCGGATCTTCGGGAGCGGGACGCCCTGGTCGCCGCTGATGAAGATCTGCGCCACGTGCTGCTGCGGCTGGTAGGCCTGGATCACCTGGGTGCCGAAGTAGGTGCGGAACTTCGCCCGCAGCAGCTCGTCGTGGACGTAGGCGCGGTAGTCGGCCGGGCTGATCTCGCTCGAGGCGAGGAGCTGGGCGAGGATCGTGAAGGGCCCGGCGTCATGGCGGCTGTCGAGGCGAAGGATCACGTAGCGCCTCCCGTCGAGGAACGGACCGATGAGGTCGCCGCCCTTCCCGTCCTTCGCCTTCGCGAACAACGAGCCGTACGTCCCGTCGCTCGCGTCGACGAAGCCGATCTTGCCGTGGAGCGCCTTCGTGGTCGCGTCGTCGCTCCTGGCGTCGGCCGTGGCGGCGAAGTCGGCGCCGCCCTTCAGGTCGGCGAGGATGCCGTCCGCCTTCTGCTTCGCGGCCGCCAACTGAGCGTCGGTGGGAACGATGCCGGCCGGCGCGTCGGCGGGGAGCGCGTTGACGGTGATGACCGACAGCTCCAGCCGCGCCGGCAGCGTCTCGCGCCGGCTCACCTCGGTCGTCACCTCGGCATCGCTGACCGACAGGCCGGCGTCAGGCGCGCGCTGGGCCAGGAACGTGGCGTTGACGAGCGAATCTGTGGCCGTCTGGCTCACCGAGTTCAGCTGGTCCTGCACCACCTGGAGCTGCTGCTGGAGCACCGCGTCTCGCGCCCCGCCGAGTTGCGCGTTGAAGTCGACGCCGCGCGCGGTGAGCTCCGAGCCGATGATGTTCACCCGCTTGTGGATCGCGTCGGCGGTGAGCGAGGCACCGTTCACGACCGCCACCTGGCGCAGGTGGTTGTCGTAGTACGTGTTCCACATCGTCGAGCCGAGGATGCCGACCGCGACGGCGATCGCCACGGCGAAGCCGGCGACGATGAGCTGCTGCGTGCGCAGCTCGTCCTGCCAACGCGGACGGTGCTTGCGGTCGAGGATCGGTCGGCGGATGGTCATGCGGTCAGTTCGTCGTGCAGGGCGAGATGAGGCGGGGCGTCCGGGCGAGGCGCCATCCTAGCCGATGCACCGGCCGCTCGCCACCGGGCCGCCGGGCGCGGGCCACGCTCGCCGCTCGGCGCGGGCCACGCTCGCGGCGCGCTCCGTCACCGCCGCCCCCCGAGGGACTCGCGCATGGCGTCCCAGCGGAGGCGGAGCACCATGAGCATCGCCTCGCGCACGATCCCGCCGTGCATCTTGCTCTTCCCGGCCACGCGCTCGCGGAAGACGATCGGGACCTGGACGATGCGCGAGCCGCGCCGGTGCGCCCACCAGGTCGTCTCGACCTGGAAGCCGTAGCCGGAGGCGTGCGCGTCGCGGAGGCGAATCTGCTCCAGCAGCTCGCGGCGCCACGCCTTGAAGCCGCCGGTCAGGTCGCGGTACGGCAGGAGGAGGACGGTGCGCGCGAACGTCGTCCCGCCGCGGCTGATCAGGCGCCGATACCACGGCCAACCGCGCGTGCCACCACCGCGGATGTAGCGCGTGCCGAGCGCGAGCTCCGCGTCGCGCATGAGCGGTGCGAGGAGGCGCGGCAGGTCGCGCGTGTCG
>JBBQMC010000082.1:0-10678 GCA_038328565.1 Candidatus Limnocylindria bacterium
GGCAGGCCAAGCTCCGCCCCGACGACCCGCACCTCGTCCTTGAACAGGTAGCGCAGTGGCTCGATCAGCGAGAAGCGGAGGTCGGCCGGCAGGCCGCCGACGTTGTGGTGGGTCTTGATCTTCGCCGCCGCCTTCGTCTCGGCGGAGGTCGACTCGATGACATCGGGATAGAGCGTGCCCTGGACGAGGAAGTCGATCTGGCCGAGCTTGGCCGCCTCCTCCTCGAAGACGCGGATGAACTCGTCGCCGATGATGCGACGCTTCTCCTCCGGCTCCTCGACGCCGGCCAGGCGGCGGAGGAATCGTTCCCGAGCGTCGACCATGACGAGCTGCATGCCGAGGTGCTCGGCGAACGTGGTGCGCAGCAGCTCGGACTCGCGCTTCCGCATCAGGCCGTGGTCGACGTAGATGCAGGTGAGCTGGTCGCCGATGGCGCGATGGACGAGCGTCGCCGCGACGGCCGAGTCGACCCCGCCCGACAGCGCGCAGATCACCCGCCCGTCGCCGACCTTCTCGCGGACCTGGGCGACGGTCGTGTCGATGAGGTTCGCGGCGGTCCAGTTCGGCCGCGCGCCCGCCACGCCGATGACGAAATTCCGGAGCACGTCGCGGCCGTGGGGCGTGTGCGCGACCTCCGGGTGGAACTGGATGCCGTACAGGTTCCTGGCCGGCGCGGCGAGGCCGGCGAACGGGCTCGACTCCGACTGCGCGGTGGCCGTGAAGCCGTCCGGCGGCCGGGCGATGCTGTCGCCATGGCTCATCCACACCGGCTGCTCGCGGTCGAGGCCGGCGAACAGTCCGTCCGCCGTGGAGATCGTGATCGCCGCCGGCCCGTACTCGCGCTTCTCCGAGGGGAGGACCTCGCCGCCAAGCTCGTGGGCCATGAGCTGGATGCCGTAGCAGATCCCGAGCACCGGCACCTGCCCCGACCACAGGGCGGGATCGGCCTTCGGCGCGTTGGCGTCGTAGACCGATGACGGCGAGCCGGAGAGGATGATCGCCCGCGGGTTGCGGCGCCGGATCTCCTCCCATGGCGTGTCGTGCGGCAGGAGCTCGGAATAGACGTGCAGCTCGCGCACGCGCCGCGCGATGAGCTGCGCGAACTGGCTGCCGAAATCGAGGATGACGACCGTGTCCGGCCCCTCCGGCGCCTCGTCGCGGCGCTCCGGCGGCGGGGCGTGGAGGGCCGCCTCGAGGTACGCCTCGACCTCCGCGTCGTCTGGCGCAAGGACGCGATGGCCGGCATTCGCGGCCTCGCCGTGGACGGTGCGCCCCCGCTCGGGGCGCCTCGGTCTCCGCTCGTCGTCGCCCGTCTCGCTCAATCCGTTGCCCGCGTGCGTGGTTGGTGCGCCCAAGTGTAGTGCGACGGCTACCCTTGCCTGACCCGAACGAGGACAGACCGATGACGGATCCGGCTCCTGCGGACGATGTCCGCATCGTCGAGCTCGCGCCGCAGCCCACCGTGGCGGCGCGCATCACCCAGCCGATGAGCGAGCTCGACATCGGCGCCCTCTTCGACGTCCACCTTCCGAACGTCGCCGACCGGGTCGCCGATCTCGGCGGCGCGCCCGCCGGTCCGCCGTACGCCCGCTATCACGAGTTCGGCCCGGAGCAGGTCGACGTCGAGATGGGCCTGCCGGTGGCGGCGCCGATCGCGAACCTGCGCCCGCTCGCCGAATGCGAGCCCGGGGAGGTCGGTGGATCCGAGCTGCCCGGCGGCGCGGCGGCCGTCATCGTGCACCTTGGCAGCTACGAACGCCTCGCCGGCACGTACGACCGCCTCCGCGACTGGATCAACGGCGCCGTGCGCGAGGCGGGGCCAGCGCCGTGGGAGTCGTACGTCGACGACCCGTCCGAGGTCGCAACGGATGAGCTCCGGACCGAGGTCGTCTGGCCGCTCGCCTGAGGCCCCGCGTCAGCCATCCAGCCAGCGGCCGGGGTGCGCGCCGAGGAAGTCCTCGAGCGGGATGCCGCCAGCACCCACGGTGAGCGAGCGAGCGCCGCGATGCGTGCGCCGGAACGCGACCGTGCCGGCGCTGCCGCGCGGATGACCGGCGCGCACCTCGATTGCGAGCGGCGCCGACTGCGAGCGCATGAGCTTGCCCGGCCGCACCACCCAATCGACGTCCGCATTTCCCTCGCGCCAGTAGGCGAGCTCCTCCGGATCGGCGTGGGCCCACAGGTGCGCCCCGACGGCCGTCGTCACGAGTCGCGACCACGCGGCCGGGTCCGCCTTCGCGTGCGCGAGCGTCGTCCGCGCGGTCGCCGTCACGAGGCCGGTGTTCAGCGCGAGCAGCTTCGGGCTCGAGCCGCGCCGCCTGGCGACCGATCCGGCGTACTTGCCGATCCCGGCGACCATGCCCGCGCCACCGAGGAGCTCGAGGTAGTGGGCGAGGGTCACCGTGTTGCCGGCATCGGTCAGCGTGCCGAGCATCTTCGTGTACGACAGCACCTGGCCGGAGTGCGCGCAGGCGAGCCGGAAGAGCTGGCGCAGGAGAGCAGGCTTCTCGACGCGGTTGAGGAGGAGGATGTCGCGCGACAGTGACGTCTCGACGAGCGCGTCGAGCACGTACGCCTCCCACCGCTCGTGGCGTGCGATCAGGGGTGCCGCGCCGGGATAGCCGCCGTGGAAGAGGTAGGTGTCGAGGTCCCAGCCGAAGGCATCCCGCATCTCTGCGAACGTCCAGTGCGTGACCCGGATGACCTCGAAGCGACCGGCGAGGCTGTCGGACAGGCCCTGCTTCACGAGGAGGGGCGATGAGCCCAGGAGCATGACGCGCAGCGGCGTGCCGGCCGCCGAGTCCTCGTCCCAGAGCTGCTTCACGACGTCCGACCACTGGCGGATCTTCTGGACCTCGTCGAGCACGAGCACCCCACCCGCGCGTCCGCCGTCCCCTGCCGCCTGGCGCCCGATCGCCCACTGGGTGTAGATCCAGCCCACGTCCTCGGGATCCGGCGCGTCCGCCGATGCGAAGTGCCCCGGCACGCCGATCGCCGCCATCACCTGCCGTGCCAGGGTCGTCTTGCCGACCTGCCGCGGCCCCGCGAGGACCTGGATGAACCGGCGCGGCTCGTTGGCGCGAGCGAGCACCTCCTCGTACACGGGGCGCCGATACTCGCGCGCCGGGCTCCGGGGCATTCACTCACTCCCCTGCGCAGTTTTACTCAGTTGCTTGAGCAAGACTACTCAGTATGGCCGATCACATGTCGCGCCTACGCGCGCTCGGCCGCCTCGACGCGTGCGCGGCGCAGGGCATGCCGCGTCGTGACCGCCGAGTACGGCGAGCGGCGGAGCACCTCGTCGGCCGAGATGGAGCCGTCGATCGCCGCGCTGCACAGTCGCGCGACCTCCGCCAGCTCGCCGGCCTGGCGCTCCGCGAAGGCGTGGTCGGCCGGCTCGCCGTGCCCCGGCGAGACGGGGCCGGTGATGAGGGGCAGGAGGCGCGGCGCGGTCTCCGCCCAGGCATCGGGGTACGCGTCGCCAAACGACGGTGGCGCACCGTTCTCCAACAGATCGCCGGCGAAGACCACGTCGCGGCCGTCGGCGGCCGACGGCACCACGACGACGATGTCGTTGTCGGTATGCCCGTTGCCGAGGTGGCGGAGCACGAGCTCCCGATCGCCGAGGTCGAGCGTCGCGACCTCGTCGAACGTCACATCGGGCGCGACGATCTCGACCCCGGCGACGTCGTCGGCGATTGTCGGCATCTCGGCCATCACGCGGTGGCGGTGCGCCTCCCCGTCGACGCGGAGGATCTCCGCGCAGCGGCGATGGCCCCAGATCGTGGTCGGCACAAAGCGCGCATTGCCGAAGGTGTGGTCATAGTGGTGATGGGTGTTCACGACCGCGGCGAGGGGCGCATCGGTCAGGGCACGCAGGTCGGCCCGCAGCTCGTCCGCCTGGGCGGCGAAGCTGCGCGTGTCGATGACCACCACCCCCATCTCGCCGATGACCGCACCGATCGTCTGGTCGAAGAAGTCGTAGCGGCGCACGAAGACGCGGTCCCCGATCTCGCGCCAGGGATGGGTCACTCCCGGGCGGCGAGCTGCCAGGACTTGCCCTCGGTCGCGATCGACGGGGCGATCACCATCTCGACCTCGTGCATCTCGCGGATCGTGCGGGCGCCGAGGGCGGCCATCGATTGACGCAGCGCACCGGCGAGGTTCTGCGTGCCGTGCGCGGTCTCGGCCGGCCCGAAGAGGATCTGCTCGAGCGGCAGCCGCTCGCCGATCTTGATCCGCGTCCCGCGTGGCAGGGTCGGGGATGGCGCCGCCATGCCCCAGTTGAACCCACGGCCCGGCGCCTCGATCGCGCCGGCGAGCGGTGAGCCGAGCATGACGGCATCGGCGCCGGAGGCGATCGCCTTGGCGATGTCGCCGCCGGTCTTCATGCCGCCATCGGTCACGATCGGCACGTAGCGGCCGGTCTCGCGGGCGTAGCGGTCGCGCGCGGCGGCCACCTCGAGGGTGGCGCTGACCTGCGGCACGCCGATCCCGAGCACCTCGCGGGTCGTGCACGCGGCGCCCGGGCCGACGCCCACGAAAATCGCGGCAGCGCCCTGGTGCATGAGCTGATACGCCGCCTCGCCGCTCACCGTGTTGCCCACGAGGACCGGCAGCTTCAGCGCACCGGTCAGGTCGGCGAGCGAAAGCACGCGTCCGGAGGTCGAGATGTGGCGCGCGCTGCTTACCTGTGACTGCACGAGGAACAGGTCCGCTCCCGCCTCGGCCGCGAGCTCGGCGTGATGCCATGCCGATGTCGGTGTCGTCGCCACCGCCGCGATCCCGCCGCCGGCCCGGATGCGGCCGATGAGCTCGCGAATCAGCTCGTCACGGATCGGGCGCTCGTAGGCCTCGGCGAGGAGATGGGCCGCGCTGCGACCGTCGGGTGCGGCCACCACGCGGTCGATGATCTCGGTTGCGTCCTCGTAGCGGGTGTAGAGACCCTCGAGGTTGACGAACGCCACCCCGCCGGCGCCGCTCATTCGCACGGCGAAGTCGGCGTCGGCCACCGCGTCCATCGCGGCGGCCAGGAACGGGATGCGCAGGGGGACCCCGCCAAGGTCGGTCGACAGGTCGACCTCGGCCGGGTCGGCGGTCACGGCGCCCGGGACGAGCGCGATCTCCTCGAACCCGTAGGCCCTTCGGAGGCGGGCCTCGGTGGCGTCACGGACGGGGGCCTGGTCGATCAACGGGACCTCCTCGAGTAGCACGTCGCCCGCGCGGCAAGCCGACGCGGGCTTCGGTGATGGCGGGTGATCGTGACGGCTCGAATGTAACGCAAGGACTGGTGACCAGCGGCTTTCACCGAGTATACGGTCCGCCACGGCCCCAGCGTCGCCGAGGCGGCACGTCACCTCGGCGCGGCGCCGATTCCCGCGAGGAACGATCGTTCTCGGCGCCGGAGCGGACCGTGACGCGAAGCCACGCCGCGAGGTCGCCGTCGTAGGCGCGCACGATGATGCCCTCCCGATGCAGTGCTGCCGCGAGCTGGCCCGCGTCTGGTGGACGGAAGAGGATGAAGTTCGTCACCGACGGCAGGCGTTCCCAGCCCAGCCCATCGAGCGCCGCCTCGACCCGCCGCCGCTCGTCGACGAGCGTCTCGTGGCGCAGGCGCACGGCCTCCTGGTCGCCGAGCGCCGCCAGCGCGAGCCGCTGGCTCGGTGCGGCAACCGGCAGCGAGAGCCGGATGCCGTCGAGGCGCTCCGCGACCTCGGGGCCGGCGACGAGATACCCCAGCCGGGCGCCGGCCAGCCCGTAGGCCTTCGACATCGAGCGCACGACGATGAGGTTCGGGTGACGCTCGATGAGCCCGATGGCGGACAGCGCCCCGCGTTCGACCCCGAGAGAGGCCTCGGCCAGCTCCACGTACACCTCGTCGACCGCCACGAGGGCATCCACCGAGTTGGCCAGCTCTTCGATCTCGGCGAGGTCATGGGCATCGCCGGTCGGGTTGTTGGGCGCGCAGATCCACACGAGCCGCGCGGCCGTGGCCCGTGCTGCGTCGCGGATCATCGCCACCGGCTGGCGCTCGGCAAGCGCAACCCGCGGCACCGCAACGACCGACGCGCCGGCGAGCGCGCTTCCACCGCGAACATCGGGAACGTGGGTGTCGGCACCACGACCGCATCGCCGGGTCGGACCGCGAGGGCGGTGGCGAGCCGGATCAGGTCGTCGGCGCCGGCGCCCGGGATGACCTGCGCGGGCGGGGCGGCCACGACGGAGCCGATCGCAGCCCGAAGCTCGGCGTAGGCGAGGTCGCTGTACTCCACGACGCCGGTCCCCGCCGATGCCGCCGCTGCGGCGACCGCCGGCAACGGGCCGCCGCCGAGCGTGTTCATGTCGAGCCGCACGATCTCGGCCGGGTCGATCCCGACCGCTGCCGCCAGCTCCGCGTCGGAGGGCTCAGCCGGATACGGCTCGATTGCTCCGGGGAGACGGAAGAGGTGGGAGACGCTGCGCGACTTGGCCATCCGACGATCGTATCGGCTCAGGGGACGGTCCAGCCCACCGACGCCAGCAGGCGCTCGAGCTCCGCACGGGCGGCATCGGCGTGCGCCCCCGCGCAGACCAGGAACACGTCCTGGCGCTGCGGGGTGACCGAGACGACGATCACCTCGGCCGGACCGGGATTCGCCGCCCCGTTGCCCAGTCGTCCGCACACGGGCCCCTGGATGGTCTGGCGCGTCGCTTCGCGACCGCCGATCAACGTCCGGCCAGCGTCGGGCAGCTGGCAGTCCGGCAGGCAGCTGACCCGCTGCACCCAGACGACGATCCCGCCGGGCTCGAGCTGGTCGATCGGGTGCTCGCAGGCTCCCACGCAGGTTGGCAACGGGTGCTGGTTGGTGGCCCAGCCGAGAAGCTCGCTACCGCGGGGGTTGTCTGGGGCGACGAGCCGCGCCACCCAACCGGGCGGCGCAACGAAATGGAGGCCGGCAGCGCTCACCTGGGTGCCCGTCGGCGTGGGACCCGCGCAGGCCACGAGGACCGCCGCCAGGGCGGCGAGCGGCCACGCGATCGCGCGGCGCGGACGATCGGTCATGTCGGACGTACGGTGCACGACCGCGCAAGCGCGCGTCAGGCGGGCGGCGGCTCGTCCAGCAGCTTGGCCGACCCGGAGGCGGCCGAGGATTGGCGACGGTCCATCTGACGCCACGCCGGGAAGACGAAGGGCGCGAGCGTGGTGAGCAGGTACGCGCCGCCCGCCAGCCACAGCGTGGCGGTGAGGCCGAGCGACTGCGCCAGCGCGCCGCCCAGGATGCCACCGAACGGGATGCCGGCCCAGGCAAGCGCCCCGATCGCGCCGAGCACCCGAGCCTGGAGGTGCCGCGGCACGCGCTCGTACTCCACCGCCCCTAGGATCGGGTTGATGCTGCCCGCACCGAAGCCGGCCAGGAAGCCGACGACGAGCATCGGCGGCACCGTCGAGAGGAGAGCCATCGCCGCGAAGCGCGGCCCGCCGGCGATGAGGAAGCCGAGGCCGTAGACCCAGCGTCGCGGCAGCTGCGGGGCGAGCCACGACAGCGCGGCGTTGCCGCACACCGCGCCGAGCCCGAAGACGCCCGAGATGAGACCGATCCCGACCGGGCTTCCCAGCCGCTCCTGCCCCCACAGCGGCATGAGCACCGAGCCGCTCGCCGCGTCGATGAGGTTCGTCACCAGCACCATGAGGGCAATCCCCATCAGCAGGCGGTCGCCCCGCAGGTAGCGCATGCCCTGGCCGAGCCGTTCGAGGTAGCCGGCTCCCTCCTCGTCGGGATGCGCCACGGGCTGCGACGTGCGCGGTACCAGGGCGAGGATGAGCGCGCCCGAGACGACGAACGAGGCGGCGTCGACGACGATCACCGCCGGAGCGGAGCTCGCCGCGATGAGGAGGCCGGCGAGCGGCACGCCGACCATGCCGGCCGTACGGCTGATGCCGTCGAACAGTCCGGACGCGCGCTCGAGCGGCATCCGCGCATCCTCGGCGAGCGCCGGCACCAGGACGCGGTTCCCGGTGTCGCCGGCGCCGCGGACCCCACCCGCGACCGCCGCCAGCCCGGCGAGCAGCGGCAATGAGAGGTGGCCGGTCAGGAAGAGGAGCGGGATGGCGCCCATCGCGACGCCCGCCGTGATCTCGGAGGCGATCGCCACCCGCCATGCGCCCACCCGGTCGACCCACGGTCCGCCGATCGCCATCAGGAGGACGTATGGGGCCGTCTCGGCGAACGCGACGAGGCCCGTCTCGGCCGCGCTGCCGCTCGTCGTGAGCACGAACCACGGGATGGCGAGCATCGACATCCGGGTGCCGAGCGTCGACACGCCGTTCGCGGCCAGCAGGCCCAGGATCCCGCGCCGTCGCCGCTCAGCCATGGTCGGCTGCCTCGACCACGTCGCGCGGGTCGGGGATCACCTGGAACTGGAAGGCGACGCGGCATGCGCCGGGGTCGGCGGGAACCTCCGCGTCTGGGTCCTCGCGATGCGCGACACCGATCGCATCGAGCTGTGCCACGAGGGCCACTGCCTGGTCGGGGGTGAGCCGCAGCCGGTAGTCGCTCATGTTCGCGGCATCGCGCCACGCGCGCGGCACGGTCCGCAGCGCGTCGATCCAGGCGTCCATCCGCGCCGCGTAGGCCCGGGCGACGCCACGCAGGTACTCCTCGCCAAGGAGCTGTCCCTCCTCGGACTCATCGGCACCGAGGTCGAAATAGGTTGACCGATGTGCCGAGCGCCACCACCGCTCGCGCGCCGTGCCGCGGCCGGCATCCTCGACCACGAACCCGTACGCCTCCAGCTGGCGGAGGTGGTAGCTCGTGGCCGCGCTCGACTCCCCGACCCGTGCCGCGAGCAGGGTCGCCGTCGACGGACCGCCCTCGCGGAGCATGCCGAGCAGGCGGAGGCGCAGGGGATGCGCGAGCCCGCGCAGGTTGCGCGCGTCAAGCAGGACGTCGCGCTCGGGGTCGAAGCCGGTACCGAGGACGGTTTCTCGATCGGTCATGCTTTGCAAAGATACCTTTGCAAAGGAACCTTTGCAACCGCTCGTCCCGAGGCGCTATCCCTCCAGCTCGAGGCCGGCGGCGCGGGCATCGGCGGCCAGCTCGTCGAGGGCCTCGTCGCCCTCCGCGCTGGCCTGGAGGAGGCCGATGACGCGGCTGACGCCCAGGTCGGCATAGGCCCGCAGGAGCTCCTGCCGCGTGGCGCCGGCCGACTTCCATTCCGGGGTACCCCACCAGACGTGGACCGACACGCTCAGCGTGTCGGGGTCGCGGCCGATCTCCTCGCACCGCGACCGGATGATCGGCAGCGCCTCGGCGACCTCGTCCGGCGACATGCCGTCGACGTTCAGCTCGTCCGCGTAGCGCGCGGCCAGGCGCCAGGTCACCTTGGGCCCATTCCCACCGACCATGATCGGCATCCCGCTCGGCGCGACGGGCTTCGGCAGGTTGATGGCGTTGCCCACGCTGTGCTGCTCGCCCTCGTAGGTCGCGTGCGTCGTGCGCCCCGGCTCGAGCATGCGGCCGATCACCTCGAGCGCGTCATGGAGCTTGGCGAGCCGCACCGGCGTATCCGGGAACCCGTAGCCGTAGGCGAGCCACTCGTCGCGCTTCCAACCGGCGCCGATCCCGAGCTCGAAGCGCCCACCGCTGATCGTGTCGATCGTCGACGCCATCTTGGCGGTGAGCGCCGGGTTGCGGAACCCGTTGCAGATGACGATCTGGCCGAGCCGCACGCGCGTTGTGAGCGCTGCCAGCGCGGCGAGCGAGGTGAACGACTCGAACGTCAGCTCGTCGGTCGGCTTCGGCACGGTGTGGAAATGGTCGAACAGCCAGACCGATTCGAAGCCGAGCCGCTCCGCCTCCCGCGCGACCGCGACGGTGCGCTGCCACGCCGGCTCCGGCTCCCAGCCGTCGAAGTCTCCCGTCCAGCCCTGCGGGGCGATGATGCCGATCCTCATTGCCTGTGCTCCTTGTCAGCTGTCCCGCGGACGATCATCTGGTCGCGCTCCGGCCCTACGCTGACGAGGCCGATCGGCACGCCGGCGAGCGCTTCGATGCGCGAGACGTAGGCCCGCGCCGCGGCGGGCAAATCGGCCCAGCTGCGGCAGGCGGTGGTATCGGTCTGCCAGCCGGCGAGCTCCTCCCATACCGGCTCGAGACGGCCGTAGAGCGCGTCGGCGGCGGGGATCGTGTCCCAGGTCTCGCCGGTTCGCGGATCACGGTAGGCGGTGCAGATCGGGATGCGGGCGAACGCATCGAGCACGTCGAGCTTCGTGAGCGCGAGGCTGGAGTAGCCGGCGAGGCGGACGCTGAACCGCACGGCGACCGCGTCGTACCAGCCGCACCGGCGCGGCCGACCGGTGGACGTGCCGTACTCCACGCCGCGCTCGCGCAGCAGCTCCCCCGACGCGTCGACGAGCTCGGCGGGCAGCGGGCCGGCGCCGACGGCGGTGGTGTAGGCCTTCGCGACCCCGATGACGCGGTCGATCCGCACGGCGGGCAGGCCTGCGCCGAGGCTCGCCCCACCCGGAATCGGGCTCGAGGAGGTGACGTAGGGATAGACGCCCCAGTCGAGGTCGCGCATCGTGCCGAGCTGCCCCTCCAGCAGGATCCGATCCCCACGAGCGAGCGCCTCGTCGACGAGCTGCTGGCCGTCGACGACGTGTGGCCGCAGCCGGTCGGCCGCGGCGAGGTACGCGATG